>NZ_JBSFWK010000004.1:0-416723 GCF_053594815.1 Streptomyces sp. NPDC002577 | reverse complement strand
GGTCCCACACCACGGTCTGCGTGACGCGCCCGTCCGCCGGCACCCGCAGCAACAGACTCCCGGTGCCCTTCGGGCAGTCCGACGACGTCCAGAAGCGGCGGCGACGGGGGCTGCCGCCGCCGGACCGCGAAGGCCCGCACGGGTACGTCAGGAGTTCGTGACCGGGTTGATCTCGGTCTCCTCCTTGGTGAGGGCGTCACCCTCGCCGCCGTACTTCTTGAGGATCTTTACGTACTCGCCGGAGTCCATCACCTTGCGCAGGGTGTCGCGGATCAGCTCCGCCAGCTCGGTGTTGTCCTTGGCGGTGCAGATGTTCATCACGTTCTCGTCGATGACCTGGTCGACGAAGTCGAAGGTGGAGCCCCCGTTGGCCGTCTCGGCGACGTGCTTGAGCTGGATCCCGACGCCGACGAAGGCATCGAGCTTTCCGCTCTGCAGCTGCACCAGCCCGTCGGAGCTCTTGTCGTAGAGCTTCGGCTTGAGCGGATCGCCCCCGCACTCGCGCTTCTGGAACGCCTCGAGGACGAGGTGGCTGTTGCCGCCGCGGACGACGCCCACGGACTTGCCGCAGAGGTCCTTGGCCACCTTGATGCCCGCCGGGTTGCCCTCGAGGACGAGCGGGGCACTTGCGGTGCGGATGTACGGCACCATGTTGATCGACTTCTCCCGCTCCGCCGTGGAGGTCATCGCGCTCCAGGTCACGTCCACCCGGTCCGACTGCAGCGCCGCGATCTGGGCCGCCATGGGCGACTCGATGAACTTCACCTCGAGGCCCAGACGCGCCGCCATCGCGTGGGCGAGGTCCGGGATGAGCCCGGTCACCTCGCTGCCCGGCTTCTCCGTCAGCGGAGTCGTCGAGGTCACCGTGCCGATTCTCAGGACGCCCGAGTCCTTGATGGAGTCGGGGAGGCGCTTCTGCAGCGCGGGGTCGACGGCCGCGTCGCTGCCCGCGCCGGCCTTGGCGCCGGCGTCGCCACCGCATCCGGTCACCAGCAGGGCGCCTGTCGCAAGAAGGGCGCCGAGGGCGAGGCGGGTTCGGCGGGTGGTGGCACGCGTGTGGTGGGCGGTGGTCATGCGATGGCTCCTCATCGTTGAAGACAGACCATTTCGTATGTCGGAAGTGCGTCGTTCGGTACGGAAAAGAGCACGTCGGACGCCCCCAGGGCGTACTCCGCAGTGGGGGGCTTGCCGGGGGACCCAGGGTGGACTCAGGGGCGGAAGGGGCGGACGCCGATGAGGCGGGGGCGGCCGGCGCCGTCGCTCACGGCGGCGCCGGCCGCCCGGTTGCTGACGTGTCCCCGACCGGTGTCAGCGTGCCCTGACCGCCATCGTCAGCTTGCCGACCGCCGGGATCGTGAGGACGACGGTGTCGCCGGGCACGATCTGGCCCACGCCCTCGGGAGTGCCGGTGGCGATGATGTCGCCCGGCTGAAGGGTCATGACCTCGGAGTAGGTGGCGATGAGCTTGGCGATGCCGTAGATCAGGAAGGAGGTGTTCGACTTCTGCCGCATCTCGCCGTTGACGGTGAGCCAGAAGTCCAGGTTCTCCGGGTCCTCGATCTCGTCGGCCGTCACGATGTGCGGGCCGATCGGAGTGAAGGTGTCCATGGACTTGCGGAACGAGCGGTCCTCGTCTCCGCGCAGCGTGATGTCCATCAGGGGGGTGTAGCCGAACACGTAGTCCAGCGCGTCCTCCTCGGACACGCCCTTCGCCTCGCGCCCGATGACGACGCCGAGCTCGGCCTCGTGGTCGAAGCGCCGGTCCGGCCAGGGCAGCTCGATCGCGCCGTCCGGACCGACGATGGACGTCGCCGCCTTGAGGAAGCCCTTGCGGACCTCGACGGACAGGATCTTGCGGTCCTTGTAGACCCCCTGCTCCCCGCCCATCTCCTGCTGGTGCTTGTGGTAGTTGACCGGCGCCGCGAACAGGTCGCGCGGCTGCGGCTGGGGAGCCCGGACCCGGACGTCGGAGAGCGGCTTGCCGCCGCCGGCGGCGGCGCGGCGCGCGGCCTCGTCCTTGGCCTCGGGCCACGCGGCGATGAGCGCGTTCATCCGCTCCTTGGGTGCGGTGTGCCCGGGGATCAGGTCGTTCAGGTTGACGAGGGTCCCGTCGGACGCCTCGGCGCCGAGCTGGTAGTCGTCGAAGACGTAGAGCTTCATGCGTTCTGTGTGCTCGCTTCCGTGCGTCCGAGGCCGAGCGCCTCGACGGCCGGCTTGTCGGTGTAGGAGAAGAGGAGAGCGTCCTCGCCCCCGGGGTTGTGGTGGCTGTGCTCGTACCAGAGCGGCACGACGAAGGTGTCGCCCCTGGTCCACTCGTACCGCTGACCGTCGATCACGGAGTGACCCGAGCCGCGGACGACGTGGTGGACGGTTCCGTGGGTGTGGCGGTGCGCCCGGGTGTCGACGCCGGGGCGGATGAGCTGCAGGTAGGCGGCGATGTTGGTCATCACCGGGCCGTCGGTGCGGGGGTTGCGGTACTCGACGATGACGTCGTCGTACGGGTCGCCCTCACCGTCGCGCAGCCGGTCGATGACCTCGAGGGCGTCCTTGAGCTTGAACACCAGCGGCTGCTGCACGCTGGGCGCGGGGACGTCCCACGCGGGCAGGATGGTTCCGTTGAGAAGCTGCTCCGGGAGCTCGTCCGCCACCTGCTGCAGGGTGTCGGTCTCCTGGATGGTGTAGAGGCCGAGCTTGTTGACCAGGGGTGAGTCCAGCCCGTCCAGCCAGATCATGGGGCCGTCGCCGGTGTGGCCGTGTTCGTGCCAGTGCCCGTTGGGCGTCAGCAGGAAGTCGCCCTCCTCCATGGGCACGCGCTGGCCGTTGACCGTGGTGTACGCGCCGTCGCCCTCGATGATGAAGCGCAGCGCGGACGGGGTGTGGCGGTGCGGGGGCGCGATCTCCCCCGGCATCACGAGCTGGAGCGCGGCCCAGAGGCTGTCCGTGGCGCCGGTGCGCTGATGGGGCTGACAGCCGGGGTTGCGGAAGCCGAGGACGCGGCGGGCCGCGTCCTCGATCGAGACGACCTCACCGGCCTTCATGAGGTACTCACGGACGTCGGCATACCGCCAGATGTGGGGGCGCATGCTCGTGACCGGCTGCTCGCCGATGCCCCCCATGAGCTGCCAGAGGGGGGATAGGTGGTTGTCCTCGAGTTCGGCGTAGAAGCCCTCGTCCGGCCTTGCCACCGGCGCCGGGTCCACTGTGCGGGTTGCCACAACCCCTCCGAGCATTCTGTAAGACGGTCTTGCATTCCGTATCGCAGAATTACAAGGGGGTCCGAGCCTGTCAAGAGGAGGGCCTGATCCTCTATAAAGGACCCATGACCACCTCCCAAGACACTCCTGGCCCCGCGCCCGCCTACCCCATCGGGTCCGTGGACAAGGCGCTGCGCCTCCTGCTTCTGGTCAGCGAGCGTCCCGCAGGGGTCCGGGTGAACGAGGCGAGCACCGAGCTGGGGGTGGCGCCGTCCACGGCCCACCGCCTGCTGCAGATGATCGCCCACTACGGCTTCGCGGTTCAGGACTCCGACAGCAAGGCCTACCGGCCCGGGCCAGCCCTTCTGACGATGGGTCACTCCCGCGAGCGATTCCTCGAGCAGGCCCGGCCCATCCTGCGCGACCTGGCGGAGGACACGCAGGAGACGGTGCACCTGTCGGTGCTCGAGCAGGCCTTCGCTGTCACGCTGTTCACCGCCGAGGGTCCCCACATGCTGCGCGTGGGGGACCGGGCCGGGCACGCGCTCCCCTCCTGGGTGAGCGCCATGGGCCGCTCCCTGCTCTTCGACCACGACGAGGCGGCCCTGCGGTCCCTGGTCCCGGCCGCGATCAAGGGCCCCGGCGGCGGACCGATGGCCGACGAACTCATCCAGCGCCTGCGGTCCGACAGGGAGCGCGGCTACGCCCACCACGACGGGGAGATCGAGCCGGGGGTGAGCGTCGCGGCCGTACCCGTCCGGGGCGCGTCCGGCGCCATCGAGTACGCGATCGGCATGACTTATCCGACCTCGCGGATCCCGCAGGAGCTGCTGCCGTCGGTCGCGACGAAACTGCAGGCCGCCTCCGCGGCGCTCACCATCGCGCTTTCCCGCTGAGCGCTCCGCCGGCCTTGTCGATATGCGGCTCCGCCGCGGGGCCGCGATGCGCCGTCGATCGCCTGCGGCACCATCGCGGCTGATCGCTCCCCCAAGCTCTCGGCTTCGCTCGAACAGGGGGACCCCCATCGCGGCGGGGCCGCCCATGTGGCAGCCCCGCGCCCCTTCAGGGCGCCGCCGAACCGCAGCGGACTTCGCCCGACCTGCCTGACCGCGCCCAGGGGCGCCGGCACGCTCGTCGCACCCCTCCCGGACTGGCACTCCCCACAGTCCGGGCACGGGTCCCACCCGATGCCGACGGGTCCACCCGCTTTTCTGCAGGACGGCACGGCACCTCGAAACCCCACTAGATCGCGGTACTCGATCCATTGACGGCATCGTTCAACCGTGCCTAGTGTCAATAGCAGAATCATCTTCCACAATGCAGAACAGCCCGGTCTCGTCCGGACGCCACGGCTGAGGAAAGGAACACGCACAGTGACCGAGGACACACCAGCCATCGAGGTCGAGACGCTGATCGTCGGCGGAGGTATCGCAGGGCTGGCGGTCGCGCTGGGTCTGGGCCGGGCCGGGAAGGCGGTGCACGTACTCGAGCGCACCCCGGAGTTCGGGGAGGTCGGCGCCGGCATCCAGCTCGCACCCAACGCGATGTCGGTCCTGGACAGGCTGGGCGTGCTGGACGCGGTCATGAAGGACGCCGTCTTCCCGCAGCGCAAGCTGTACATGGACGCCGTCACCGGGAAGCGGATCGCATCGATCGACCTGGGCCCGAAGTTCGTCGAGCGCTACGGCTACCCGTACATCGTCACCCACCGCGCCGACCTCCACGGCTCCCTGCTCCAGGCCTGCCGGGAGCTGCCGTCGGTGGTCCTGGAGACGAATCGCGGCGTGGTGTCCACCGAGAAGCAGGCGGACGGCCGCGTGAAGGTGGTCTGCGCGGACGGCTCTGCCTATCTGGCGGGCGCCTTGATCGGCGCCGACGGCGTGCGCTCCGCGATCCGGCCCACCATCATCGACGACGAGCTGGTGCCGTCGAAGTACGTGGCCTACCGCGGCACCGTGCCGATCGAGGCCGTGGGCGAGGAGGCTGCCGAGTCGCCGACGGTGCTCTGCTGGCTAGGACCCGCCATGCACCTCATCCAGTACCCCCTGCGCGGCGGGAAGCTCTACAACAACGTCGCCGTCTTCCGCTCCGACAACTACTCCCCGGACCACGACGACTGGGGCACGGAGGCCGAACTCGACGAGCGCTTCGGCGTGTGCTGCGACCACGTCCGCAAGGCCGGGGAGTACCTCAACCGGGAGCTGCGCTGGCCGATGTACGACCGCGAGCCCGCGACCCGCTGGGTCGACGGCAACGTGGCCCTGATCGGCGACGCCGCCCACGCCATGCTGCAGTACCTGGCGCAGGGTGGGGCCCAGTCCCTCGACGACGCCGCGGTCATGGCCGAGGAGTTCGCCTCGGCCGACACCCCCGGCGAGGCCTTCAGGCGCTACGAGGAGCGGCGCCTGAGCCATGTCGGGAACGTCCAGCGCCTGGCACGTGTGGCCGGTGAGCTCTTCCACTACGAGGGCGTCGCGCGGCATCTGCGGAACAACTTCTTCAAGGACCACGACCCCCAGGACCACGTCCATCTCGACTGGATGTTCATGCCGGTCGACAAGGCGCCCGCGACGCGCGCCTATCCCGTGTGACACGCGGTCAGCCGCCGCCCGGGAGCGGCCGGCCGCGGGCCGCGCGCGATCCCGCCTCTTCCCACTCCACTATGAACGGGGCACTTTCGTGAGCATGCAAGTCGCCGAGCCGCCTCGGAACATCGAATCCGTACCACCGAGGAGCGAGTACAAGCCCGTCCGCTCCCCCGGCCAGATCGCGTCCGTGGTCGTCGGCCTGATCTTCGCCGCGTGGATTCTCGCGCTCCTCGCGGACAACAAGAACATCGACTACGGGATGATCGCCTCGAACATCTCCAACGAGATGGTCCTGGAAGGTCTCCTGAAGACCTTCGAGCTGACGGTCGTCAGCATGCTGATCGGCATCCTCCTCGGCGTCGTCATCGCGGTCGCCAGGATGTCCGGCAATCGCGTGCTGACGGCGCTGGCGGAGTTCTACATCTGGTTCTTCCGCGGCGTCCCGCTTCTCGTCCAGATCATGATCTGGGGCAACTTCGCGCTCCTCTTCCCGCGGTTGGGGCTGGGGGTCCCGTTCACGGACATGATGCTGTTCTCCGTGCCGACCAACTCCGCCATCACGGTGTTCGTCGCCTCCGTCCTCGCGCTGTCCCTCCACGAGGCCGCCTACATGGCCGAGGTCGTCCGCGGCGGCATCCAGAGCGTCGACGGCGGCCAGGAGGAGGCGGCCAAGGCCATCGGCATGACGAGGGGCCGGATCCTCAGGCGCATCGTCCTGCCCCAGGCGTTGCGCATCATCATCCCGCCCACCGGCAACCAGCTCATCTCGCTGCTCAAGGCCAGCGCGATGGTGTCGGTCATCGCCGGCGGCGAGCTGATGACGGTGGCCAACGACATCGGTTCGGTCAGCTACAAGACCCTCGAGATGCTGACCGTCGCCACCTTCTGGTACTTGGCCATCGTCTCCGTCATGACCGTCCTGCAGCGCCACCTCGAGCGCCGCCTCGCGAAGGGCAGCCGCCGATGAGCTCCGACACCATCGCCACGAAGGACCCGCTGCTCGTCATGCGGGGCGTGCACAAGCACTTCGGGCAGAACCACGTCCTCAAAGGCATCGACCTGGAGGTCATGCCCGGCGAGGTGGTGTGCCTGCTGGGCCCCTCCGGCTCCGGCAAGTCCACGATCTTGCGGTGCATCAACCAGCTCGAGCTGATCGGCGAGGGCACGATCACGTACGAGGGCGACTACATCGGCGTCAAGAAGGTCAAGGGCGGCTGGAAGACGCTCACCGAGTCCGAGCGCGCCGCCCAGCGGATCGACATCGGCATGGTGTTCCAGCGCTTCAACCTCTTCCCGCACATGACCGTGCTGGAGAACGTGGTCGAGGGGCCGGTCCAGGTCAAGAGGACGAAGCCCGGCGACGCCGAGGAGATCGCGATCGACGTGCTCGGCCGTGTGGGCATGGCCGGGTTCAAGGACCGCTACCCCTCCCAGCTCTCCGGCGGCCAGCAGCAGCGCGTCGCGATCGCCCGGGCGCTCGCGATGGACCCGCCGCTCATGCTCTTCGACGAGCCGACCTCGGCGCTGGACCCCGAGCTCGTCGGCGAGGTCCTGGACGTCATGAAGCAGATGGCCCACACGGGCCGCACGATGATGGTCGTCACCCACGAGATCGGCTTCGCGCGCGAAGTGGCCGACCGCATCATCTTCATGGCCGACGGCGCCATCATCGAGGACGGGCCGGCCGACGATGTGATCGGCTCGCCCCGCGAGGAGCGGACGCGACAGTTCCTTGCCTCCGTCATCCACTGACCGCGCAGCCTTCTGTTCCCACTCCCCCATCTCAGAGGAACCCTCATGTCTACGAGAACTGCTTCCACTCGGCGTGCGCCGGCGCCGGTGGTGAACGGCCCCGCACGGCGCCGCTCAGCAGCCCGCGCCCGCACCGCGGCCGCGGTCGCCCCGCGGACGAGCGAGGCAGGACACGGCCGGCTGGAGGCGGTTCTCCCATGACTTCTCCGTCTGACGGGCTGCTCGCCGGCGTCACCGTGCTCGACATGACCAACGTCCTGGCGGGCCCCTTCGCCGGCTACCAGCTGGCATTGATGGGTGCGGACGTCATCAAGGTCGAGGTCCCCGGCACGGGCGACCTGGCCCGCCAGCTCGGCGCCGACCCCGGCCTGAGCCGGGAGGGCCTGGGCGTCTCCTTCCTCGCGCAGAACGCGGGGAAGCGCTCGATCACGGTGAACCTCAAGAGTGAGGCGGGCAAGGAGGTCTTCGCCAGGCTGCTCGAGCGGGCCGACGTCCTCCTGGAGAACTTCCGGCCCGGGGTGATGGAGCGCCTCGGCTTCGGCTGGGCGAAGCTGCGCGAGCTCAAGCCCGGTCTGGTCTACTGCGCCGTCTCCGGGTTCGGGGCGACCGGCCCGCTGTCCCAGCGGCCCGCCTACGACCAGGTCATCCAGGGCATGTCCGGCATCATGAGCGTCACCGGCACCCCGGACACCGCGCCGCTGCGCGTAGGGTTCCCGGTCTGCGACAGCTTCGGCGGGCTTGCCGCGGCGTTCGCGATCTCCTCCGCGCTGCTGCGGCAGCGCCGTACGGGCGAGGGTGCCTACCTCGACGTCTCCATGCTCGACGCCGCGCTGACGGCCATGGGCTGGGTCGTCTCCGACCACCTCGTCGCGGGACGGGAGCCGACCCCGATGGGCAACGAGAACGTCACATCCGCCCCTTCGGGTACGTTCCAGACGGCGGACGGCGCGCTCAACATCGCGGCCAACAAGCAGGAGCAGTTCGAGACCCTGTGCCGCGTCCTGGAGCGCGAGGAGCTCATCACCGACCCGCGGTTCGTGACGCGCGACGACCGCAAGCGCAACCGCGACGTCCTCCGCGCAGAGCTGGAGATCTCACTCAAGAGCCGTACGGCCCAGGAGTGGGACGAGATCCTGCTGCCCACCGGCGTGCCCGCGGCCCCGGTCGTCACGGTGCCGGAGGCGCTGCGCTCCGCGCAGATCGCGCATCGCGGCCTGGTGACCGAACTCCCCTCGCCCCGCGGGGACGGACAGGCCCTGCAGCCGGACGGGGGAGAGTTGCGGGTCGTCGGTCTGCCGACACACGTGGACGGGGAGGCGGTCCGGCCCGCGGCCCCGCCGCCGCTGCTGGGCGAGCACACCGATTCGGTGCTGCGGGAGCTCGGGTACGACGACGCAGGCATCGCCCGGCTGCGCGAGGAGGAGGCCGTATGAGCGAAGTGAGCAACATGAGCAACACGCGTGCCGCCGCGCAGGCCGAGGTCGACAGCCACATGGCGTCGGAACGAGTGATATGAGCACAGACACGAGCCCGGACATCGCGGCCCTCCGCCGGCCGCTTCCCGGCCACCCGGACGTGGACCACGTCTCCCTCCCCGCCGCCGAGGAGGCCGGAGCCGGGCCGCTGAGCACCCTGCCGTACTCCTCGCGGGTCCTGGTGGAGCACATCCTGCGGACCGAGTCCGCCGCGGATGCACGGGAGCAGGTGCGCAGCGTCGCCGCCGCCGCGACGGGGACCGCCGCCGCGCCGGGCACCGTCGCCCTGCGGCCCCGGCGGGTGCTCCTGCAGGACGCCTCGGGTATCCCGGTGCTGGCGGACCTCGTCGTGCTGCAGGAGACCGTCGCCGGCGCGGGCGGCGATCCGGCGGGCGTCGCTCCGCGTATCCGCATGGATCTCGTGGTCGACCACGCACTGGAGGTCGACCACTACGGGCACGACGACGCCGCAGCCCGCAACCTGCAGCTCGAGCGGGAACGGCACGCGGACCGCTACCGGTTCCTCGACTGGGCCGCGGGGCGCCTTCCCGGGCTGCGCGTCGTCCCGCCGGGGCTCGGGATCTGCCACCAGCTCAATCTCGAGGTGCTGGCCGACCTGGTGTCCCTCGGTGAGCCGGACGGCGGGCGGCGGCTGGCCGGCTTCGACTCCGTGCTCGGCACCGACAGCCACACCACCATGATCAATTCTCTGGGAGTGGTGGGCTGGGGCGTCGGTGGCATCGAGGCCACCGCCGCCGTGCTCGGGCAGCCCGTGGCCTTCCCGGCCCCGGAGGTCGTGGGCGTACGGCTGTCCGGCCGGCTGCCCGAGGGGGCGCTCGCCACCGACATCGCGCTCCGGCTGACCGAGGAACTCCGCCGGGTCGGCGTGGTCGGCAGCATCGTGGAGTTCACCGGCCAGGGTGTGGAGACCCTGGCCGTCGGGGACCGGGCCACGATCGCCAACATGGCCCCGGAGTACGGCGCGACGATGGCGTTCTTCCCGCCGGACGCCGCGACGCTGGCGTATCTGCGGGCGACCGGCCGCTCCGCGCAGCACGTGGAGATGGCCGAGGCGTTCCTGACCGCGCAGGGCATGCTCGCGACGCCCGGCTCACCGGAGCCACGGTTCGCACGGACGCTCGATCTGGACCTGGGCTCGGTGGGCCGGTCCATGGCCGGACCGGCCCGGCCTCAGCAACGGCTCCCCCTGGCGGAGGTGCCGTCCAGCGCCCCGGTTCCCGTGCGGAACAGGGCCCAGGAGGGTGAACGCCGGCTGCGTGACGGTGACATCGTCATCGCCGCGATCACCAGCTGCACCAACACCTCCAACCCCCGTGCGATGGCGGCCGCCGGGCTTCTGGCCCGTAACGCCGTGGCGCGCGGGCTCACGGTGCCGCCCTGGGTCAAGACGTCGCTGACGCCCGGTTCGCACTCCGCCTCGCGCATGCTGGCCGACAGCGGGCTGCAGAAGTCCCTGGACCAGCTCGGCTTCCAGGTCGCGGGGCACGGCTGCGCCACGTGCATGGGCAACTCCGGGCCGCTGGCCGCCGGCGTGGAGGAGCAGGTGGCCGCGGGTGATCTGGCAGTCGCCGCGGTCCTGTCCGGTAACCGCAACTTCCCCGGCCGGATCCACCCGAGGGTGAGCGCGTCGTATCTCGCCTCTCCCCCGCTGGTCGTGGCCGCGGCCCTCGCCGGGTCGGTCCAGGTCGACCTCGAGAACGAGCCACTCGGCGTCGACTCGGCCGGGCGGCCGGTCCACCTCCGTGAACTGTGGCCCCCCGCCCAGGAGATCGACGGCCTCGTCGACGGACCTGCCACGGGCGCCGCGCTCAGTGCGGCCGCGCAGCTGCTCCCCGCGCCGCAGAGCCGGGCCGGTTCCGCGGACGACTCGGGCTACGCCTGGGACGGCGTGAGCGGAGCCATCCGGCGCCCTCCGTTCGCCGACCTGGCGGCCGCCGGCTTCGGGCAGGTGGGCACCGTCCGGGGCGACCTGGTCGGCGCACGCCAACTCCTCCTGCTGGGCGACGGCGTGACGACGGACGACATCTCCCCCGTCTCACGGATCGACCCCGAATCCACGGCCGGACGCTGGCTGATCGAGCAGGGAGTGGCCCCGGACCGCCTCGGCTCCTTCAGCAGCCGCCGCCTCAACCACGACGTCATGCTCCGCGGCGGCTTCGCCAACCACCGGCTGCAGAACAGGCTCACCCCCGGCCGACCCGGCGGGCTGACCCGCGTCTTCCCCGAGGGTGACGTCGTGCCGGTCCACGAGGCCGCGGCCCGCTACCGCGACCGCTGCGAGCCGGTCGTGGTCGTCGCGGGCGCCTCGTACGGGGCGGGCTCGGCCCGGGACTGGGCGGCGAAGGTCACCCGCCTCCTGGGCGTCCGCGCCGTACTCGCCTCGGGCTTCGAGCGGATCCACCGTACGAACCTCGTGGCCCTGGGCGTCCTTCCGCTCCAGATCGACGCTGAGGCGGTCGCCACGCTGGACGGCTCCGAGACACTGGACCTGTTCGGCATGGACGCCGGTGCCGTCCCCGGCGGCACGGTGAGGGTACGGATCCGCCGCGGCGGCACGGTGGTGGGCGAGGTCGCCGCCCGCGCCCGGGTGGACACGGCCACGGAGGTCGCGTGGCTGCGGTCCGGCGGGCTGATCCCCGGCCTGGTTGCCGCGGGGGCTGCCCGTAACTCGTAAGAACCGCCGGCCCGGTTGCAATGACGGCGGCGGAGCCATCGGGCTCCACCGCCGTTTCTTGCCGGGCAGGAACGGCGCGGGCCGCACCTCGGCGGCCGCGTCCGTCGGACCTGAACGGGTCCTGACCCGCCCGGTCCATCGCTCGCCGACGGCAGGCCTGCAGACACTACGGCGGTGTGGCTGCCGACGAGCCGGGTGCGGGTGCGCCGGCCGAAGACCTCAGGCGGACCGCGAACTCGGTGACGTCAGCTTGGGGCCGTTCCCCGGCGAGTGTCAGGCGATGTCGCGCTCACGGCCCGTCATCGCCTCGGCGATCTCCGCCGCGCAGGCGACCAGGTCACCGCGGATCTCGAGGAACCGCTCCGCGGTCAGCCGCAGCGACGAGCCGGACACACTGATGGCGGCCAGCACGCTGCCGTCGATGCCACGCACCGACGTCGCAGCGCCGCTCAGCCCCTTCTCGCGTTCGTCGATCGCGATGGTCCAGTGTTCGGCGTGAATGGCGTCGAGCTCGTCATTCGAGGCGGTACGCCTGCCGCTGCGGGCCGCGTCCTCGACGACCGCCTCGACCACCGCCTTCGGAGCGAAGGCCAGGAGCAGCTTGCCCGCGGAGCCGATGCCCAGTGGTTGCCGACCCCCCATGGGTACGACGGGCCGAAGGGCCGAGAACCCCTCCACCGACGCGAGGCACAGACGGTGCGTGTCCTGACGGACGTACAAGTGCACGCTCTCGCCCGTGATGTCTCTGAGTTTGCGCATCCAGGGCTCCGCGACACCTCGTATGACGAACGAGTCCGCGGCCCTGGAGCCCCAGGCCAGCAGCCGCGGTCCGAGAGCGAACTGGCCGTCAGCGGTACGCCTGAGGATCCGCAGCGCGGTGAGCTCGGTCAGCAGCCGGTGAGCGGAGGACTTGGGCATGCCGAGTTCCTCCGACAGTACGCCGAGCCGGACCGGCTCGCGTGATCGCGCCAGGAGGTCGATCGCGAGGCTGGCTTTTTCCAGTACCGACATCGTTCCTTCTCCCCCCGGGCTCGCCCCGGGCCTTGTCCCGACCCTGCGTCGCCTTGTGCGCCGACAATCGCGAGGCACTCCACCTAATACGAAAGCCTGTCAGATTCTGAACCAGGGTGTGGCGAGCCGGCCTGCTGCCCGGGACGGACAGGACAGCGCGTCAGGCGGGCTGGTACCGCACACGCCGCGCGTTGCTGCGGCCGCCGCGGTGGCCCAGTTCCGCGGAGATCCCGCGGGCCGCCTCGATGACCAGCCGGATCAGGGCACCCGAGCTCAGCCTCTCCCCGGGCACCGCCACGGACACGGCAGCGCGGACGTTTCCCTCTGAGTCGAAAATCGGAGCCGCCAGCCAGGCTGTTCCACCGGGCTGCTGCGGCCTGCTCGCGGCGAAACCCATCCGCCGGACCTCGCTCAACTGCTGGCGCAGCATGAACTCACTGGTCGAGGGAGCCATGGTCTCGAGCGCCCCGCTGCGGATGAACTCGCCGATGCCCTCGGTCGTGCTGTGCGCGAGGAAGGCCATGCCCGCCGCGGTCTGCAGCAGGGGGACGCGGCGCTTGGGGTGCCAGTCGCCTGCCACCGAGTGTCCCGCGATCAGGTCGCTGAGGATGGTCTCGTCGTGCTCACGGGACCACAGTGCGACCGGTGTGGCCGTCGCGCTGTAGAGGTCGACGAGGAACGGCCGGGCTGCGTCACGGAGTTGCCGGACCTGCGGTACGCCCCAGCCGAGCCGCCAGAGCCGCCGCCCGAGGCGGTACCGCCCTCGGGAGGCACGCTCGACCGCTCCCCACTCCACGAGGTGGGCCAGCAGCCGGTGCACGGTGGCGGGCGGCAGGCCGGTCTGCGTACAGAGCCCTGCGATGGTCTGCTCGGGCTGGTCGTCGGCGAAGCAGTCGAGAATCTCGAACACCCGCTCAAGTACGGACCTCTTATGCGGATTCTGTTCAAGATCATCGTGCAAGGACAGCTGCGCCATCGAGCCTCTCCCAGTATGCGGAACTGCATTCCAATATGCTGGACGCTAGGTTCGGATCTGGACTGCGTCAAGACTCTTCACCGCTTCCGCAGGGGAGTTGAGACCCAGGCTGTCGAGACCGGGGCCGGAGAGCCGAACGAGTCAGACCCCGAACCCCTGACGATCGGGACCTGACTCGTTCTGGACCTGTGCGACGCGGTCCCTGTACCGCGCCGACGTTGCTCAGGAGGGGTTCCGCTGGTGCCCCCAGTAGTGCGCCACGTCGTAGCGCGTGGGCAGCCAGGTCTCCTCGTCGACGAGGATTCCGCCGGTGCCGTACTCGATCCCGAAGCCGGAGGGCGTGCGCACGTAGAAGGAGAGCATCTTGTCGTTGGTGTGCTTTCCGAACGTGGACAGCAGGGGCGCCGCCCCGCCCAGGACACGGTCGTAGGCCCGCCCGATGATGTCGAGGTCGTCGACTTCGAGCATCAGGTGGCCGATGCCCGCGGGACGCTGCAGGTTGTCCACGACGGCGAACGAGTGGTGCCGGCTGTTGCAGCGGAGGAAATCCCCGGTGACACCCGGCTCCATGTCGATGTGGTCGCTCAGCCGGAACCCGAGGATGTCGCCGAAGAGTCGCCGATAGGCAGCCTTGTCCCGCACCCTCTGGAAGACATGACCGAGGCCGAGGTTGCCTGCGACGAACCGTGCCCCGGTGGGCGACACGAATCGCTCGATCGTGTTGGCCAGCCCCCAGAACAGCTCGATGTCGAACCCGTCGTCCGGGTCCCGGAAGCGGACCAGTCCGCTGACCCTGCGTTGTGCGGCCTCCTCGGCGCCGAGCCGGTCGACGGCGAAGCCGGTGTCCGCCAGTCGCTTGGAGAGCTCCTCCAGGGCCGCCTCGCTGCCGACGTCCCAGCCCAGGACGTCGATCCCGTCGTGGTCCGACCGGCGTACGTCGAGCCGGTAGGCATACTCGTCCATGCGCAGGAGCAGGCGCTCCTCGCTCCGCTCGGCGCAGTGGAGTCCGAGCAGCTCCACACCGAAGTCGTACCAGGCGTCGAGGTCTGTCGCGGCGATCACCGCGTAACCCAGGGCCTTCACACTTGCGTTCATACAGATCCCTTTGTTCCAGGGGCCTTGTCCGGCCCGTCAATGCTCCGCTCCGGAGACGTCATCCGCGGGCTCGGGCGGACGCAGCCGCGGCGGCACGGGTGAGACTGTCGATCCACAGCTGAATCTGCTCGGCGGTGGCTCCCGAGGGCAGTCCGGACATCCGCAACGCGATCTGCGGGGCCCCCTCGGGCCCGAGGACGGGCACGACGATCGAGTGCACGTCGTACGTCTTCCCCGGGTCCAGGTCCGGCTCGTAGAGGTCCGCCGTCTCGGCGATCATCTGCTTGAACCGGCGCTCGTGCAGGGGCAGGCGCTCGGACGACGAGTAGTCGGCCAGCAACCCCATCCGGTCGACCGGCAGATCGGGCAGGAGCGACAGTGAGTAGCCCCGCTCCCGGACCCGTGCCAGATCGCGGCGGAATCGTGCCGCCGTCTCCTCGTCGTACCCGGGTGAGCGGCCGAGCCACTCGTCCACCTCCTCCTCACCGGCGTCGCGGAGGAGCACAGCGCCGAGCGGGGGGACCAGCGGGACCCGGTGGCCGACCGAGGTGTGGCGCTGCGCCTCCGAGCGATTGGCGGTCAGGACGAAGACGGCGTCCCCGCCGACTCTGGCGAGGACAGCGCAGTCCACCTGGTGCTCGGCGCTCAGGGCCTCGATGTCGGTGCGGGCCGACTCCGCGAGGCGGACCGCGTGGATGAGGTCCGGATCCGAGGGAGCGACCAGCGACGGCGGCGAAAAGCGTCCGTAACCGCCCTGGAAGAACAACAACGGCAGCGCCGGCCGTGCCACCGCCATGTCGATGACACGCCCCAGGACGATGTAGTGGTCGCCGCCCTCGAGAATGTTGTCGAACTCGCACTCGATCCACGACACCGCGCCCTTGAGGATGGGTGCACCCTGAGACGCGGCCTGCCACTCGACACCGTCGAACTTGTCCGGGATCCGCGAGGCGAAGCGCCGGCATATCGGTTCCTGGTCCGAGGCCAGCACGTTGACGCAGAAGGTGTTCGCGGTGCGAAGCCGGGCGAAGCTCCCCGACCCCTTGGCGGGAAGGAACGCGACGAGCGGCGGATCCAAGGAGACCGACGTGAAGGAGCCGACCACCATGCCGACGGGCTGGTGGTCCTCGTCGATGCCGGTGACCACGGCGACGCCGGTCGGATAGTGGCCCAAGGTCTCACGGAACACTGCGGGCTCGATGGTCTGCGTGGTCATCAGTTCTTCCTGTTCTGCGGACGTGCTGCCCTGAGGGCCGCAGCGCCCGTCTCGGCGATCCGGACGTCGTCCTCCGGGCGCGCCCCGCTCACTCCGATCGCCCCGATGACCATGCCCTCGTCGACCAGGGGCAGGCCCCCGGGAAGGGTCGTCGGAGTCGACGGCAGCTGCTCACCGATGAGCGAGAACAACTCGGGGTACTGCTCCTTCATCGCCGCCAAGGAGGCCGTGGGTGCGCCGAACGACACCGCCGTACGGGCCTTTGCGCGGGCCACCTCGGGGGTGAACCACTTCGCGCCGTCCCCCCGGGCGACCGCGACATCGAAGCCCCGGTCGTCGACGACGGCGACACTGACCCGCAGGCCCTCTTCCGCGGCGGCGACGAGTGCCGCGCGCAGCGCGTGATCGGCCTCCGTATGAGGCAGTTGTGCACGGGTCATGAGCGTCGAGCGGGGGTCCGGGTCACTTCACGACCTCCGCGTTCGCCGGGGTGGCCGGCTTCTTGATCAGGGTGTAGACCTCACGGCGGAGCTCCGCGAACCGAGGCAGTGCCTTCGTGGCCAACTGGTCCCGGGGACCGGGCAGGTCGATGGGGATCACGGCCGTCACACCCGCAGGCCGCCCGGAGAGCACCAGGACGGTGTCCGCCAGATACACGGCCTCGTCGATGTCGTGGGTGACGAGCAGCACCGTGATGCCGAGCCGACTGCACACGCCGCGGACGAGATCCTCGAGATCGGCGCGGGTCTGGGCGTCCACCGAGGCGAACGGTTCGTCCATGACGATCGCGTGCGGCCGGAAGGCGAGGGCCCGGGCGATCGCGACGCGCTGCTGCATACCGCCGGAGAGCTGCCAGGGGTACGAGGCGGTGACGTCGGAGAGGCCCACCTCGGTGAGAGCGTCCATGGCCAGCTTCTCCCGCTCGGCCTTCGGGACGCCCGCGGACCGGAGCGGCAGCGTGACGTTGTCGATGACCCGGAGCCAGGGCATGAGCGACCGGCTGTAGTCCTGGAAGACGATGGCCAGGCCCCGGGGCGTCTCCTTGACGGGCACGCCCTCGAACAGCACGCCTCCCTCGGTCGGGGTGCGCAGTCCGGTCAGACACTGCAGAAGTGTCGTCTTGCCGGTACCGGACGGCCCGACGATGCAGACGAACTCTCCCTTGCCGACCGTGAAGTCCAGTCCGCGGAGCACGGTGTTGCTGCCGTAGGCGTGACCGAGGCCCTTGACCTCCAGCACCACTTCGCCGACGCGGGCAGCGGTGTCGGTCGCGGTATCCATCGTGGTCATGCTCTGCCTCCTTCGTGGTGAGCGATCATTCCCTTGTGCCAGCTCAGCACCCGGTTCTCGAGCAGACCGAACAGCTTGTTGAGCAGGTATCCGATGATTCCGAGGGCGATGATCCCGGTCCACATCGCCGGGATGTCGAACTCGCGCTGGGAGTTCAGAATGAAGTGGCCGATGCCTCCCGGAGTCCCCACCATCTCGGTCATCACCATGGCGACCACGCCGACGGACAGGGAGGTCCTGGCCCCCGCGAAGATCTGAGGGGCGGCCGTGGGCAGCACGATGTAGCGCAGCCGGTCGGCCAGGGTGAGCCGATAACTCGAGGCGACATCCTTGAGCACCGGCTCGACCGAGCGGACGCCGTCGACGGTGTTGAGCAGGATCGGCCAGGTCGACACCATCGCGATGACGGCGATCTTCATCGCGGTGCCCAGTCCGAGGAGCAGCATCATGATCGGCAAGATGACGACGCCGGGGGTGGCGCGGAGAAACTCGATGATCGGACGCACCGCGTTCTCGAGCCAGCCGACGGTGCCGAACAGCAACCCCAGAAACACCCCGGCGACGACGGCCGCGCCGAAGCCGAGGAGCAGCCGGCCGAGGCTGGGGAAGATCTCGGTGGGGACCTTGTCGAAGAGCCAGATGTCCTGGAACTCGTCGGCGATCCGTGACAGCGGCGGGAAGTAGAACGAGACGCTGTCGGCACTGGCCACCCACCACACGACAAGCAGCAGCACGGGGAGCCAGAACTCCCACACGATCTTCGAGAGCAGGGACTTCATGGGTCAGGCCTTCTCTCGTTGGGACGGGTGCCACCTCAGAACCCGCCGCTGGATCGTCATCAGAACGAAGTTGAGCCCGATTCCGAGAAACGCCGCCGTGAAGGCGTAGACGAACATCTGGTCGGGGTTGTTGACGGTGAGAGTGTCGAACAGGTCGCGGCCGATCCCGTCCGTTCCGCCCAGGAACTCCGCGGAGATCGAGAGCAGCAGGCTGATCGTCGCCGCGATCCGCAGGCCGGTCATGAGGAAGGGCAGGGCGCTGGGTACGTAGATGGCCCGGACGCGGTGGACCAGGGTGAGATGAAAGGCCTTCCCCACCTGGTGCAGCTGCGGCGACACCTGCTGGACGGCGTAGGTGGCCTGGACCAGAAGCGGCCAGACAGCGCCGAACATGACCAGTACCAGGGCCATGGAGCGCGTTCCGCCGAACAGGAGCAGCACCACGGGCAGGGCTGCCACGCCGGGGATCGTACGACCGAAGTCGATGAGGAACTGCGAACTCATGGCGACCTTGCGGCTGGACCCGTTCAGGAGCCCCAGGGGTACACCGACCGCCAGGGACAGCAGCAGGCCGATCGAGGTGGTGACCAGGGTGTTCCCGACTGAACTCCAGTAGTCGCCCGCACGGACGAGCTCGGCCGCGGTCGTCACGGTCTCCCAGGGGGCGGGCACACCGCTGGCGTCGCCCGGGCCCGTCGCGAAGACATGCCAGAGGGCGATTGCGACGGCCAGGGCAGCGGCCTGTTGGAGCAGGCCGATGACCCTGCTACGGGTTTTCGTCTGGGTTCGCGCCATTGCGAATCTCCTTCGGGGTCCACGCGAGGCGGTGAACGCGCGGTTCGGTCTTACTTGTCGGAGATGAGCAGGTCGGCCGGCTTGGGGGCGTTGTCCTTGGTGAGCAGTCCGTACTTCAACAGGCGGTCGATCGCCGTCTGCACCGAGGCCTCGGAGACCGGGACTTCGCCGAACTTCGCGTACCTGGCCTTCTTCAGCAGCGCCTTGTCGGCCTTGATGTAGGTCCCTGCGATCTCCGCCCGCTTCGCCGGGTCTGCGTTGACCGCCTTGTTGGCCTTGATGATCGCCGCCTGAAACGCCTTGACGGTGCGGGGGTTCTGCTGCGCGAACTGCTGCGTGGTGACATAGGCATAGGCCATGTCGCCGCCGGCGGGGGTGTATCCGCTCAGCAGCTTGATGCTCTTGTCGCCGAGTGCTGCCGTTCCGGCAGGCTCAGCCGTGGTGACCACATCGACATTGCCCGCCTTGAGCGCCGACAGTGTGTTGGGCACCTCGACGAACTTGATTTTCGACGAGTCGCCGCCGGCCTCGTCCACCGCGGCTCGGATGTCGACCCAGATCTGGCTGTTGATCTGCGGGACGCCGAACGTCGCGTGCTCGATGTCCTTGATCGACTTGATCTTGCTGTCGGCCCGCACCCAGAAGTTGCCCGTTCCCATCCCGTCCGTGGGCGCGGTGCCTATCGCACCGGGCGCCACGATCACCAGCGGGACTCCCTTCGCCTTGGCGACGGTCGGTACCGTCATGTCCATCAGGGCGAACTGGGCCTTGCCCCCCATCAGCTGCGGCATGGCCTCGGCCGGTGTCGCCACCGTCGCCAGCCTGGCTTTGAGGCCCTCGGCCTTGAAGACGTTGTCGTGCATGGCCGTGTGGGCGCCCAGTGCGTTGAAGCTGGGGAACGTGACCACGCTGATGTCGGAAGTCCCCGCGGAGCCGCCGGCACTGCCTGCTGCGGCATCCGATCCGGAGGAGGAGCCGCAGGCGCCGGTCAGGACGACCGAGGCACAGGCCGCTACGGTCAGCATGGTCCGCCGGGAAATACCCGAAGTGTTCATCGTGTGCGTCCTTGCCCGGGCCTGTGGGACCCGCTCTCGTAGCTTCAGGACGACGACGGGCCGGCGAACCGGCACATCGTCGTGCGTTCCATCAGCGTCACCGCTGGTAGGGCAGCATGTGGCGCGGGACACAAGGTGGCATGGGGTTGTCGTCTGTTGAGGGGTCGCCTCACCATGTGGAATACCGGGGCCACGAACCTTGCACGTTCCGCAGAGTGGGAACGTCGTCCCACGAGGCTGACCCGCTGGGTGTCCTCTCGCCCTCGTGGATAGTCCTCCGCTTCGATGACGAAGCCGAGCGAACGGAGTCCCGATGCCCACTTCCTCGGTTCAGCAGCCCACTCCCGCCGCAGGTCGCGGTCCTTCCCCGCAGAGCCCGGAGTCGCAGGCCGGGTCACGGCACATGACCTCCGTGAGCAAGGCACTCCAGCTGCTCGCCGCCTTCCGCCAGGCCCGCCCCACCCTGGGGGTGACCGAGCTCGCGCGACGCGCGGACATACCGAAGTCGACCGCTTTCCGGCTGCTGGCAGACCTTGAGAACGCCGGCTTCGTCCAGCGCTCGGGTACGCAGTACCGGCTCGGACTCCCCCTTTTCGAGCTGGGCAGCCGTGTCGGCTTCTGCCGGCCGAACGGGCTTCGTGACGTCGCCATGCCGCATCTCAGCGAACTTCGCGTGGAGACGCGGCTGACAGCCCATCTCGCCGTCCTGGAGGGCAGCGAGATCGTCTTCGTCGACAAGGTGCAGGGAGCGAGCCCACTGCACGCCCTCACCATCCCCGGCGCCCGCCACCCTGCCTCGTGCTGCGGTCTCGGAAAGGCCATGCTCGCCTTCACCAGCCCCGCGGCGGTGCGGGGAATCATCGAGGACGGCCTGCCACGGCGTACCCCTCACTCGATCACCGAGCCGGGCCGCTTCCTCCGGGAACTCCAGCAGATCCGTGCAGCAGGGATCGCCCAGGACCACGAGGAGTCGGCACTCGGTCTCGCATGCATCTCCGCACCGGTCGTCATCCACGGACGGGTCGTGGCCGCCGTGTCGTTGTCGGGTCCGACCGGGGAGGTGGGCGGCCGGCGGCTCGCGGTACGTGTCCGCCAAGCCGCCGGACGCATCTCCGAGCAGTACGCCGCAGCCCTCGAGGGTGTTCCGGCCCACGAGCGTGCCTCCTGAGTCCCGAGCACGCCCCGACCTGCCGGCCGAGGGCCGCGCCCACCTGGACACCGGCCCGCGGCAGCCCGCCGTACCGGGCGAAGGCGCAGGGGCGATCAGAGCTTGGTACCGGCCGGGACAGGAAGGCCGAAAAGGTTCAGGCCGTATGCCGCGTAGATCGGCTCGGCCACGTTCGCCGCATGGCCCAGGCCCATGTGGCAGTCGCGCCAGAAACGCTGGATCGCGCTGTCGAGGCGCATCGCCGTTCCGCCCGCACTGGCCACTACCGTGTCGACGGCGTCGACCGCGCGCCGGACCGCGCGCACCTGGTTGCGCCGCACCTCCGCGCGAACCTCGAGGTCGACCGTCCGGTTCGTCTGCACCAACTCCCACAGGCGTTCGATGTCGCTGAGAAAGTGCACCCGGCTGGCCTGGAGGTCCGCGGCGGCAGCACCGAGGGTCGCGAGCTGGTACGGGTCCTGCGCCGCACGGTTGCCGGTCCGCGTCAGGCGGTTCCGGCTGTACGCGATGAAACCGGCGAGTGCTCCCTCGGCCGCGGCGAGGGTGGCGCCGCAGATGGCGCCGTTGAACATCATGTGGAACGGCATCCGGTACAGCGGCACGTCGCCGCGGCCCGCCTGCTCGGCTGCCGCGCCGCTCGAGAGGTCCACAGGATTGATCACCCGGTGGGACGGGACGAACGCATCCTTGATCACGACGTCCTTGCTGCCGGTCCCCTTCAGCCCCACGACCTGCCACGAGTCGTCGATGATCTGATAGTCGGAGCGCGGAAGGATGAAATGCCGATTGGCGTCCGGCCCCGCGACCTCGCCGTCCTGATCGGTGATCATCCCGCCGAGAACGACCCAGTCGCACGCATCCGTGCCCGAGGAGAAGGACCACCGTCCGCTGAATACGTAGCCGCCCTCGACCGGGCGGGCCCGTCCGAACGGGGCGTAGGGCGAAGCCACCCAGGTGTCCGGGTCCGCCCCCCAGATCTCCTGCTGAACCTCCCGGCTGCCGACGGCCAGCTCGAAAGAGTGGATGCCGACCACCCCGGCGACCCAGCCTGCCGAGGCCGAGCGGGAACCGATGCTCAGAACCGCCTTGAAGAAGTCGACCGGTGAAGACTCGAGCCCGCCGAAGTCCTTCGGCTGGAGCATCCGCACGACACCCGCCTCACGGATCTTCTTGGCCGTCTCGTCGGGCATCCGGCCCAGTTCGTCGGCCTCCTCGGCTTGCGCCTCGAAGTATTCGGCCAGTTCCTCGACCCGCTCCAGCACGGTGCTCACGGTCGTTCCTCCTTGCCTGGAAATTTCTCGAAATCAGTTGTTGGCGACGAAGTCCGCCACGATCCGGTTGAACTCGTCGGCGTGCTCGAGCTGCGCCCAATGTCCACAGCGGTTGAAGAGAACGAGGCGGGAGTCCGGGATCAGGCTCACCAGCTTGAGCGCGTGCTCGTAGTGCACGACCCGGTCGTCGCGGCCGTGGAAGATCAGCGCCGGGGCGCTGATGGAGGCCAGCTCGGCGTCGGTCGCCACGCCCCTGCGCGGCTTGCCGAGCCCCGCGACGAAGTTGTCCAGGTGGTCCTGACGGGCCCTGGCGGTGGCCGACCGCTGGTCGACCAGCTCGTCGGTCGCGAACTCGCGGTCGAAGGTCATGATGTCGACGAGCTTGCGCATCATCTCCTGGGACGGATCGCGGTACGCCTGGTGCAGGATCTTCAGCCCCTCGGTGGGCCCGTCGCCTGCGCTGAACAGCTTGGCCCCGCCGGATCCGGAGCCCATGGTGATGAGGTGCGAGACCCGGTCGGGGTGGGTCGCGGCGAACTTCAGCGAGGTCGCCCCACCCATGGAGTTCCCGACGACGGCGGCCTTCTCCAAGCCGAGCGCGTCCAGAAGGCGCACGGCGGCGGTGACGTGGTCGCGGTCCTCGTAGGAGACCGGCGAGGACTTGCCCCAGCCGGGCATGTCCGCGGCGATGACGTGGAACTCCTTGCTGAGGTAGGCCATGTTCGGCCCGAAGTTGCTCCACCCCGTGGCCCCAGGGCCACTGCCGTGCAGCATCAGGATCGGATGCCCCTGACCCGCCTCGTTGTAGTGAATCGCGCCGCTCGCGGTGTCGACCGTGCGGCTCGTGCTCTCCTCGGTCAGTGCGAGTGTCGTGATGCTCATCAGTGATGTCCTCCAGAGTCCTCGGTGCGCGTTCGCCGGCGATTCCCGGGCAACCGGGGTTCTGGGGACTGAGCGTTCAGGACGTCGTTCACTTGATCAAGTGTCGGGTGCCGTCTCGTGGAACACGCTCTTCGAATCAGTCGGCGGCGGTGACGGAGAATCGGCACCATAAGCCCCACCAGAGCGGCCCTGCTCAGCCCCATGACGGCGCCGCATGTGTCCGTCATGGGGCTGGATGCCGTGGAAAAGTCCGGGATACGGCGGCACGATGCGGACACGCACTTCGGGCGTAGCCTGTCCAAATTCGTGAACTTGCTCCACGCCGGCAGGCGTTGACACGACCCGCATCTTCGATCAGTTGACGCTTGTTCAGCGGGTCCGGGGTTCCAGTCCCTGGTCCCGTATGCGGGATCTGCATCGATAGGGAAATCAGCTAGATGATCACGTCCAACGGGGCGTAATACCGTGAGGCCCGGAGGGCTTCGGCGCCGCAGCACCCGCAGCGGGCTACCAGGCCTCGGGCAGGCCCCACCGCCGGTCAGTAGGGCACCGTGTCGCACCAGGTCTGCGCCCAGGCGGAGGCGCCGTACTTGTTGGCCGCTCGTACCGTGACGCAGATCTTGTCGCCGGAGTAGGGGCCCGTGATCGTGTAACTGGTGTTGCCGGTGGAGTAGATGGTGTCGACGTTCTTCTTGGTGTACTGGCTGCCCTCGTTGGTGTAGTGGATGTCATAGCGGGTCGCCCGGGAGATCGACGACCAGCTCACCGTGAGGGGCATGGAGCACGCGCCGAAGCAGGAATTGTTGTACACGACCTTGTAGCTCGTCATGGCAGGCGGCGGAGAGCCGGTGGACGAGCCGCCGGAACTGGAAGAGTCTGCGCCGTCCGAACCCGAGGAGCCGGACGACCTGGAAGACCCCGTGTTGCTTGACCCATTGCGGGTGCCGCTGCCGTCACTGGATGAGCTGTCACCGTCTGATGTCCCCGAACTCCCGTCGCCGGCCGCCTGGGCGCTCTGCTCACCGCCCTTCTTGCCTCCGCCGGAGGGCGAACTGCTCGCCGTGCCGGCCGTGCTGGGCGAGCTGCTGCCGGCGGGAGTCCCACTCGCGCTGCTCCCGGGCGGCAGGGCGTTCGCCCCGGCCCCGCCGTCGTCTTTGACCCAGGGCTGGAGCAGGGCGAATGTGCCGCCACCGACGGTGAGCACGAGGACGATCGGCAGCGCGATGATCGTGCGGCGCCGACGGGGCTTGGGTTCGGGCTCCCGACGCGTCACGCCGTCGGTTCCAGGCGCGGCGCCGTCAGGGACGGCCTCGGGGGACCCGGGCTGCGGCCGCAGCCCGACGGTCGCCCGGTCCGTGGGACCCTCGCGCAGCGGCACCGCGTCGGCGTCGAGCAGCCGTGCCGACCGCTGCGCGATGTGCGCGACGACCTCGGCGGGCAGCCAGGATCCCTTGG
This sequence comes from Streptomyces sp. NPDC002577, assembly GCF_053594815.1. NCBI lineage: Bacteria > Bacillati > Actinomycetota > Actinomycetes > Kitasatosporales > Streptomycetaceae > Streptomyces > Streptomyces sp. NPDC002577. The sequence continues at coordinate 392,026 of NZ_JBSFWK010000004.1, read as the reverse complement.
TGACCGCCGGCCGGACCCGCTCGGGGTCGGCCAGGAGGGCGTCGACATCCGGCCGTTGATCGGGGTTCTTGTTCAGGCACCGCTCGATGAACGCCCGCAGAGCCGGATGCTCGACACCTGCCAGGTCCGGCTCGTCGTGCGCGATCTGGAACATGACGGCGTGCTGATTGCTCGCGCCCTGCCCGAAGGGCAGCCGCCCCGTCGCCGCGTACGTGAGCACGCACCCGACGGTGAACACATCGCTCCTGGCCCCGGCCTTCTCCCCCCTGATCTGCTCCGGCGACATGAACCCGGGCGACCCGATGACCATCCCCGTACTGGTGAGCAGCGACTCGACGGAGGTCTCCAGGGCACGTGCGATACCGAAGTCGATGATGCGGGTGCCGTCCACGGTCAGCATGACGTTCGACGGCTTCAGGTCACGGTGCACGATCCCGGCGTCGTGGATGTCCTTCAGGGCACGCAGCAGCCCGTCCGCCAGGGCGTGCACGGCCTCGACACCCAGCGGTCCGTGCTGCCGCACCACTTGCTCGAGCGAAAGTCCGGGAACGTACCCAGTGGCGACCCAGGGCAGCTCGGCGTCCGGATCGGCGTCGAGCACGGGCGCTGTGTACCGCTCGCCGACCCTCCTCGCCGCGTCGATCTCCCGCCGGAACCGCGCCCGGAACTGCTGATCGGCGACGTGCTCCTCGTGCACGACCTTCACCGCAACGGTGCGCCCGCTCTCCGACCGTGCGAGGAACACCCGCCCCATACCGCCGGCCCCGAGCCGCCCGAGCAGCCGATACGGCCCGATACGGTCCGGGTCGAAAGCAGTGAGCGGCTTGACGCCGTCGTCGATGTGCCCACCCCGGTCGTCCTGCCCATCCCTATTGGCACTGCTCATGGTGATGTGCTCCCCCTGACCTTCCGCCTGCCACCCGCTGCCAGCTCATCGCTACAACCCGAAGGAGAATAGGTGCAGTTGACGAGCCCGGTGAAGGAGGGCACGTGTGGTGGGTGCGAGACGGTTCTGTGCTGTTGAGTAGGTTACGCGGCTGTGACACGCAGCCGGGCGTATCGAAGTTCCGCAGCGTCGAGACCGCGCCGAAGGCGGCGGCCTGGGCCACTCAACCTCTACGAAGCCCTCGGCGTCACTGTCCGCTACGCATACGCAACGAGGGCCGCGACCGTCAGGTCGAGGCCCTCGCAATTCTTGTCTCTGTATCGACAAGCATTGTGTCCGAGGGGGGACTTGAACCCCCACGCCCGATAAAGGGCACTAGCACCTCAAGCTAGCGCGTCTGCCATTCCGCCACCCGGACCAGGTGTCTGTCGTTCGCGTGGTGTTCCCCGCGGCGACATGGACAACAATACCAAGGTTTCGGAGTGCCTTTCACCTGCGTATCGGTGCGGTGAGCTCGGGATACGTCCGCCAGGGGCCGCACCCCCGGCGGCCTCACGGTGAGTGAGGAGACGGTCACGAATTCGCGCCGCCATGGCTGTGACGGCCGCATCACGCGGTCACAGCCACGGCGGCGTCAGGCGATCACGACACCAGGTGATGGTCCGGTCACGGCATCAAGTGATAGTCCGGGAAGTTCCCCGGCAGCCTCTCTCCGTCCGGCCCCTGTGTCACGGCACGCACCAACAGCTCACCGCCGACGAAGGCACCCCGCCAGGACGCGCCGAAGCCGCCGAACAGCTCCTCGCGGTCGCCGCGCGAGCGCGGCTTGCCCTCGCCGACCTTGAACGCTCGGATCTGGGGTGCCAGACGCTCGTACGTCGCCGGGTCGTCGGTCGACAGGGTGGCGACCAGCGCGCCGTTCGACGCGTTCATCGCCGCCAGCAGCTCGGCCTCCGTGTCGACCAGGACGATGGTGTCGACCGGGCCGAAGGGCTCCGCGTGGTGCAGCGGGGAGGACGGGGGCGGGCCGAGCAGGGTCACCGGCGGGACGTACGCGGAGGTGTCCTGGCCGGGCAGGAAGTGCCCGTCGGCAATCGAGCCGCGGTGCAGCGGCACTGCCCCGCGGTCGATGGCCTCGGTGACCTGGTCGGTCAGCTCCTTCGCCTTCGCGGCGTTGATCAGCGGCCCGAAGTCCAGCTCGGGGAACGGGTCGTCGGGGTGCTCCACGGCGAGCGGGTGGCCGATGCGGACGGTGCGGACGGACGGCAGGTACGCGGCGAGGAACTCGTCGAACAGGCTCCGCTGCACGACGAAGCGCGGATACGCCGTACAGCGCTGCTTGCCGTAGTCGAAGAGCTTCGGGACGACTGCCGACAGCTTGTCCCAGTCGGTGTAGTTCCAGATGCCCCAGGTGTTGAGCCCTTCCTGTTCGAGGATGTGCCGCTTGCCGAGGTCGGCGACGGCCGTGGCCACCGCGGCGCCGGTGTCGCGCCCGCCGACGAAGGAGACGCAGCCGATCTCCGGAGCGCGCACCAGCGCTTCGGAGAGCTCGCCTCCGCTGCCGCTCACAAGGGTGACGGGAATCCCTTCGCGTGCGGCGAGCGCGCAGGCCAGGGTGAGGCAGGAGACGCCGCCGTCGGTCGGGGTCTTGGCGATGACCGCGTTGCCCGCCAGTGCCTGTACCAGCATTGCGTGAACGAGCACGGACATCGGGTAGTTCCAGCTCGCGATGTTGGAGACCGGGCCGTCCAGCGGCGCCCGGCCTTCGAGCATCGGTTCGATACCGTCGACGTACCAGCGGACGCCGTCGATCGCACGGTCGACGTCGGCCTGCGCGAGCCGCCACGGCTTGCCGATCTCCCAGACGAGGAGCAGGGCGAGCAGTTCGCGGTGCTGGGCGAGGGCGTCGAGGGTGGCGGCGACGCGGGCGCGCCGCTCGGCGGGCGCGATGTGCCGCCAGGCCCGGTGCTGGTCCAGGGATGCCCGCACGGCCTCCCCGGCCGTCCGGGCGTCGAGGCGCGGCGGGCCCGCGATGGGGCTCCCGTCGACGGGGCTGGTGGCGGGCAGCGCCCGGCCGTCCGCCTGCCAGGCGGCGCCCCAGAGGTTGAGGACACGGTCGCCCCGGAAGGCCTCGGGGGCAACAGCCAGGCAGCGCTGCCAGGCGTCGTCCCAGGATGTTCCGGACTTGAGGGTGAGGGTGTCGGGGGTGAGGGTGGGTGCCATTCGGTTTCTCCGCTCACGGTGCACAGTCGGGGCGGTGGCATGGCTCGTACGGGCGATCTCCTGCGGATCCCGCGCACATATGTACGTATAGGGGACGGTAGCGAGGTGACGTGGACCCTGATAGAGGCCACGCCATAACTATGAGTGACATCACGCTCACTTTTCGGTTCCGGCTCAGCGTCCGGTCTCGACCGGATCAGCGCTCGGTGTCGAGTCGCGCAAGGACCAGCCGCGCCGTCTCGGTCGGCGTACTGCCCACTGCGACACCCGCCGCCTCCAGCGCCTCCTTCTTCGCCTGCGCGGTGCCGGAGGAACCCGAGACGATCGCTCCCGCGTGCCCCATCGTCTTGCCTTCGGGTGCGGTGAATCCGGCGATGTACGCGACGACCGGCTTGGTGACGTGCTCGCGTACGTACGCGGCCGCCCGCTCTTCCGCGTCGCCGCCGATCTCGCCGATCAGCACGATGAGATCGGTGTCGGGATCGTCCTGGAACGCGGCCAGGCAGTCGATGTGCGTGGTGCCGATGACGGGGTCTCCGCCGATGCCGACGCACGTGGAGAAGCCGATGTCGCGGAGCTCGTACATCAGCTGGTAGGTGAGCGTCCCGGACTTGGACACCAGTCCGATCCGGCCGGGTTTGGTGATGTCGGCGGGGATGATGCCCGCGTTGGACTGCCCGGGAGTGATCAGGCCGGGACAGTTGGGTCCGATGATGCGCGTTCCACGCGCGCGTGCGTACGCGTGGAAGGCCACGGCGTCGTGGACGGGGATGCCCTCGGTGATGACGACGGCGAGTCCGATACCGGCGTCGGCGGCCTCGGTGACGGCCGCCTTGGCGAACGCGGGCGGCACGAAGACGACGGTGACGTCGGCGCCGGTCGCCTCGATCCCTTCGCGTACCGATCCGAAGACGGGGACGGCCCGGTCGTCGAACTCGACGGTGCGGCCGGCCTTGCGCGGGTTGACCCCGCCGACGATGTTCGTGCCGGCCTGGAGCATCCGGCGGGTGTGCTTCATGCCCTCGGCGCCGGTCATGCCCTGGACGAGGACCTTGCTCTCCTGGGTGAGGTAGATGGCCATGTCTCGTCTCCTTCAGCTGCCCGAGATGCTTGCGGTGCCTGCAGTCCTTGCGGTGCCTGCAGTGGCGTTGGCGAGGCCGGCGGCGCGGCGTGCGGCACCGTCCATGGTGGTGGCCTGCTGGACGAGCGGATGGGCGCGCCCGTCGAGGATGGCGCGTCCGCGGACGGCGTTGTTGCCGTCGAGGCGTACGACCAGAGGCTTCGTCAGATGCACGCTGTCGAGGGCCTGGACGATGCCGTCGGCGACCGCGTCGCAGGCGGTGATGCCGCCGAAGACGTTGACGAACACCGACTTCACGGCCGGGTCGGAAAGGATCACGGACAGTCCGTCGGCCATGACCTGCGCCGAAGCGCCGCCGCCGATGTCGAGGAAGTTCGCGGGCCGTGCGCCGCAGCCGGCGACGACGTCGAGGGTCGACATGACGAGGCCCGCGCCGTTGCCGATGATGCCGACCTCCCCGTCGAGCTTGACGTAGTTGAGGCCCTTGGCGGCGGCCGCGGCCTCGAGCGGGTCCTCGTCGTGTGCCGCTTCCTGTGTGCCCCATCGCGACCGGCGGAAGCGGGCGTTGTCGTCGAGGGTGACCTTGCCGTCCAGGGCCAGGATCTGCCCTTGTGCGGTTCGTACGAGGGGGTTGACCTCGACGAGGAGTGCGTCCTCGCGGGTCAGCACCTGCCAGAGCCTGACCAGGACGTCCACCGCCTGCGGGGGCAGTCCCGCGGCTTCGGCGATCTGTGCGGCCTTCGCCGTCGTCACGCCCTCGGCCGGATCGATCGGGATGCGCGCCACTGCCTCGGGCCGCGTTGCCGCGACCTCCTCGATCTCCATGCCGCCCTCGGCGGAGGCGATCGCGAGGAAGCCTCCGGCCGCGCGGTCGAGTACGTACGAGACGTAGAACTCGCTGTCGATGTCGACCGGTTGAGCCAGCATCACCTTGTGCACGGTATGGCCCTTGATGTCCATGCCGAGCATCTGGCGTACCGTCAGTTCGGCGGCGGCCGGGTCGGTTGCGAGCTTCACACCGCCGGCCTTGCCTCGGCCGCCCGTCTTCACCTGGGCCTTGACGACGACGCGGCCGCCGAGGCGGCGTGCGCTCTCGCGTGCCCCTTTGGGCGAGTCCGTGACTTCGGCCTTCGGCACCAAGATGCCGTATTCCTCGAAGAGTTCCCTTGCCTGGTGCTCGTACAGGTCCATCTCGGCTCCTGACTGCCGTGGCCTTTCGGGGAGCAGAACCTGCTGCTCGTATGGCCCTCGACGGGTGTTCGGCTGGTCTTCGGCTGGTCCTCGGCTGGTCCTCGGCTGGTCCTCGAAAAGTGCCGCACGCCCCCTGGACACCACCCACCGGATGCGGGATAACAAGCTTCATACAGTATTCGTCGACTGTATGCAATCTACCGCGACGGCAGTGGGGAGCAGCGCATCCGTGCTCCCGAATCCCCTACGAAGGGACAGGACTTCGCCATGCCCGACGACAACAGCCAGGACCTCATCTCCGGTGGGCATCTGGTCGCCAAGGCACTCAAGGCAGAGGGAGTGGAGGTCATTTACACGCTCTGCGGCGGCCACATCATCGACATCTACGACGGCTGCGTGGACGAAGGCATAGAGGTCGTCGACGTACGTCACGAGCAGGTGGCCGCCCATGCCGCCGACGGTTACGCGCGCATCACCGGGAAGCCCGGCTGTGCCGTCGTCACCGCCGGGCCCGGCACGACGGACGCCGTCACCGGTGTCGCCAACGCCTTCCGCGCGGAGTCCCCCATGCTGCTGATCGGCGGCCAAGGAGCGCACACCCAGCACAAGATGGGGTCGCTGCAGGACCTCCCGCACGTCGACATGATGACGCCCATCACCAAGTTCGCCGCGACCGTGCCGGACACGGCGCGCGCGGCCGACATGGTGTCGATGGCCTTCCGTGAGTGCTACCACGGTGCTCCCGGCCCGTCCTTCCTGGAGATCCCGCGCGATGTGCTCGACGCGAAGGTGCCCCGGGAGAAGGCCCGGGTCCCCAAGGCCGGGCAGTACCGGGCCTCGACCCGCTCGGCCGGCGACCCCGAGGCCGTCGAGAAGCTCGCCGATCTGCTGGTGCACGCCGAGAAGCCGGCGATCCTGCTGGGCAGTCAGGTCTGGACGACCCGCGGGACAGAGGCCGCCATCGAGCTGGTGCGGACCCTCAACATCCCCGCCTATATGAACGGCGCCGGGCGCGGCACCCTGCCGCCGGGCGACCCGCACCACTTCCAGCTGTCACGCCGGTACGCCTTCGCAGGCGCCGACGTCATCGTCATCGTCGGTACCCCCTTCGACTTCCGCATGGGCTACGGCAAGCGGCTCTCCGCGGACGCGACGGTCGTGCAGATCGACCTCGACTACCGGACCGTCGGCAAGAACCGCGACATCGACCTCGGGATCGTGGGCGACGCCGGGCTGATCCTGAAGTCCGTGACGGAGGCCGCGTCCGGCCGCATCAACGGGGGCGCGTCCAAGCGCAAGGAGTGGCTGGACGAGCTGCGGGCCGCCGAGCAGACCGCCCTCGAGAAGCGCCTGCCGAGCCTGAGGTCCGATGCGTCGCCCATCCACCCGTACCGCCTGGTCAGCGAGATCAACGACTTCCTCACCGAGGACTCGATCTACATCGGCGACGGCGGTGACATCGTCACGTTCTCCGGGCAGGTCGTGCAGCCCAAGTCGCCGGGCCACTGGATGGACCCGGGTCCGCTCGGCACCCTCGGCGTCGGTGTCCCGTTCGTCCTCGCGGCCAAGCAGGCGCGGCCCGACAAGGAGGTCGTGGCGCTCTTCGGCGACGGCGCCTTCTCGCTCACCGGCTGGGACTTCGAGACCCTCGTCCGCTACAACCTCCCCTTCGTCGGGATCGTCGGCAACAACTCCTCGATGAACCAGATCCGTTACGGCCAGAAGGCCAAGTACGGCGAGGAGCGCGAGCGCGTCGGCAACACGCTCGGCGACGTCCACTACGACAAGTTCGCCCAGATGCTCGGCGGTTACGGCGAAGAGGTCCGCGACCCCGCCGACATCGGCCCTGCGCTGCGGCGGGCCCGCGAGTCCGGCAAGCCCTCCCTGATCAACGTGTGGGTCGACCCGGACGCGTACGCCCCCGGAACCATGAACCAGACCATGTACAAGTGAGGGGCCTTGCCATGACAGAAGCCGTGACAGAGAAGGCGACCGAGCCCGCCAGGGCTCTCGACGGCATTCGCGTCCTCGACATGACGCACGTCCAGTCCGGGCCCTCGGCCACGCAGCTCCTTGCCTGGCTCGGCGCGGACGTCGTCAAGTTGGAGGCGCCGACCGGCGACATCACGCGCAAGCAGCTGCGCGATCTGCCGGACGTCGACTCGCTCTACTTCACGATGCTCAACTGCAACAAGCGGAGCATCACCCTCAACACCAAGACCGAGCGCGGCAAGGAGATCCTCACCGAGCTGATCCGGCGCTCGGACGTCATGGTCGAGAACTTCGGCCCGGGTGCCGTGGACCGCATGGGGTTCACCTGGGACCGCATCCAGGAGATCAATCCGCGAATCGTCTATGCCTCCATCAAGGGGTTCGGTGACGGCCCGTACACCAACTTCAAGGCGTACGAGGTCGTCGCTCAGGCCATGGGCGGCTCCATGTCGACCACGGGCTTCGAGGACGGGCCGCCGCTCGCGACGGGCGCGCAGATCGGCGACTCGGGCACCGGCATCCACGCCGTGGCCGCGATCCTCGCCGCCCTGTACCAGCGGGTGGGCACGGGGCGCGGGCAGCGCGTGAACGTGGCCATGCAGCATGCGGTGCTGAATCTGTGCCGGGTGAAGCTGCGGGACCAGCAGCGCCTGGCGCACGGGCCGCTGGCTGAATATCCCAACGAGGACTTCGGCGACGAAGTTCCCCGGTCGGGAAACGCGTCCGGCGGCGGCCAGCCGGGCTGGGCGGTCAAGTGCGCGCCGGGTGGTCCGAACGACTACGTGTACGTCATCGTGCAGCCCGTCGGCTGGAAGCCGATCACCGAGCTCATCGGGCGCCCGGAACTCGGGGACGACCCGGAGTGGGCGACGCCGGAGGCGCGGCTGCCCAAGCTGAACAAGATGTTCCAGCTCATCGAGGAGTGGTCGGCCACGCTCCCCAAGTGGGAGGTGCTGGAGAAGCTCAACGCGCACAACATCCCGTGCGGCCCGATCCTGTCCACCAAGGAGATCATCGAGGATGCGTCGCTGGCCGCGAACGAGATGGTCGTCGAGGTCAGCCACCCGGAGCGCGGCAGCTTCACCACCGTCGGCTCTCCGCTCAAGCTCTCCGACTCGCCCGTCGAGGTGGTCAGTTCGCCGCTGCTCGGCGAGCACAACGAAGAGGTCTACATCGGCGAGCTCGGCCTCGGCGACGAGGAGCTGCGCCTGCTCAAGTCGAACGGGGTGATCTGATTGATGGCCGAAGACCGCGTGCTGCGGGTGCGGACGCTCCTCGACGCCGTCCGCGCCGAGGGCCGTACGGCGCTGACCGCGCCCGAGGGCAAGGTGATCGCGGACGCGTACGGGATCGCCGTGCCGGGCGAGGCGCTGGCGACGGACGTCGACGAGGCCGTGGCGTTCGCAGCCCGCTTCGACGGTCCGGTCGTCCTGAAGATCGTCTCGCCGGACATCCTGCACAAGACCGACGCGGGTGGCGTGATCGTCGGTGTGCAGGGCGCGGCGGACGTGCGGGCCGCGTTCTGCAAAATCATCGAGAACGCGCGCGCGTACGCGCCAGCGGCCCGTATCGAGGGTGTGCAGGTGCAGGAGCTGCTGCCGCAGGGCCAGGAGGTCATCGTCGGCGCGGTGACCGATCCGACGTTCGGGAAGGTCGTCGCGTTCGGGCTCGGCGGCGTCCTGGTCGAGGTCCTCAAGGACGTCACGTTCCGGCTCGCGCCGGTCGACGCCGACGAGGCCGTGTCCATGCTGGACTCGATCCGGGCCGCGGAGATCCTCCGCGGTGTGCGCGGCGGGCAGCCCGTCGACCGGTGGGCGATCGCCGAGCAGATCCGCCGCGTATCCCAGCTGGTCACCGACTTCCCGGAGATCGCCGAGGTCGACCTCAACCCGGTGATCGCCACGCCGGAGGGCGCGGTCGCCGCGGACATCCGCGTCATCCTCTCCGAGGGGGAGGTCAAGCAGCGGCGCACCTACACGCGCGCGGAGATGCTCACTTCGATGCGCCGGCTGATGCAGCCCCGCTCGGTCGCCGTGATCGGCGCCTCCAACGAGCAGGGAAAGATCGGCAATTCGGTGATGCGCAACCTCATCGACGGCGGCTTCTCCGGAGAGATCCACCCGGTGAACCCCAAGTCCGATGACATCTTGGGCCGCAAGGCGTACAAGAGTGTCACGGACGTCCCGGGTGAGGTGGATGTGGCGGTCTTCGCGATCCCCGCCAAGTTCGTGGCCGCCGCTCTGGAGGAGGTGGGGCGCAAGGGGATCCCGAATGCCGTGCTGATCCCGTCCGGCTTCGCGGAGACCGGGGAGCACGAGCTGCAGGCCGAGATCGTCGCGATCGGCGAGCGGTACGGCGTGCGACTCCTCGGGCCGAACATCTACGGCTACTACTCGACGTGGCAGGACCTGTGCGCCACGTTCTGCACGCCGTACGACGTCAAGGGCGGGGTGGCGCTGACCTCGCAGTCCGGCGGCATCGGAATGGCCATCCTCGGCTTCGCGCGGGCCACCAAGACGGGTGTGTCGGCGATCGTGGGGCTCGGCAACAAGTCGGACCTCGACGAGGACGACCTGCTCACCTGGTTCGGCGAGGACCCCAACACCCAGTGCATCGCCATGCACCTGGAGGACCTCAAGGACGGCCGCGCCTTCGTGGAGGCCGCCCGCGCGACTGTCCCGAAGAAGCCGGTCGTGGTCCTCAAGGCGGGCCGCACCGCGGCGGGCGCCAAGGCCGCCGGCTCCCACACGGGTGCACTCGCGGGCGACGACGCCGTGTACGACGACATCCTCCGGCAGGCCGGTGTGATCAGGGCGCCCGGCCTCAACGAGATGCTGGAGTACGCGCGTGCGCTGCCGGTGCTGCCGACGCCCAAGGGCGACAACGTCGTGATCATCACGGGCGCGGGCGGCTCGGGCGTGCTGCTGTCCGACGCGGTGACCGACAACGGGCTGAAGCTGATGGAGATCCCGTCCGACCTGGACGAGGCCTTCCGGAAGTTCATCCCGCCCTTCGGCGCCGCGGGCAACCCGGTGGACATCACGGGTGGCGAGCCCCCGTCGACGTACGAGGCGACGATCAGGCTCGGTCTGGAGGACCCGCGGATCCACTCGCTGATCCTGGGCTACTGGCACACCATCGTCACGCCGCCGATGGTCTTCGCGGAGCTCACCGCGCGCGTAATGGCCGAGTTCCGGGAGCGCGGCATCGAGAAGCCGGTCGTGGCGTCGCTCGCGGGTGATGTCGAGGTCGAGGAGGCGTGCGCGTATCTCTTCGAGCGGGGCGTCGTGGCCTACCCGTACACGACGGAGAAGCCGGTGGCCGTGCTCGGCGCCAAGTATCGGTGGGCGCGGGCGGCGGGACGACTGTGACGCGCGGCCGGGCGGTGGGGCTGTCGGGGGGCGGTAGATGAGGTGAACGAGGCAGGGGCCGGCCGGCGGTGCGCGCCGGCCGGCCCCGGGACCCGTGCGCACACGAAAGGCATTGGACAGGGGGCGCTGGCCAGATCTTTCGACGCAAGGGGTGCATACGACATGACAACCACCGACCTCTCGGTGTCCGTCCCCTACAGGGAGGTGACGGACCGCAACGGCCGCGTGTACCGGATCGGCGAGACCGACGTCGACATCATGGGCCGTACACGCAAATGGATGGTCATCCTGCCTTGGGTGGGCATGATGGGCATCAGTTCCGCCGAGTACGCGTTCACGTCGGCGGAGGACACGCTCCACGAGGCGCATCTGTGGAGCAGCGGGCACATCTTCTGGCTGATGGGCGTCTGGGTGTTCTTCCAGGCGGCCGTGGCCTTCCCCGCGGGGCAGTTGCGCGAGAGCGGACGGCTGCCCGCCCGGACGGCGATGCTGCTCGGCGCGCTGGGCACCCTGCTCGGCTATGTGGCACTCGCATATTCGCCGCACGTCATCGTCGCCTATCTCGGCTTCGGCATGTGCAGCGGCATCGGCGCCGGCCTCGTCTACGCGACCTGCGTGAACATGGTCGGCAAGTGGTATCCCGAGCGCAAGGGCGGCAAGACGGGCTTCGTCAACGGCGGTTTCGCGTACGGGTCCGTGCCGTTCGTCTTTCTCTTCACCTCGTACATGGACCTGAGCAACTACCAGGTCGTGCTGACCACCGTCGGCATCGGGCTGTGCATCGTGGTGGCCACGGCCGGCTGGTTCTTCAAGGACCCGCCGAAGAACTGGTGGCCCTCGCACGTCGATCCGCTCAGGGTGACCGACGACCCGAAGATCCGGCGGGCGCTGGAGAAGAACCCGCCGGCGGTCAAGCAGTACACACCCAGGGAGGCCGCCCGCACACCCGTGCTCTGGATGATGTGGTTCTGTCTGCTCTGCACGGCCGGAATCAACATCTTCGGTATCGCGTTCCAGGTGCCCTTCGGCAAGGACATGGGTTTCGCGGGCGGGATCGTGGCCACGGCCATGTCCCTGAAGGCCATCGTCAACGGCACGGGGCGGGGCGTCATCGGCTGGATCTCCGACCGGTACGGACGCCGCAACACGCTCATCATCGTCTGTATCGTGCTGGGCTCCGCCCAGTTCGGCGTGCTGGTCTCGGGCTCCATGGGCAGCATGCCGTTCTTCCTGATCTGCTCCATGATCTCGGGGTTCGGCGGCGGCGCCATCTTCCCGCTGTTCGCCGCAATGACCGCCGACTACTTCGGAGAGAACAACAACGCCACCAACTACGGCATGGTCTACAGCTCGAAGCTGATCTCCGGCCTGCTCGGCTCGGGCATGGGCGCCGTGGTCGTCGGCGCCTGGGACTACGAGGGCGCGTTCGTCATCGCAGGCTCCATCGGTCTCGCCTCGGCCGTCCTCGCGCTGTTCCTGAAGGCACCCGGCAGGCCGCGCGCCCGGCGCATCGCACCCAACCCGCACCCGATCGGCGAGGAGATGGCGTGACATGACGGCAGACCCCGTCACATCGAACGGCGTATCGGCGCGCACCGACGGCACGAACCGGTCGTACCGTGAAGTGACCGACCCTCGCGGCCGCGTCTACCGCATCGGCGAGACGGACCGGGACATCCTCGGCCACTCGCGCAAGTTCATGGTGTATCTGCCGTGGATCGCCATGATGGCCATCAGCGTGTTCGAGTACGCGTACGGCTCGGCCGAGGACACCCTGTCCCACGCACACGGCTGGACGCAGAGCAACACCTTCTGGATCCTCAGCGTCTGGGTCTTCTTCCAGGCCGGCATCGCCTTCCCCGCGGGTTGGCTGCGGGAGAAGGGCATCCTGACGGCCCGCCAGGCCATGTACGTCGGTTCCGGCATGTGCGTCGTCGGCTTCCTCGCCCTGTCGCACCTGAGCAACGTCCTCCTGGCGATCCTGGGATTCGGCGTCATCGGCGGTATCGGTTCCGGCCTGGTCTACGCGACCTGCATCAACATGGTCGGCAAGTGGTTCCCCGAGCGCCGCGGCGCCAAGACCGGCTTCGTCAACGGCGGATTCGCCTACGGCTCGCTGCCGTTCATCTTCATCTTCAACTACGCGTTCGACACCGCGAACTACCACCGGGTGCTGGACCTGATCGGCTGCTACGTGATGACCGTCGTGCTGTCCTGCGCGTTCTTCTTCAAGGATCCACCGAAGAACTGGTGGCCGGCGGACATCGACCCGCTGACGCACGCCGGCAACAGCAAGAGCTCCGCCGGTCTCGCCAAGAACCCTCCCGCGGTGAAGCAGTACACGCCCAAGGAGGCCATCAGAAGCGGCGTGCTCCCCCTGATGTGGATCACTCTCGTCATGACCGCGGGTGTGTCGATCTTCGGTATCTCCTTCCAGGTCGACTTCGCCAAGGAGGTGGGATTCGGTCCGCTGGTGGCGGCGTCGTCGATGGGCATCATGGCGGTCATCAACGGCATCGGCCGGGCCGTGGTGGGCTGGCTGTCCGATCTGTGGGGCCGCAAGCTGACCCTGGTGTTCGTCATCGTGGTCCTGGGACTCGCCCAGTTCGGCGTGATCTGGGCGGGGGACGTCAGGAACGAATGGCTGTTCCTGTTCTTCGCGTTCCTCTCCGGATTCGGCGGCGGCGCCTTCTACCCGATGTTCGCGGCCCTGACCCCGGACTACTTCGGGGAGAACTACAACTCCACCAACTACGGCCTGGTGTACAGCGGCAAACTGATCAGCGGCCTCTTCGGCGGCGGGCTCGGCTCGATGGTGGTCGCGGCCTGGGGCTACAACGGGGCGTACGCGCTGGCCGGCGGGGTCTCGATGGTGGCCGCGGCGATCGCCCTGCTTCTGAGGCAGCCGGGGCGCAGCACGGGAGCCACCCGGACTCCGCAGGCACAACCGGCGGGCTGAGAGGGCCCGTTCGGCACACGGCGACAGATCAGGCGGCCCTCCCCACGCAGCATCGTGGGGAGGGCCGCCTGATCTGTTTCCGGACCAGCGATGCTCGGCTAGCCGCGCTGCTTGCGCAGGCCCGCGAGGTTGTCATAACCGATCTTCGCGTGCCGCAACGACTGCCCCAGGTCGGTGGAGCTCGGGGCGTTGTCCTGCTCGACCATCGGGTTGTGGTAGTTCCTGGCGCCGACGCGCGAGAAGAACGTGGTGTAGTCGATGACGCCGGTACCGAACGGGACCATGTCGTAGCCCATCCCGTTCGTGGTGTTGACGGTGCCGTCCTTGGCGTGGAAAAGCGGGTAGCGCTTGTTGTTGCGGGCGACGAGCCCCGCCGGATCGAAGACGTTCTCCTGCGCCGAGCCGTCGTGGGCCGTGTAGGTGTGGAACTTGTACTGGGCGACGTGCGCCCAGAAGATGTCCATCTCCAGCCAGACGACCTGCGGATCGGTCATCTGGAGGAAGTACTCGAGCTTGCGGATTCCGGAGCTGCGGGTCGGACGGCCCTGGTCGTCCAGCGGGCCTCCGTCGATCAGGAAGCCGTAGGCCGCGTCGTGGTTGTGGGTGTACAGCTTGATGCCCTCGCGGCGGGCGATCTCCCCGAGCGCGTTCCACTTGTCGGCGGCCACGTCCCAGTCGGCCCGGTAGGCGCTGCCTGTGGGGTCGCCGCCGGTGCCCATGTGCGCCATGCCGAGGATGTTGGCGATTTCCAGGTGCTTCTTGAAGGTGTCCAGGTCGGATGTGGTGAGCGGCCAGGAGGGCGGAATGAAGCCGTGGTTGCCCTGCGCCCTGAGACCGTACTCGTCGAGCCAGGAGCGCAGCAGCTTCGCGCCCTCGACCGACTCCAGGCCGGCACCGCCCGGGGCGTTGGCGTGCTGGTTGTATCCAGCGAACTCCACCTGGCGGTAGCCGTATCGCGCGAGCTCCTTGAAGACCTCCCGGAAGCCGGAGGGCAGGTCGGTGGAGAGTGGGTCGCGGCCCGTCGCATCACGGACGGTGTAGAGGATGATTCCGCGCTTGTCGGCGGGCACGAGGACGTCTCCGCCCCGGTCGTCGCCTCTTCCCTGGTCCTGAGTGTCCTGAGCCAGGGCTGGTGCGGCGCCGAAGACGGGCGCGGCTATCGCCGCGGTCGCGGCGGCGGTGCAGGTGCTCAGGAAGCGGCGGCGGCTGACGCCGAGAGCGCGACGCAGGGCGTCGCCGGTTCCGGATTCATCGTTGAACGCGGTCACGGTCACTCTCTTTCGAGTCGGTGTGCGGGTCGGTGTTCGGGGCGGTGTGCGGGTTCGTGTTCGGGTCGGTGCTCGGGTCGAACGGATGCTGATCGCTCTGCCGGCCTTCCGCGTGCCGGACGCGTTGTCAGTGGCGCGTGTTTCACTTTCTGCAGTTGCTCAGTTGCTCGTCATACGAGGCCGGCCAAGGCGAGCAGCAGGGATTTCACATCGGTGGCCGCGATGCGGCCGCCGAAGGCGCGGGGGGTGGAGCACATGATGAGCGGACCTTCGTCGTCGCTCGCGGGGAGGCGGCCGTGGCTGCCTCGAATAGGTGAGGGGTCCAGGGGCACGACCGCCATGCGGTAGCGCATGCCGAGTTTCTTGCGGGCCAGCGCTCCGGCCGCCTTGACCCTGACGTAGGGGTCGAGGGGGTCCATGAAGAGCTCGGCGGGGTCGTAGCCGGGTTTGCGGTGGATCTCGACGAGCTGCGCGAAGTCGGGGGCGCGGTCGTCGTCGAGCCAGTAGTAGTACGTGAACCAGGCGTCCGGCTCGGCGACGGCGACCAGCTCGCCTGCGCGGGGATGGTCGAGGTGGTGTGCCTTCTTGCCCTCGTCGTCGAGGAGCCGGTCGATGCCGGGCAAGTCCTGGAGTGCTGCGCGGGTGGCGTCGAGGTCCTCGGGCCGGCGGACGTATACGTGGGCGAGCTGGTGGTCCGCGACGGCGAAGGCACGCGAGGCCATCGGGTCGAGGTATTCCATGCCGTCCTGGGTGTGTACTTCCAGGAGGCCCGCCCGGCGCAGGGCGCGGTTGATGTCGACGGGGCGGCTGACGCGGGTGATGCCGTACTCGGAGAGGGCTACGACGGTGCGGCCCTGGGCGCGCGCGTCGTCGAGGAGGGGGGCGAGAGCCTGGTCGAGATCGGCGGCGGCCTGGTGTGAGCGGGGATCGTCGGGGCCGTGGCGCTGCAGGTCGTAGTCGAGGTGGGGGAGGTAGCACAGGGTCAGGTCGGGGCGACGGGTGCTGGTGATGTGCCGGGTGGCGTCGATGATCCACTGGCTGGAGACGAGGTCGGCGCCCGGTCCCCAGAAGTGGAAGAGCGGGAAGGTGCCGAATTTCTCGGTGAGTTCGTCGTGCAGGGCCGGGGGCCGGGTGTAGCAGTCGGGTTCCTTGCGGCCGTCTGCGTAGTAGACAGGACGGGGGGTGACGGTGATGTCGGTGTCTGCGCCCATGGCGTACCACCAGCAGATATTGGCGACCGTGTAGCCGGGGTGGGCGCGGCGGGCGGCGTCCCACACTTTGTCTCCGGCGACGAGACCGTTGTGCTGGCGCCACAGCAGTACGTCGCCGAGTTCGCGGAAGTACCACCCGTTGCCGACGATGCCGTGTTCGGCAGGTGTGGTGCCGGTGAGAAAGGTCGACTGGGCCGTGCAGGTGACGGCGGGCAGGACGGTGTCGAGCGCGGCCTGGGAGCCGGCCCGGCCCAGCGCCCTGAGGCGGGGCATGTGCTCGAGGAGGCGAGGGGTGAGACCCACGACGTCGAGGACGAGGAGAGGAGTCGGGCTGGGGCGTTGTTGCCGGGCGTCGGAACCGAGGGGGTGCGTCACGGGAGTTCCTTCAGGCCGAGGTCCGTCAGGAGGTCGCGGGCGAGGGTGAGTTCGGCGGCGATGCCGTCGGCGAGCTGGGCCCGGGTGTGTGGGCGCAGCTCGGGCGGGAGGGTCGCCCAGGTGTAGGTCTCGACTTCGAGGTGGCTGGTCAGTGGGTGCGGGCCGCCGACCAGCCGGGCCAGCGTGTCCTGGAGCACGGGAAGAGTGGAGGTGAGTGGCGCGGCGGGGGCCGCGTGCAGGGGAACGTGGAAGTGGGCGCGCCACGGGGTCTGTTCGGGCAGCCCATCACCGGCGAGGGCCTCGCCGAGGTCGTCGGTGCCGTGCAGTGCGGCGGGGGTGCGGGCGCGGGTCTGGTGGAGGAAGCGGGGTTCGGCGAAGGCGGTGAGGGCTTGCCGTACGTCGGGGAGATGGGGGTGTTCGGCGTGGAGTGCGGCGGAGAGCTGGGATTTGACGATGGGTATGCGGGCTGCTCCGAGCTCGTCCAGCGCAGTGTGCGGGTCTTCGAAGGAGGTGGCGAGATGGCAGGTGTCGACGCAGACACCGATGCGGTCGTGGCCGACCGCGGTGAGGGGCGCGATCGCGTCACCCGTGGTCTCGACGATGCACCCGGGCTCGGGCTCGAGGCCGATGCGGATGGAGCGGCCGGTGAGCTCCTCGAGGGCGTCGAGTCGTTCGGCGAGGGTGCGGAGTGCAGCGTGCGCGGTCTCGGCACGGTGTGTGTCATATGCGGTGCGCCAGGCGATCGGCAGCGTGGAGATGCTGCCCTCGGTGACGTCGTCGGGCAGCAGCTGGGCGAGCAGGCGCGCCAGGTCCGTGGTGTGGCCGAGGCGCTCGGGGTCGGCCCAGTCCGGCTTGTAGACGCGGTACTTGACCTCCGCGGCACCGAATCCTTCATATGGGAAACCGTTGAGGGTGACCACTTCCAGGCCGCGCCGGTCGAGTTCGGTGCGCAGCCCGCGCAGCGCCGCCGGGTCGGTGACCAGAGCCCGGGCGGCGTCCCTGGCAAGCCACAGGCCGATGCCGAGCCGGTCGCGGCCGAGACGCTTGCGGACGGGTTCGCAGTGGTCGCGCAGTTGGGCGAGGACGCCGTGGAGCGTCTCGGCGGGGTGGACGTTGGTGCAGTAGGCAAGGTGGACGGTGGAGCCGTCGGGATGCCGGAACCGCATGGCTCACGCCTCCGTCTTCGGGGTGCCGCGCAGGACGGAGTTGCCTTCGTGGGTGGCGCCGGGGTGCGGGACATCGAGGGTGAGGCGGCCGCTGAGCCCGTAGAAGGCCACGGGGTTGCGCCACAGCACCTGGTCGACTTGGTCCTCGCCGAACCCGGCCTTGAGCAGGGCGTCGCCCACCTTGCGGGTCTTGAGGGGGTCGCTTCTTCCCCAGTCCGCCGCGGAGTTGACGAGTACCTTCTCGGGCCCGTACCGCTCCAGGACCGCGACCATCCGCTCCTCGTCCATCTTGGTGTCGGGATAGACGGAGAAGCCGAGCCAGCAGCCGGCGTCCTTGGCCTCCTTGACGGTGGTCTCGTTGAGGTGGTCGATGAGCACCCGCTCGGGCGGCAGGGCGGACTCGCGGACGACGTCGAGGGTGCGGCGCAGCCCGGCGAGCTTGTCGCGGTGCGGTGTGTGGACGAGGGCCGGCAGCTCGTGGTCGGCGGCGAGCTGGAGCTGGGCGGCGAGTGCGGTGTCCTCGGCGGGCGTCATGGAGTCATAGCCGATCTCACCGACGGCGACCACGTTGTCCTTGACGAGATACCGGGGCAGCACGTCGAGGACGGGCGTGCAGCGAGGGTCGTTCGCCTCCTTGGGGTTGAGGGCGAGGGTGCAGTGGTGGGCGATGCCGTACTGGGCGGCGCGGAAGGGTTCCCAGCCGAGGAGGGAGTCGAAGTAGTCGACGAAGGAGGCCGGCGAGGTGCGGGGCTGGCCCAGCCAGAAGGAGGGCTCGACGACGGCGCGTACGCCCGCCGCGTACATGGCCTCGTAGTCGTCGGTGGTCCGTGACGTCATATGGATGTGGGGGTCGAAGATGCGCATCAGGACTCCTCGCCGGTCGAAGCTGTGGACGGGGCCGAGGGGGCGGTCGAAAGGGCTGAGTGCAAGCGGCCGGCCAGTGACAGGACGCGGTGCAGGTCCTCGGGTAAGGGGCGGCCGGCGGCGGTTCGTTCGTCCGCGTAGTCGTGGAGCATGCGAGCCAGTTCGGCATCGGCTCGGGCGCGCTCCGCCAGGCCGGCCACCGCGTCCACGGAGACACCGGTGAACAGGCACTTGAGGACGGCGTGCCGCCAGTTGTGGGCGTCCAGGTGCTCGGCGGCATACGGGCCCACGGCGGCGGCGACCAGGCGCGTGTCGTTGGTGCGCAGGGCGTCCTCGACGAGCGGCAGGGCCTGGGGGCCGGCGACGAGGTGGGGCAGTGCGTGCAGGACGGCGCGGCGTTCGGCGGCGGCGCCCTGGGCGTAGATGCGGTGGAGAGTGGCAAGGCCGGCACCTGCGGCATGCAGGAGGAGAAGGCGGACGGCGTCGGCGTACTCGGGGCCGCAGCGCCGCCCTGCCTCGGCGAAGCGCAACTCCCACTCGGGGACACCGCCTTGGGGAGCATCGTCATGGTGGGTGGCGGCCTCGGCGAGTGCCTGGTCGAGCCAGGCCCGGGCGCCGCCGTCGAGCGTGGCGTCGAGCCGGGTGTGGAGTGGGTGGGCCGAGTGGGCGGGGTGGTGCGTCACGGCTGGCTCCCTTCCAGTGCGGCCTCGCCGGCCCGCGCGACCGGGGCAGTCCCTGCTGGGCCGGGGCAGGCGCGGCGCAGGAAGTGGAGTGACTCCTCGGCGAGGCGTGGGCCTGCGTGGGAGTGGCGGGGCAGTTCGACGACGGTCAGTCCCTGGTAGCCGGTGGCGGCGAGGGCTTCGAGTACGGGCGGGAAGTCGATCTCCCCGTCCCCGAACGGGAGGTGTTCATGAACGCCGCGGCGCATGTCCTCGATCTGGACGTGCCGCAGCCAGGGTGCGGCGGCCCGGATGCACTCGGCCGGTGGGTCCGGTTCCAGGCATTGGCAGTGGCCGATGTCGAGGGTGAGGCCGAGGGCGTCGGGACTGCCGAGTGCCTGCCGCAGGCGGTGGAAGTCGGCGAGTGTGGCGACGAGGTGGCCGGGCTCGGGTTCGACGGCGAGCGGTATCCCCGCGGCGGTGGCGGCGTCCAGTACGGGGCGGAACGCCTCGGTGAGCCGTTGCCAGGCGAGGTCGTCCGGCGTGTCCGCGGGTGGGACGCCGCTGAAGCAGTGCACCGCGTGCGCACCGAGGTCGGCGGCGATCCGGACGGCGAGTATCAGCAGGCGGGTGCGTGCGGCACGACCGGCCGGGTCCGGGTCGAGGAGGGAGGGGCCGTGCTTGCGGCGCGGGTCGAGCACATACCGGGCGCCGGTTTCGATCGTCACGCCCAGCCCGTGCCGGTCCAGACGGCGCGCCACCTCCTGGGTGCGCGCGGCCAGGCCGGGGGCGAGCGGGTCCAGGTGCATGTGGTCGAGGGTCAGCCCGACACCGTCGTATCCGAGGTCGGCGAGCAGAGCGAGGGCGTCGGCGAGCCGCAGGTCGGTGAGGCCGTTGGTGCCGTAGCCGAAGCGGAGAGTGGTTGGGCTCATGTCACGCTCACCTTCCGTGCGAACGCCCGGGCGGCCGGGGCCAAGGCGGCGGTCAGCAGGGCGCCGCGGAGTCCGCCGCGCCGTGCGGCGAGCGCTGCCTGGAGCGGGATCATGGCTCGGATGCCGCTTCCGACGGCCCGTTGTGTGAGCGGCGGAGACGGGTTGAGGGCGGCGTGGAGAAGGGGGCGGGTGGCGGTTGCGGCATAGGCCGCGCCCAGGGCGCTCTGGAGGGCGGTCGCGCTTCTCGGGGCGGTGCGAGCGGTGCTGCGACCGGCTGTCCACGCCAGCAGCAGCGTCGTCGCCAGCGCCCCGAGCGGTGCCGAGGAGGAACCGCCCTGTGCCTCATGGCGGGACACGGCCGTCACCGCGAGGGTGTGTGCGCCGAGGACCATCGCCGAGGGCAGGGCTGCGCGCCATCGGCCGTCAGGAACGCCGCGGTCTCCTCGGTCACGCGGTCGCAGTGGCGGTACCGTCGCCGCCGCACCCAGGGCCAGGTCCAGGCCCCGGGCCGCCGCCATGGCCGCCGGGCCTGCGGCCGTTCGCTTCAGCCACAGGTCGTAGGCCCAGACCGTGGTGGCCAGCGTCCCGGCGACCGCCAGTGCGGGCCGTCCGGCGCGCGCGGCCAGGGCCAGGCCGGCGACGGTGAGGCCGCCCGCCGCCGCCAGCGCCGCGCCGGGGCTGATGCGGCCGGACGGCAGCGGGCGGTGCGGGCGCTCCACGGCGTCCTCGGCGCGGTCGGCCCAGTCGTTGAGGGCCATGCCCGCCTCGTACAGACACAGGGAGGAACCGATGGCGAGAAGCGTGCGGCGATCGGGCCGGGCGCCGGCCGCGGCGGCGCCGGCGAGGGCGTCGCCCGGCACCGTGAACAGTGCCGGCACACGGAGGAGTTCCGCCCAGGCCAGGGCGACGGCAGCGGGTTGCGGGCTCATCGCGCTCCCCGCAGCCGTCCGGCGAACTCCACCAGCGCCGAGTACTGCTCCGCGAGTGCCGACGGCGAGCCCGGGTCCGGATCCTTGAAGTAGAAACCGAGCTCCGGCAGGGCCCCGGACAGGCCTGTCTCGTGGGCGCGGGCGGTCAGGCGGGCCAGGTCGAGTACGAGGGGTGCCGCGAGGGCGGAGTCGCAGCCCTGCCAGGTGGTCTGGAGCACCATCCGGGAGCCGAGAAAGCCGTCGAAGGCGATGTGGTCCCAGGCGGTCTTCCAGTCGCCGAGGGCCGGTACGTCGTCGATGTGCACCTCGCCTTCGGGGGCGGAGCCGAGGGTGTCGGTGAGGACGCGTTCCTTGCCGGCGTTCTTCGCGGCGGCCGCACCGGGGTCGGCCAGAGCCGCGCCGTCACCGCCGCCCAGCAGATTGGTCCCCGACCAGGCACGTACGGCCAGCGCACGCTGAGCGAACATCGGTCCCAGTACCGACCGCAGCAGCGTCTGCCCTGTCTTGCCGTCGCGTCCCGCGTACGGCAGGCCGGAGCAGGAGGCCGCCGCGCGCAGTGAGGGGTGGTGCAGGCCCGTCGAGGGGGTGAAGTTGACGTACGGACAGCCCGCCTGCAGTGACGCCGCCGCGTACAGGGAGCTGGCGGGCAGACCGGCGCCGGACCCGGTGGCCACCGGCTCCGTCGACGCGACGTTCACCACGACGGCGCGGGCCAGACCGCCCCGGCGTACGAAATCCTGTATGTCGGCTGCGAAGGACTCGACGAGTTCCTCGTCGGAGCGGGTGTCGCCGGGCAGTGGTCCGCCGGTGCGGATCTCCCGGTCGGCCGCGGCCAGTTCGCCGTGCACCGCCGAGGGCAGCCCGTGCGGCAGGACTCCCCCGGCGACCAGCGCCTCGGCGCGCTTGGGCAGAGGGCAGTCCGCGGTGTCGTGCCCGCCGAAGACCAGGGACGTGAGCGGCGGCAGGCCGCAGTCGGCGAAGGGCGCCGTCTCGGTCACCATGCCGGTGGCCGGGTGCAGACCGGCGGCAACGGCGGCACATCCCGCGACGACTGTGGTGGCCACCGAACCGCGCGCTCCGACGAGCCACACGCCGGTACGCGGTCGGGGAGCGGAAGGTTCGGCGGGCATGGACAGCCTCCTTGACGACAAGGACGGGGGCAGTGAGGAGAGAGGCGACACAGGCGGCACAGGTGACCGACCGGCGCAGTGAGGAGAAGTGACGGCGGGCGGAGGTCCGGCGTCCCCCGCCCGCCGCCGTCTAGTCGCCCGTCACGGGCAGTCG
Source organism: Streptomyces sp. NPDC002577 (assembly GCF_053594815.1). NCBI lineage: Bacteria > Bacillati > Actinomycetota > Actinomycetes > Kitasatosporales > Streptomycetaceae > Streptomyces > Streptomyces sp. NPDC002577. The sequence continues at coordinate 369,635 of NZ_JBSFWK010000004.1, read as the reverse complement.
ACGGAGCTCGTTGCCTGCGCCGAGCTCCTTGATCCGGATGTCGCGGAACGAGACCTGGTCGTCGGCACCGTGGTTCTGGATACCGATGTGACCGTCCTCGAGGCTCCGCGCCGGATCGGTGTTGGTGAAGTCGTTGATCTTCACCCCGTTGAGCCAGACGCGCAGCCGCTCGCCCTGGACGCGGATCTCGTAGGTGTTCCACTCCCCCGGCGGGTTCAGGGCGCGATCCCGCTTCTTGAGGTCGGCGGACTGGAAGCCGTAGACCGAGCCCGTCGTCTTCTCGGGCACGTCGGTGGCGTCGATCTGGATCTCGTAGCCGTTGTTCACGGCCGACCAGGGGTCGTCCGAGGCCGGGAAGCCCACGAAGATCCCCGAGTTGTCGTCCCCGGACGTCTTCCAGTCGAGCTTGAGCGAGTACGACCCGAACTCCCCGGCCGCGTACCAGAGCATGCCCATGCCCCCGGAGGAGGTGAGCGTGCCGTCGTTCAGCTCGAACGATCCGGGTCCCGCCTGCTTCCAGCCGTCCAGGGACGTCTGCGTACCGTCGAAGAGCGGCGTGTGGCCGTTCTCGGGGCGGCAGTCGGCCTGGGCGGAGCCGGTGGCCCAGCGGATGCCGCCGAGCAGGTGCTGCCGGAAGGCGGGATCGGCGTAGGACTCCTTGGTGTGGCCGCCCCCGGTGTAGAAGGCGCGGCCGCCCTCGTAGTCCTGGCACCAGGCGATCGGATGGTCGCCGGCCATCGTGCCGCCGGTGTACGACGACTCGTCGAGCGATGCCAGGACGTGGGCCCGTTCCCGTGGATTGGAGCGGTAGTTGTACCACTCGTCCGTACGGTCCCAGGCCGCCGCCAGATGCGATGTCGCGGGGTGTGCCCGGTCCTCCACATCCACGGTCGCGGGCTGGATCGCGGGGTGCGACTGGAAGTACGCGCCCGCGAGGCCGCCGTAGAAGGGCCAGTCGTACTCGGTGTCCGCGGCGGCGTGGACGCCCACATAGCCGCCGCCGCGCCGGATGTAGTCCTCGAAGGCGGACTGCTGGGCGTCGTCGAGGACGTCCCCGGTCGTCGAGAGGAAGACGACGGCGTCGTACTTCCGCAGGTTCGACGATGCGAACGCCGTGGCGTCCTCGGTGGCGTCCACCGCGAAGCCGTTCGCCGCCCCCAGGTCCCGGACGGCGCCGATGCCGTCGGGGATGGAGTCGTGACGGAAACCGGCGGTCTTGGAGAACACCAGTACCTTCTTGACCGGCACGGTCTTGTCCGTGGTCACGTCCGGCCTCTCCGGGGCCGCGTCCTTCGAGACGGCCGGCCCGGACAGTGCGCCGACGAGCAGGGCGGCACCCGCAGCCGCGGTCACCAGTCGAGTTCGTGCACGCATGTCAGGCCTCCCCTCATTCCGTCGTGAAGGTGAAGTCGTCCACCTCGTACAGGGCATCGCCGCTGCCGCCCTTGAAGACGAGGTAGAGCGCGGTGGTGCCGGCCGGAGCGCCCTTCAGCGCCGCGGTGACGTCCTGGTAGTCCTCCCAGCCGCCGGTGGCCGGGACGGCAGCGGTGCCGAGCAGCTTGCCCTTCACCGAGCCCGCGCGGAGCTCGAGGGTGCCGCCTGCGCCGGCGGAGGCGACCCGTGCGCTGATCTTGGTTGCGTTGGACAGAACGTACGGCTGGAAGGCGATCCAGTCGCCGTTGCTGATGTCTCCGACGGTCTTGGCACCGTGGGCGGTGGTCCGGTTCTGGACCGTGATGCCCTCGGAGGTGCCGAAGTGCTCGGCCTGGCGGTGCCTGGGCTGGAGGACGTTCTGGTCGTGGCCGGTCAGCGCGGCCTGACCGCCGCCACCGCCGTCGGTGTACTCGGCGTCGATGACACCGAAGATGTTGGCGTCCTCGTCATGGCCGCCGTCGGCGCTGGTCTGGAGGGTGCCGGTGCAGCCGTTCGCCGAGGTCAGCGGGTGTCCGTGGCTGTCGTGCCCGAGGATGAAGGAGACCTTCACCTTGGCGCAGTCGATGGTGCCGTCCTCAGGGTCGGTGACCTTCACCTTGAACGGTATGGCGTCACCGAAGCTGAACAGCTGCCCGTCGCCCGGCAGTTCAAGGGTCACCTTCGGGGCCGTGTTGCCGACCACGATCTGCACACTCGCACTGCCGGTGCGTCCGCTCGGGTCCTCGGCCGTCAGCGTCGCCGTGTAGGTGCCGTTCTTCTTGTACGTGTGGGAGGGGTTCGCGGCGGTGGATGCGGCGGAGCCGTCGCCGAAGTCCCAGCTGTAGGTGAGCGTGTCACCGTCGGCGTCGGTCGTGCCGCTGGAGGAGAAGCGGACCTTCAGCGAGGCCTGCCCCGAGGTGCGGTCGGCGGCGGCCTGCGGGGTCGGCGAGTGCCCGTCGGTGGCGTTCTCGATGCGGTACAGGGCCGAGTTCTCGTCACCGCCGAACCAGGAGACGCCGTAGTCCAGGACGTAGAGGGCCCCGTCGGGCCCGAAGGCCATGTCCATCACCTGGGTGCCGGACCACGGGACGTCGTCGATGGACTGCACGGTGCCGTCGGCGTCCGACGAGATGCGCTTGATCCAGCGGCGGCCGAACTCCCCGGCGAAGAAGTCGCCGTCGTACGCCTCGGGGAACTTGACCGGCGAGTCGAGCGTTGCGTCGTAGTGGTAGACGGGTCCGCCCATGGGGGACTCGGAGCCGTCGCCGAACTCGGGCACGGAGGGACCGTTGTAGGGGATCCAGGCGGGCTGGGCCGGGGGCAGGTCGGTGAGGCCGGTGTTGTGCGGGGAGGTGTTCTTGGGGGCATCGCAGTCGAAGGCGTCACCGGACGTCTTGGTGGCGAAGTCGTAGTCGATGTACGCGTCGTTGTCGCCGGTGCAGTAGGGCCAGCCGAAGTTGCCGGGCCCCGTGACCCGGGCGAACTCGACCTGCCCGGCCGGGCCGCGCGCCGGGTCGGCGGCTCCCGCGTCGGGTCCGTAGTCGCCGACGTACAGGATGCCGGTGGCCTTGTCCACGCTGAAGCGGAACGGGTTGCGGAAGCCCATCGCGTAGATCTCGGGCCGCGTCTTGTCCGTGCCGGGCGCGAAGAGGTTGCCGTCGGGGATGGAGTACGAGCCGTCGGCGTTCACCTTGATCCGGAGGATCTTGCCGCGCAGGTCGTTGGTGTTGCCGGCGCTGCGCTGGGCGTCGAAGGCCGGGTTGCGGTCCGCGCGCTCGTCGATGGGCGTGTAGCCGTCCGACTGGAAGGGGTTGGAGTCGTCGCCGGTCGACAGGTACAGGTTGCCGGCCGCGTCGAAGTCGATGTCGCCGCCGACGTGGCAGCAGATGCCGCGAGTGGCCGGGACGTCGAGGATCTTCGTCTCGCTGGCGGTGTCGAGCGTCCCGTCGGTGTTCAGCACGAAGCGGGAGAGCCGGTTGACTCCGTCGAACTTGGCGAAGTCGGCGGCGGTGCCGGTCTCGGGGGCGTCGCCCGCCGGGGTGTCCAGCGGCGGCGCGTAGTAGAGGTAGACGAAGCGGTTGTCGGCGAAGTCCGGGTCGATGCCTACGCCCTGCAGGCCCTCCTCGTCGTGCGAGTACACGTCGAGTTTGCCGGCGAGGCGGGTGTTGCCCGCGGCGTCGGTGATGCGGAGCTCGCCGTCGCGTGAGGTGTGCAGGACCGAGCGGTCCGGGAGCACCGCGAGGGACATGGGCTCGCCCACCTCGGGCTCGCCCCTGGCGAGGGTGACCTGCTGGAAGTCCTCTGCGGCTGCGGCCGCCGAAGCGGTCGTCGACGCGTTCGCCCCGGGGTCGGCGGCGCCCGCCGGCGGTGCGGCGAGGGCGAGTGAGGCGCCGGCGAGGAGCGAGCCGGTGAGGAGTGCGAGTGCCTTGCGGAATCTCAGACGATTGCGGTTTCCGGATGTCCTGAGCACGAAGTGCCTCCATGAAGGGGCCGGTCGTACGTGACGGGTGCGGGATGCCGGGGTGCGCCGTCACCCCGGAGCGATGTGTGTGGCGGATCCGCGTCGCGAACGCGTACGCAGCCAGGTGCGCATGCACGCCTGCCGACAGCCAGTCTGTTGTGTACAACTCAGGCGTCTGTCTCAGGGACGTTAGCCACCTTTGCCCGTGACCGAAACCCCTTGGACACGAGTGGAGTTGCACTTTTTCCTGCAGAAGGACAAACCAGTTTCGGGGCAGGCCGGATGGCCCCGGCGCGGCACATCGCGCGCCGGGGACAGAGAGCCTTTCAGGACCTACCGGCTCTGGTCGCCGCTCCCGAACGCCGCGTCGAAGGACGCGGTCGGCGGCTCGAAGTCGTAGGCCTTCAGGCGCTGCAGGGCCTCGGGTGCACCCTGCAGACGGTCCATGCCCGCGTCCTCCCACTCCACGGAGACGGGCCCCTCGTACCCGATGGAGCGCAGCATCCGGAAGACGTCCTCCCAGGGGACGTCGCCGTGGCCGGCCGACACGAAGTCCCAGCCGCGCCGCGGGTCGCCCCAGGGCAGATGCGAGCCGAGGCGCCCGTTGCGGCCGTCCAGCCGCTTGCGGGCCTCCTTGCAGTCGACGTGGTAGACGCGGTCGCGGAAGTCCCACAGGAAGCCCACGGGGTCCAGGTCCTGCCAGACGAAATGGCTCGGGTCGAAGTTGAGGCCGAACGCCGGGCGCCGGTCGACGGCTTCGAGGGCGCGCTGCGTGGTCCAGTAGTCGTACGCGATCTCGCTGGGATGCACCTCGTGCGCGAACCGCACGCCCTCCGCGTCGAAGACGTCCAGAATCGGGTTCCAGCGCTCGGCGAAGTCCTCGTAGCCGCGCTCGATCATCCGCTCGGGGGCGGGCGGGAACATGGCGACCAGATGCCAGATCGCCGACCCGGTGAAGCCGATGACGGTGTCGACTCCGAACGCGGCCGCGGCTCGTGCCGTGTCGGCCATCTCCGCCGCCGCCCGCCGCCGTACGCCCTCGGCCTCGCCGTGGCCCCAGATGCGCGCGGGCAGGATCGCCTGGTGCCGCTCGTCGATGATCGCATCGCACACGGCCTGGCCGACGAGGTGGTTGGAGACGGCCCAGCACTTGAGGCCGTACTTGTCGAGGAGTTGCCGCCTGGATTTCACGTACGCCGGGTCGGTGAGCGCTTTGTCGACCTCGAAGTGGTCTCCCCAGCAGGCGAGTTCGAGGCCGTCATAGCCGAAGTCGCGGGCGAGCCGGCAGACCTCCTCGAGCGGCAGGTCGGCCCACTGGCCGGTGAACAGTGTGAAGTCGCGGGGCATGAAGGGGCCTCCTAGACCGATGAAGCAGACGAAGCCGGGGGAGCTGGAGCAGCGGACCCGGAATCCGTGGCCGTTGCCGTTGCCGTTGCCGTTGCCGTTGCCGCCGGCAGGACGGGCGTGTACACCGCGTTCTTCGCCGCGCTCTCCTCCACCGCCGCCAGCACACGCTGCACCCGCAGCCCGTCGGCGAAGGAAGGTTGCGGCGCGACGCCCGTGGCGATGGCGGTCACCAGGTCGCGGGCCTGGTGGACGAAGGAGTGCTCGTAGCCGAGTCCGTGGCCCGGCGGCCACCAGGCCTCCAGATACGGATGGTCGGGCTCGGTGACGAGGATGCGGCGGAATCCCGCGCTCACACCCGGCTCGGTGTGGTCGTGGAAGGACAGTTCGTTGAGCCGCTCCAGGTCGAAGGCGAGCGAGCCGCGTTCACCGTTGAGTTCCAGACGCAGTGCGTTCTTGCGGCCGGAGGCGAACCGGGTGGCTTCGAAGGAGGCGAGCGCCCCCGAGGCGAAGCGGCCGGTGAACAGCGCCGCGTCGTCGACCGTCACAGCCCCGAGTCCGCCACCGCCGCTGCCGCCCGCCGCGCTGAGCCCCGAGGACGCCCCGGCCGGCAGCGGCCGCTCCCGAACGAAGGTCTCGGTGAGCGCCGACACCCCGACGAGGGGCTCCCCCGCCAGATGCTGCGCCAGGTCGACGATGTGCGCGCCCAGATCGCCGAGCGCCCCCGATCCCGCGAGTTCCCGCTGCAGCCGCCAGGTGAGCGGGAAGCCCGGATCGACCAGCCAGTCCTGCAGATACGTGACGCGCACGTGCCGCAGCGCGCCCAGTCGGCCCTCGGCGACCATCTTCCGGGCCAGCGCGGTCGCCGGCAGGCGCCGGTAGTTGAAGCCCACCATGGCGACCTGGCCGCGGGCCCACGCCTGCTCGGCGGCCTCGGCCATGGCCTCGGCCTCCTCGACGGTGTTGGCCAGCGGTTTCTCGCACAGCACGTGCTTTCCCGCCGCCAGCGCGGCGATGGCGATCTCCGCATGGCTGTCGCCAGGTGTGCAGATGTCGACGAGATCGACGTCGTCTCGGGCTATCAGGTCGCGCCAGTCGGTCTCGGCGGCCGCCCAGCCGAGCCGGTCGGCCGCGGACCGAACAGCGTCCCTGTCACGCCCGCAGACCGCGGCCAGCTCAGGCCGGCACGGCAGGTCGAAGACGCGCCCGACGGTGCGCCAGCCCTGGGAGTGGGCGGCGCCCATGAACGCGTATCCGACCATGCCCACGCCGAGTCGCTTCTCAGGCTGCTCCGGCTGTCCCATACGGATTTCCTCCTCGTGGTCGACGCTCTGTGGGGGCAGGCGTGCGCATCACTTGAAGCCGGTGGGCATGTACTGGTCGACGTTGTCCTTGTCGACGACGGCCGAGTAGAGGGTGAGGGACGCCGGGATCTCGAACTCGGCCAGGCCCGAAACGCCCTTGGACTGCCCGAGCGCGCGCGCCAGATCGATCGCCGAGGCGGCCATGGTCGGCGGATACAGCACGGTGGCCTTGAGCACGCTGTTGTCGGCCTCGATCGCCTGGAAGGCGGAGAGCGCGCCCGCGCCGCCCACCATCAGGAAGTCGTCGCGGCCCGCCTGCTCGATGGCGCGCAGGGCGCCGACCCCCTGGTCGTCGTCGTGGTTCCACAGGGCGTCGAACTTCGACTGGGCCTGCAGCAACTGCGCCATCTTGGCCTGGCCCGACTCGACGGTGAACTCGGCGGCCTGGCGGGCGACCTTCCTGATGTTCGGGTAGTTCTTCAGCGCGTCGTCGAAGCCCTGGGTGCGCTGCTTGGTCAGCTCCAGGTTGTCGAGTCCGGCGAGCTCCACGACGCGGGCGTTCTTCTTGTCCTTGAGCTTCTCGCCGATGTAGTGCCCGGCGTTCAGGCCCATGCCGTAGTTGTCGCCGCCGATCCAGCAGCGGTACGCCTGCGGGGTGTTGAAGATCCGGTCGAGGTTGACGACGGGGATGCCCGCGCGCATGGCCTTCAGGCCCACCTGTGTGAGGGCCTTGCCGTCTGCCGGGAGGACCACCAGGACGTCGACCTTCTTGTTGATCAGCGTCTCGATCTGGCCGATCTGGGCCGCGGTGTCGTTGGAGCCCTCGGTGATCTCGAGGGTGACGTCCTCGTACTTCTCGGCCCGCTTCTTGGCGTTGTCGTTGATCGCGTTCAGCCAGCCGTGGTCGGCCTGCGGGCCCGCGAAGCCGATGGTGACCTCCTTGCCGGGCTTGTCGTCCGCGACCGGCTGGTCGTTCGCGGCGGACGCCCCGTCTTTGGCGGAGTCTTTGGGTTCGTTGCTGGTGCAGGCGGTGAGGAAGGCACCGGCGGATACGGCGGCGGTGCCGAACAGCAGTCCTCTGCGACTGGTGAGCTCTGGCATGACGGTGATCCCTTTCCTCAGGTCGTGCTCGCGGTACGGCGCTGGACCAGCACGGCGGCGACGATGATCGCGCCCTTGGCGATCTGCTGGACGTCGCTCTGCAGGTTGTTGAGGGCGAAGATGTTGGTGATCGTGGTGAAGATCAGGACGCCGAGGACGGAGCCGGTGATGGTGCCCCGGCCGCCGCTGAGCAGGGTGCCCCCGATGATCGCGGCGGCGATGGCGTCGAGCTCGTAGAGGTTTCCGTTGGTGTTCTGGCCCGAGCCGGACAGGATGATCAGCAGGAACGCCGCGATACCGCAGCACAGCCCGGACAGCAGATAGAGGTAGAGGCGCTGGCGCCGCACGTCGATGCCGGCCAGCCGCGCCGCCTCCGCGTTCCCGCCGACGGCGACGGTGCGCCGGCCGAAGGTGGTGCGGTTCAGCACCAGCCAGCCGACGACGGTGACGGCCGCGAAGACGAGGACCAGCGGCGGAACACCGAGGACGTACGCGTCGCGCTCCCCGAGACCGAGGATCCCGTCGACGGTGACGACCTGTGTCCTGCCATCGGTGATCTGCAGGGCGAGGCCGCGGGCGGAGGCCAGCATGGCGAGCGTCGCGATGAACGGCACCATGCCGCCGTACGCGATGAGCAGCCCGTTCACCAGCCCGCAGCCGACGCCGACGAGCACCGAGGTGAGGAGGATGCCCCCGAAGCCGTACTCCTGGGTGGCGAGCGTCGTGGCCCACACGGAGGCGAGCGCGACGATCGCGCCCACGGACAGGTCGATGCCGCCGGAGGTGATGACGAAGGTCATGCCGACCGTGACGACACCGATGACGGACGACTGGGTGAGGACGAGCTGGAGGTTCCTGGTGTCCAGGAACTCGTCGGGTTTGGTGATGCCGCCGACGACGATGAGCGCGGCCAGCACGCCGAGCAGCGACAGGGTGCGGATGTCGGCACGCGCCCATATGGCACGGAGCGAGCTCGCGCCGTCCGCCGGGGCGGACGTGTGGGCAGGGGTGGAATCGGACCGGGGACGTGCGTCCGGCTGACCCTGCTGCGCCGGAGAGGCGGGCTGCGTCATGACGTCGGACTCCCTTCCGCGGTCACGGGATGTGCGGGGGTCACCGGGCTCACGGAGCTTCCTTCCATCACGAGGTCGAGTACGCGGTGTTCGTCGAGCTCCCGGGCGGGCGCCGTGTGCACGACGCGGCCCTCGCGGAGCACCAGCACACGGTCGGCGAGCCCGAGCACCTCGGGTACTTCGCTGGAGACGAGGAGGACGGCGAGGCCGTCGTCGGCGAGGCGGCGGATGACGGCGTACAGCTCGGCGCGCGCGCCGACGTCGACGCCCCGCGTGGGCTCGTCGAGCAGCAGGACGCGGCAGCCTCGCAGCAGCCAGCGGGCCAGTACGGCCTTCTGCTGGTTGCCGCCGGACAGCGTGCGCACGGGAACCGACGGGTTGTCGGGGCGCAGCGACAGCTCCCGTGTGGCCTGCCGCGCCGCGGCGCGTTCGGCGGACCTGTCCAGCCAACCGCCGCGCGAGAAGCGGGACATGGAGGAGACCGACACGTTGCGGGTGACGGACTCGAGCATCAGCAGGGCCTGGGCCTTGCGCTCCTCGGGGGCGAGCCCGAGTCCGGCGCGCACGGCGGCGCGCACGCTCCCCGGCTTGAGCGGCTTCCCGTCCACCAGCACCCGGCCCGCACTCGCCCTGCGCGCTCCGTAGATCGTCTCCAGGATCTCGGAGCGGCCGGAGCCGACGAGTCCCGCGAGGCCGACGATCTCACCGGGGTGCAGCTCGAGGTCGAGGGGCGCGAACTCGCTGTCGCGGGCCAGGCCTTCGACGGTCAGTACGGGTGCGGGAGCTTGCTCCGCGGTGACGGCCGGCCGGTCCGGGAAGACGTACTCGACGTTGCGGCCGGTCATCATCGCGACGACCTCCCGCGTCGGGGTGGTCTTGGCGGGCAGTCCGACCGCGACGGCCCGGCCGTCCTTGAGGACGGTGACACGGTCGCCGATCGTGCGGATCTCCTCCAGACGGTGGGAGATGTAGACGACGGCGACTCCGTCGGCGGTCAGATCGCGGACGATACGGAAGAGGTTGGCGACCTCGTCGGGGTCCAGGGCGGCCGACGGCTCGTCCATGACGATGAGCCGTACGTCGTGGGAGAGCGCCCGCGCCATCGAGACGATCTGCTGCTGGGCGGCCGAGAGGTCCCCGACGAGCCGGGCCGGGTCGATCTCCGGATGGCCGAGCCGCTTGAGGAGCGCTGCGGCCCGGGCGCGCGCCTCCCGTCCTCGTACGACGAATCCGGCCGTGGTCGGCTCGTGGCCGAGGAAGACGTTCTCGGCCACCGACAGGCCCTCCACCAGGTCGAGTTCCTGGTAGATGGTGGCGATACCGAGGCGCATGGCCGCGATGGGCGAGCGGAGGACGACGTGTTCGGAGCGCCAGGTGATCTCGCCGTCGTCGGGCTGGTGGGCGCCGGCGAGCACCTTGATGAGCGTGGATTTCCCGGCGCCGTTCTGGCCGAGCAGGCAGTGGACCTCGCCGGCCTGGACCTCCAGGTCGACGCCGTCGAGGGCGCGGACGCCCGGGAAGGACTTGGTGATGCCGGACATGGTGAGCAGCGGTGGTTCTGGTGCCATGACAGGTCCCCTCGGCGGGTGCGGCCGGTGAGCGGGTGCGATTCAGGGCGTGTACTGATATGTCGGCTAGCACAGAGCAGAGCTCTGTACTTGTGCTGCCGGTGCCACCACCAGCACTCAGGGTGCTGGTGGTGGTGTTGCGGCTTTGGTGAGGTTGCGTGTGTACGGCTCTGGCGAGGTGGCGTATGTGCTTACCGGTCGCCGGTACGGCTACCGGTCAGGCGGGCGAGAACAAGTGGTCGCTGATGAGCCGGGCCGCGCCGGTGACACCGGCCGCGGGCCCCAACTCGCCCAGGACGATGGGCAGATTGCCGGTCGCAAGGGGCAGCGACTGGCGGTAGACCTGGGTGCGGATGGCGGCGAGCAGCGTGTGGCCGAGCCCGGTCACGCCGCCGCCGATCACCACCAGGCCGGGGTTGAAGAAGCTGACGAGTGAGGCGATGACCTGGCCGGTGCGGTTGCCGCCCTCGCGGATGAGGTCGAGTGCGGTGGCGTCACCCGCGGCGGCCGCGGCGGCGACGTCCGCGGCGGTGAGCCGCCCGGCCGCCTCGAAGCGGGTCGCGAGCTCGGGCGACCGTCCCTGCTGGGCGGCCTCCTCGGCGTCGCGGGCGAGGGCCGCGCCGCTGAAGTGCGCTTCCAGGCAGCCCCGGTTCCCGCAGGCGCAGGGCCGCCCGTCCGGTTCGACCTGGATATGGCCGATGTCGCCGGCGCTGCCCGTCGTACCACGGTGGACCTCGCCGCCGACGACGATGCCGCAGCCGATGCCCGTACCGATCTTGATGCAGAGGAAGTCGCCGACCGAGCGGGCCACTCCCGCGTGCTGCTCCCCCATCGCCATGAGGTTCACGTCGTTGTCGACGAGGACGGGGCAGCCGAGTTCCTGGCTGAGGGCCTCCCGTACGGGAAAGCCGTCCCAGCCGGGCATGATCGGCGGCGCGACCGGCACGCCCTCGGGGAAGCGGACCGGTCCGGGAACGCCGATGCCCGCTCCGTCGAAGCCTTCGGCGAGCCCGGAGGCCTTCAACTTCGCGGCCATGGACAGCACTTGCTCGAAAACGGCGACCGGTCCCTCGCGTACGTCCATGGGCTGGTTGATGTGCCCGAGCACCTCCAGCTCCGCGTTGGTCACGGCGACGTCGATCGACGTGGCGCCGATGTCCACGCCGAGGAAGCGCAGCGCGGGTGCGAGACGGATGTTGTGAGAGCGGCGGCCGCCGCGCGAGGCGGCCAGCCCGTCGGCGACGACGAGACCGGTCTCGAGGAGCCGGTCCACCTCGACCGCGAGCTTGGAGCGGGACAGATCGATCTGATCGCCCAGCTGAGCCCGCGAGTTGGGGCCGCCGTCGCGCAACAGCCGCAGCAGTCGCGCCTGATGTGCGTTCGCGGGCCGAGCCGTCATACGTCTCACGTGCCCCTCCCCGCCTGATCGGCCTGTCTGCGTCTGGCTTTCGAGGGGAACGTAGCAGTGGTTGCCGGGAGGGGGAAGAAGTTGAGCAGGAATCGCCCCTGACTTTCTCCTGCTTCAGGACAAAGCCCTGACCGGGCCGGCTCTACCGTGCCGGGCTCAGGACTTCTCGCGCGCGTGATACGTCTTGCGCGTGTGCTCCGTATGGGCGCGCATGACCTCCGTGGCGCGCTGTTCGTCGCGGGCCGAGATCGCCGCGATCAGGTCGCGATGCTCGATCCAGGACTGCTTGCCGCGCTGCCGGGCGACCGGTGTGTAGTACCAGCGGACGCGCCGGTCGACCTGGCCGGCGAGTTCGGCCAGGACGACGTTGCCCGCCAGCTCCATGACCTTGGCGTGGAAGGCGGCGTTGGTCGCCACCACGAGGTCCACGTCGCCGTCATCGACCGCCTGCTCGCCCGTGGCGCAGAGCTCTTCCAACGCGGTGATCCCCGCGGTGCCCGCGTTGGCGGCGGCCAGCCGCGCGGCCTCGGCCTCGAGCAGCGTGCGCACCGTCAGCAGCTGGTCCGCCTCGTCTTCGGTGGGCTCGTGCACGAATGCGCCCTGTGCGGGACGCAGATCGACCCAGCCCTCGGTGTTGAGGCGCTGCAGTGCCTCGCGCACCGGCTGCCGCGAGACGCCGAGATGCCCGGCCAGCTCGCTCTCGACGAGGTGCTGGCCGGGCTGCAGGGCGCGGGTCGTGATGAGTTCGAGCAGTGCCTCGTAGACCCGGTCCCGCAGAGGGCCCGGACGTTCGAGCCTGGGCACCGCTCCCTGCGGCAGTCCTGTGGACAACATCGCGGTCCCCCTCCTGGGCGGCAGACGAGCCGGTATCAGTCGGCTCCGGACGAGCCGGTATCAAGTGACTCCGGACGAGCCGGTATCAATTGGCTTTCGTCTACAGTCTACTGAGCACAATGGCCAGTGCCAGAGCCAGTTGGACACGTCACACCGCGCTCAGGCCGCCCCGCCCGGGCGGCTCGCCTGCCGCCTCACGGACAGCGGACGACCTGCCCGGCGTACGACAGATTGCCGCCGAAGCCGAAGAGCAGCACGGGGTCGCCGGTGCCGATCTCGCCGCGCTCCACCAGCTTGGACAGGGCGAGCGGAATGCTCGCCGCCGACGTGTTGCCGGAGTCGACGACGTCGCGGGCGACGACCGCGTTCACGGCGCCCAGCTTCTGGGCGAGCGGCTCGATGATCCTCAGGTTCGCCTGGTGCAGCACGACCCCGGCCAGGTCCTCGGGCGTGATCCCCGCACGCTCGCACGCCTTCCGGGCGATGGGCGGGAGCTGCGTGGTGGCCCACCTGTAGACGCTCTGCCCCTCCTGGGCGAAGCGCGGCGGGGTGCCCTCGATGCGTACGGCGTTGCCCATGCCGGGCACGGAGCCCCACAGCACCGGCCCGATGCCGGGCGCCGCATCCGCGGCGTCCGGTGCGCTCGCCTCGACGACGGCGGCCCCCGCGCCGTCGCCGACGAGGACGCAGGTGGTGCGGTCGGTCCAGTCGGTCACGGCGGACATCTTGTCCGCGCCGATGACGAGTGCGCGCTCCGACGCCCCGGCCCGTACGGCGTGGTCGGCCGTGGCGAGCGCGTGCGTGAAGCCCGCGCAGACGACGTTGACGTCCATGGCGGCCGGGGACGGCATGCCGAGGCGTGCCGCGACCCGCGCGGCCATGTTCGGGGAGCGGTTCTCGGCCGTGGAGGTGGCGACGAGCACCAGGTCGATGTCGCCGGGCACCAGGCCCGCGGCGGCCAGGGCCTTGGCACCGGCGTGCGCGGCCAGTTCGTCGACGGGCTCGTCGGGACCGGCGATATGGCGGGTGCGGATGCCCACCCGGGACTTGATCCACTCGTCGCTCGTGTCGACCATGCCCGCCAGGTCCTCGTTGGTGAGCACCTTGTCGGGCTGGTAGTGGCCGACGGCGGCGATGCGTGAGCCGTTCATGGGCGAGCCCCCTCATGAAGGAGATACGGGACTCACCAGTCTGGTAAGCGACTCACGGGTACGAGGTGACGTAAAGCGACAGGATTGGGGCGCCCCACTTGTCGGTTTCCCTCATGCCGTACAGCCACATGCCGTACGGCGCGGGGCGCCCTTCCTCGGATCGGCGGAGGCCGGAGCCTCAGCCGGTGAACAGCTGCGTCGCCTTCTGCACCAGCTCGTAGACCCCGTAGGCGAGCGGCAGGCCCACCCACAGCCAGGCGAAGGCGATCAGTCCGCGGCGGCTCGGACCAGTCGGGCTAGGCGGACTGCTGGTCCCGGACGGTGTCGTCATCGGCGGCCTCCCTCGGGGCGGGAATGTGGTGGCGCGGGTGGACGGGGCGTACGAGCTCGTTGGCGACGAAGCCGACCACGAGCAGGCCGATCATGATGGTCAGCGACAGGCCGTAGAGGCCGGAGCCGTGCTTGCCGGCCTCCTTCTGGCTGTCGGCGACCCAGTTGACGATCAGCGGGCCGAGGACGCCGGCGGTGGACCAGGCGGTGAGCAGCCGGCCGTGGATGGCGCCCACCTGGTACGTCCCGAAGAGGTCCTTCAGATAGGCGGGGACCGTGGCGAAGCCGCCGCCGTAGAAGGAGAGGATGACCAGCGCGCAGACGATGAACAGGGGCTTGGAGGAGTCGCCGAACCGCGCGATCAGCAGGTACATCAGGGCGCCCACGCCCAGGTACAGCCGGTAGATGTTCTTGCGGCCGATGAGGTCCGAGGTGGAGGACCAGCCGATGCGCCCGGCCATGTTGGCAGCCGACAGCAGCGCCACGAATCCGGCCGCCGCCGAGACCGACACCGGCGTGTCCGTGTCCGCGAAGAAGTCGGTGATCATGGGCGCGGCCTTCTCGAGGATGCCGATACCCGCGGTCACGTTCATGCACAGCACGACCCACAGGCACCAGAACTGCGGGGTGCGCACGGCGCTGCGCGCCGAGACCTGGACGCCCTCGATCGGGGACGGTCCGGACGGGGTGGGCCGCGAGTCCGGGCGCGGCACGCGCACGAGCAGCACGCCCAGGGACATGAAGACGGCGTACGTCAGGCCGTGCACGAGGAAGGCGAGCGCGATGCCGGACGAGTCCGCACCGAAGGACTCGAGCATCTGCGCCGACCAAGGCGAGGCGATGAGGGCGCCGCCACCGAAGCCCATGATGGCGATGCCGGTGGCCATGCCGGGCCGGTCCGGGAACCACTTGATCAGCGTGGAGACCGGCGAGATGTAGCCGATGCCGAGGCCTATGCCGCCGACGAAACCGTAGCCGAGAACGATCAGCCAGTACTGCTCGGTGGCGGCGCCGAGCGCGGCGAGCAGGAAGCCGGAAGAGAAGCAGCACAGCGCGACGGTCATCGCCCAGCGCGGCCCGTTGCGCTCCACGAGCGTGCCGCCGAACGCGGCGGACAGGCCCAGCATGACGATGCCGAGCTGGAACGGCAGGGCGCTCTGGGTGCCGCTGAGGCCGAGCGCGGACTCCAGTGGGGGTTTGAAGACGCTCCAGGCGTACGCCTGGCCGATGGAGAGGTGGACCGACAGGGCGGCCGGCGGAACGAGCCAGCGGCTCCAGCCGGTTGGGGCGAGGGGTGGACTCATGATCCCGAACGATATGAAGGCATACGGGACTTGGGAAGCAGTTCGGAAACACGAACCCGTCGACGGTATGCAATGCCTCGCCCAAAGAGCCGTCACAGCCGCTGCGCGAACCCTTGCTGCCCCAAGTTCCATACTGTAGACAATATTTCGTCGACACCGACTGACTGTTCCTCGCTTTCCCTCCGGTTTCCCTCGACCGAACGGAGCGCCCCACAGTGAAAGTCGCAGTTCTCGGCGCCGGTGCGATCGGTGCCTACGTCGGGGCCGCGCTGCATCGCGCAGGCGCCGACGTCCATCTCGTCGCCCGCGGACCGCATCTCGCGGCCATGAGGCAGCACGGAGTGCAGGTGCTCAGCCCGCGCGGCGACTTCACCGCGCGCGCCCACGCCACCGACGACCCGGCCGAGATCGGCCCGGTCGACTTCGTCTTCCTGGGGCTCAAGGCCAACTCGTACGCGGCGTGCGGGCCGCTGGTCGAGCCGCTGCTGCACCAGGACACGGCCGTGATCGCGGCCCAGAACGGCATCCCGTGGTGGTACTTCCACCGGCACGGCGGCCCGCACGACGGGCAGCGCATCGAGAGCGTGGACCCCGACGGCGCGGTCAGTGCGGTGCTCGCGCCCGAACGGGCCGTCGGCTGCGTCGTGTACGCGGCGACCGAACTCGAAGCCCCCGGAGTCGTTCGCCACTTGGAGGGCACCCGGTTCTCCGTCGGCGAGCCCGACCGCTCGGTGTCCGCGCGCTGCCTGGCCTTCAGCGAGGCGATGCAGAGGGGCGGCCTCAAATGCCCGGTCGAGCCCGACGTGCGGGGCGACATCTGGGTCAAGCTGCTCGGCAACATCTCCTTCAACCCGATCAGCGCGCTCGCCCGCGCCACCATGCGCCAGATGTGCCTGCACGGCGGCACCCGCCGGGTCATCGAGATCATGATGGCCGAGACGCTCGCGGTCGCCGAGGCCCTGGGCTGCCGGCCGGGCGTCTCCATCGAGCGGCGCCTTGCGGGCGCGGAGCGCGTCGGCGACCACCGCACCTCCACTCTCCAGGACCTGGAGCGCGGCAAACCGCTCGAACTCGACGTGCTGCTCGCGGCCGTCGTGGAGCTGGCGCAGATCACCGATGTGCCCGTGCCGACGCTCCGAACCGTCCACGCCATCTCGGACCTGCTGGCCGACCGCATGAGGAGCGCGGCATGAGCGACAGGGCACCCAAGAAGAGGAACCGCACGCCCAAGACGTACACCCGTCTCACCCACCCCCTCGTCCGCGACTCCCGGGACGAGCCGTTCCGCCGCGCCACCTGGGACGAGGCGCTGACCCGCGCCGCCGACGGACTGCGGGCCGCGCAGGGCGCCTTCGGGATGTTCTCGTGCGCCCGCGCGACCAACGAGATGAACTACGTGGCGCAGAAGTTCGCGCGGGTCGTGATGGGCACGAACAACGTCGACTCCTGCAACCGCACGTGCCACGCGCCGAGCGTCGCCGGGCTCTCGGCCGCGTTCGGCTCGGGCGGCGGCACGTCGTCGTACGAGGAGATCGAGCACACCGATCTGATCGTGATGTGGGGCTCCAACGCCCGCTTCGCGCACCCGATCTTCTTCCAGCACGTGCTGAAGGGCATCAGGAACGGCGCCCGGATGTACGCGGTCGATCCGCGGCGGACGAGCACCGCCGAGTGGGCGGAGAGCTGGCTCGGCCTGAACGTCGGCACGGACATCCCGATGGCGCACGCGATCGGCCGCGAGATCATCCACGCCGGCCTCGCGAACCACGCGTTCATCGAGCGGGCGACGACGGGGTTCGAGGAGTACAAGCAGCTCGTCGAACCATGGACGCTGTCGCTCGCAGAGAAGGTGACGGGCGTACCGGCGGCCGCGATACGGGAGCTGGCGCACGCGTACGCCCGGGCCGAGCGGGCCCAGCTGTGCTGGACGCTGGGCATCACGGAGCACCACAACGGCACCGACAACGTCCGGGCGCTCATCAACCTGTCGCTGCTCACGGGGCACGTGGGCCGGTACGGCTCGGGGCTGCAGCCGCTGCGCGGGCAGAACAACGTGCAGGGCGGCGGCGACATGGGCGCGATCCCCAACCGCCTGCCCGGTTTCCAGGACATCCTCGACGCGGACGTCCGGCTGAAGTTCGCATCGGCGTGGGACACCGTGATCCAGCCGCACTACGGACTGAACCTGACGGAGATGTTCGAGGCCATGGAGGAGGGCTCGCTCAGGGCCGTCTACTGCATCGGCGAGAACCCTGCGCAGTCGGAGGCGGACAGCGAGCAGGCGGTGCGGCGGCTGAGTGCGCTGGACTTCCTCGTCGTGCAGGACATCTTCCTGACGAAGACGGCGGAGCTGGCCCATGTCGTCCTCCCGGCCACCGCGGGCTGGGCCGAGACGGACGGCACGACGACCAACAGCGAGCGCCGTGTACAGCGCGTTCGCAAGGCGATCGACCCGCCCGGCGAGGCCCGCGAGGACATCGACATCATCTGCGACCTCGCCGCGCGGCTCGGCCACGACTGGAAGTACGCGGACGCGGAGTCGGTCTGGAACGAGCTGCGGTCGGTGTCCCCGGACCACTACGGCATGACGTACGAGCGGCTGGAGGAGCACCAGGGCATCCAGTGGCCGTGCCCCGACACGGACCGGCTCGAACCGACCTACCTGCACAGCCGGTTGTGGGACCCCGACCCCGCGCGGCGCGGCCCGCTCGCACCCTTCGGGCTGGTCCAGCACGACCCGCCGGTGGACCTCACCGACGAGGAGTTCCCGATCCGCCTGACGACCGGGCGGCGCCTCGACTCGTACAACACCGGTGTGCAGAGCGGCGGTTTCGCCTCTCCGCTGCGGCGCGGCGAGTACGTGGAGCTGTGCCCGGAGGACGCGGAGCGGTACGGGGTCGTGGTGGGCGAGGAGGTCCGGGTGTCGTCGCGGCGGGGGTCCGTCGTGGCGCCCGTGTGGGTCGACACCGGGCTGCGTCCCGGGCTCGCCTTCATGACCATGCACTTTCCCGACGAGGTGGACACCAATCAGCTGACGATCGAGGCCAACTGCCCGATCGCGGGCACGGCGGAGTTCAAGGCGTCGGCGATCCGCATCGAGAAGCTGGCCGAGAAGTCACTTGAGACGTCACCCGTCACAGCCGTGAGGAGCTGAGACAGGCATGGATCTGCACTTCGGCGACAGCAAGCCGACCGATGAGGAGCGGGCCGCGGTCGACGCGCTGCTCGGCCCGCCCGAGTCGGCGTGGGAGGGCGCCGACGACCGCACCGACGCCGACCTGAGGTGGGCGCGCGGGGGCCGCGAGGCGCGGGAGCGGCGCGATCTGCTGTTGCCGGGGCTGCACGCGGTCAACGACCGCGTGGGGTGGATCAGTGAGGGCGCCCTCGACTATCTGTGCCGACGGCTCACGGTGCCGCCGGCGGAGGCGTACGGGGTCGCCACGTTCTACTCGATGTTCTCGGTGCGTCCGCGGCCGGCAACTGTGCTGCACGTGTGTACGGATCTGGCGTGTGCGGCCGCGGGGGCGGCGGAGGTGTGCGCCGGGGTCGAAGCGCGGTTGGGGGTGGGCAGCGGGGTCTCGGTGGAGCGGAGCCCGTGTCTGGGGTTGTGTGAGCGGGCGCCGGCGGCGTTGGTGGTGCGGGCGGGGGCGCCTGCGAAAGATTCAGCCCCTCCGGCGTTTGAGGAGCGGGGGTCCGGGGGCCCCGGCGCGGTCTGGGGCGGAGCCCCGGTTTCGGGAAGGGGCGGGGTGGGGGAATCCTCCTATGCGACCGCCGTCGTCGCCCCGGCCACCGTAGGCGCCACCGTGACCGCGGCCACCACCCCGGACGCCGCCCCCACCGAACCCCCCGCCGCCATGGCCGTCCCCCAGGCCGGCCAAAACGGCCTGGTCCTCCTCCGCCGCACAGGCGTAGTAGACCCCACCTCGCTGGACGACTACCGCGCCCACGGCGGCTACGAGGCGCTACGCCGAGCCTTCGCCATCGGCCCGGCAGGCGTGATCCGCGAAGTCACCGACGCGGGCCTCGTAGGCCGAGGCGGCGCCGCCTTCCCCACCGGCGTCAAGTGGAGGGCCACCGCCTCCCAGCCCGACCACCCCCACTACCTCGTCTGCAACGCCGACGAATCAGAGCCCGGCACCTTCAAGGACCGGGTGATCATGGAGGGCGACCCGTACGCCCTCATCGAGGCCATGACGATCGCGGGATACGCGGTAGGCGCACACAAGGGCTACCTGTACCTGCGCGGCGAGTACCCGCGCGCCCTGCGCAGGCTGACCCACGCCATCACGCAGGCACGCGCGCGTGGCCTCCTCGGCGACGACGTGCTCGGCCAGGGCTACGCCTTCGACATCGAGATCCGCCGCGGCGCGGGCGCGTACATCTGCGGTGAGGAAACGGCCCTGTTCAACTCGATCGAGGGCTACCGGGGAGAGCCCCGCTCGAAGCCCCCGTTCCCCGTCGAGAAGGGCCTGTTCGGCAAGCCGACGGCCGCGAACAACGTGGAGACGCTGGTGAACGTCCTGCCGATCCTCACGTTGGGCGCCCAGGCGTACGCCGCGATCGGCACGGAGAAGTCGACGGGCCCCAAGCTGTTCTGCGTCTCGGGGAGCGTCGCCCGCCCCGGCATCTACGAGCTGCCGTTCGGCGCCACGCTCGGCGACCTCCTCGACCTCGCGGGCAAGCCGGACAACCTCCGGGCGGTACTGCTGGGCGGCGCCGCGGGCGGCTTCGTACGCCCCGACGAGCTGGACATCCCGCTCACGTTCGAAGGGACCCGCGAGGCCGGTACGACGCTCGGCTCCGGAGTCGTCCTGGCACTGGACGACACCGTGCCGCTCCCGCGCATCCTCCTCCGCATCGCCGAGTTCTTCCGCGACGAGTCGTGCGGCCAGTGCGTGCCGTGCCGGGTGGGCACCGTCCGCCAGGAGGAGGCGCTGCACCGGATCACGGAGCGCACCGGTACCGCGGCGGCCGACGACATCGCGCTGCTGCGCGAGGTGGGCCGCGCCATGCGGGACGCCTCGATCTGCGGTCTCGGCCAGACCGCCTGGAACGCCGTGGAGTCGGCGATCGACCGCCTGGGAGCGTACGAATGACCGCCGCGGAATCCGCCATCGGCCGCCTTGGGGCCCGCACGCCCGGGGGCCTGCACATGACGACCACCGACTGCCTGGGGGCGTACACATGACCGCCATACCACTGGGCCCGCCGCGCCGCCTTGTCGAGTTCACGCTGGACGGGCAGGAGGCCAGGGTCCCCGAGGGCTCGACGATCCTCGACGCGTGCCGGGCGGCGGGCAAGGACATTCCGACCCTCTGCCAGGGCGACACGCTCACCCCGAAGAACGCGTGCCGCGTGTGCGTGGTCGAGGTGGAGGGCGCCCGCACCCTCGCCCCGGCCTGCTCGCGCAAGGCCGAGCCGGGCATGGAGGTGCGCACCGACACCGAACGCGCCCGCCACAGCCGCAAGATCGTCCTCGAACTCCTCGCCTCCTCGGTCGACTTGTCGACCACACCGAAGGTCGCCGGGTGGATCAAGGAGTACGAGGCGAAGCCGGACCGCTTCGGCCCGGACGCGGCACGCCTCAACGAGGAACCGAAGATCGACAACGATCTGTACGTGCGCGACTACGACAAGTGCATCCTCTGCTACAAGTGCGTCGACGCCTGCGGCGACCAGTGGCAGAACACCTTCGCGATCTCCGTCGCGGGCCGCGGCTTCGACGCCCGTATCGCCGTGGAGAACGACGCGCCGCTGACCGACTCGGCGTGTGTGTACTGCGGCAACTGCATCGAGGTGTGCCCCACGGGAGCCCTGTCGTTCAAGTCGGAGTTCGACATGCGGGCAGCAGGTACCTGGGACGAGTCGGCCCAGACCGAGACGACGACCGTCTGCGCGTACTGCGGAGTGGGCTGCAACCTCACGTTGCACGTGCAGGACAATGAGATCGTGAAGGTAACGTCGCCGCACGACAACCCGGTGACCCACGGCAACCTCTGTATCAAGGGCCGCTTCGGCTACCAGCACGTGCAGAACCGGGACTGATCGAGACATGGGGCTTGAGACATGGGACGCGTCACCGAACGACGGCGGGTGATACGGATCCGGGACGGGGCCGTGAGCACCCGCCCGGACACACTCGTCGCCGAGGAACCCCTCGAGATCCGGCTGAACGGCAAGCCCCTCGCCATCACCATGCGCACCCCGGGCGACGACTTCGCGCTCGCGGCGGGCTTCCTGGTGAGCGAGGGGGTGCTGGGCACGGCGGCCGAGCTGCAGAACATCGTCTACTGCGCGGGGGCCACGGCGGACGGCTCGAACACGTACAACGTGGTCGACGTGAAGCTGGCGCCGGGCGTGCCCGTCCCGGACATCACCCTTGAACGCAACGTCTACACCACCTCCTCGTGCGGCCTGTGCGGCAAGGCCAGCCTGGACGCGGTGCGGACCACCGCCCGCTGGCCCATCGACGACACAGGCGACGGCAGCGCTCCCCCGGTCCGGCTCGAACCCGAGCTGCTCGCGAGCCTCCCCGACCGGCTGCGCGCCGCTCAGCGGGTCTTCGACCGGACCGGGGGCCTGCACGCGGCGGCACTGTTCACGGAGGACGGGGAGCTGCTCGACATACGCGAGGACGTGGGCCGCCACAACGCGGTCGACAAGCTGGTCGGGCGCGCCCTGCAGAACGACGGCCTGCCCCTGTCCCGCACGATCCTGCTGGTCTCCGGCCGGGCCTCGTTCGAGCTCGCCCAGAAGGCCGTGATGGCCGGCATCCCGGTCCTGGCCGCGGTCTCCGCCCCGTCCTCGCTCGCCGTCGACCTCGCCGCCGAGACGGGCCTGACCCTGGTCGGCTTCCTGCGGGGCGCCTCCATGAACGTGTACGCGGGTGAGCACCGCATCGCCCTGCGGGCCGCGGCCGCCCAGGGCTGACCGGCTCCCCGCTGCACGGCGGCGGGGCCCCGGCCGACGGGGAGCGCCCCCTGCGCCGGCCGGGCCCTGCCTCACCGGCGCCGAGCCACGTGACGGCGCTCGCCTTGAAAGGGCCCGTTTACGGCGGTCCAGTGTCCGGGTCGACGACAGTCAGCGGCAGGAGGCCGACCTCGCCGTAGTGCCGCAAGGCGTGGATGGACAGGCCACTGAGAAGCGCGAGGCTGCCGATACTCAGAAGGTTGTCGTTGCTCGCTCGAACAGCGTCGGGTTTCGGGTTGCCCGAGAGTCAACCGCCGCCGGTCGCCCGCGCCCGCGAAAGGGCCCGACCGGTCCGCCCGCCGGGAAGTGTCACCGTCCCGGGTCTGCCATCCGGCTCACGACGACTCGCGCACCACAAGCTGCGTAGGCAGAACAACGTGCTGACGCGGCGCTTCGGAATCGCTGATCTCTTCCAGGAG
This sequence comes from Streptomyces sp. NPDC002577, assembly GCF_053594815.1. Taxonomy (NCBI): domain Bacteria; kingdom Bacillati; phylum Actinomycetota; class Actinomycetes; order Kitasatosporales; family Streptomycetaceae; genus Streptomyces; species Streptomyces sp. NPDC002577. Next base: position 346,956 of record NZ_JBSFWK010000004.1, on the reverse strand, counting down.
GAGGTGGGCGATGGTGCTGCCGATCTCCTCGACGGGCTGGCGCACGCTGGTGAGGGGCGGATTGCTGTGGCGGGCGATGATGGAGTCGTCGAAGCCGACCACGGCCACGTCGTCCGGGATGCCGCGTCCGGCCCGGCGCAGTTCCAGCATGGCGCCGACGGCCATGACGTCGGACGCCACGAACACGGCGTCGAGGTCCGGGGCCTGTTCGAGAAGTGAACGCATGGCGATCCCGCCTCCCTCCTCGGTGAAGTCGCCCGTGGCCACGAGCTCATCCCCGGCCGGACGACCCGCTTCCGTAAGGGCCTCGCGCCAGCCCTGAAGCCTGCTGCGAGCCACGTCCATGTCCAGCGGCCCGGCGATCGTGGCCACCTTCGAGCGTCCGCCTGACAGCAGGTGCCGCACGGCTGCAGCAGCCCCGCCCGTGTTGTCCGAGTGGACGTGGGTCAGCGACTCGCTGGGGCCCCGGCGACCGGCCAGCACGGTGGGCAGGCCCAGGTCCTCGAGGAGCCCCGGCAGGGGATCGTGCTCGTGCACGGACACCAGGAGCACACCGTCCACGCGGCGCTCCGCGACCGATTCGGTGAGCTGGTCGCGTTCCTGCTGGTCACGGACGAGCACGAGCTGCAGCTGCGTCCTGGTCTCGGCGAGCGCGGCGCTGACACCGCGGATGACCGCCGAGAAGTACGGTTCCGAGCCGAGGCGGCTCTCCGACTCGGGTATGACCAGGGCCACCGAGTTGGTCTTGCTCGTCACGAGGCCTCGGGCCACGGAGTTGGGTACGTACTGGAGCTCGGCGATGGCGGCCAGTACCGCGGCCCTGGCCTTCTCGCTGACGAGTTCGGAGCCGTTGATGACTCGTGAAACGGTGGTCCGACCGACCCCGGCTCGCGCGGCCACGGTCTTGATCGTCGGCCGCTGCCTTCCCCCCATGGCTCCTCCCTCGCCGCCGTGCCGTGGGGACGGCGTTCAGCTGGGCATTGTGCCAGACGGGGTGGCGGGGATCCGTCACCTTGGCGGCGATGCTCAGCCTACATCTCCTGAAAGAAAGTCAGTTCACCTCCTTGACACAGGTGTTGGGGGCGACGACGCTTCGGGAAACTTGGTGGGTACGTTCCCATCCACGATTGGGAACGTACCCAGTAGACAAATCGGGCCGCTGAGCGGGCCGTACGGCTGGTAGTTCCGGCGCGTCGACGCCGCCGCTAGGAGGACGGAATGAGCAGGCTCCGCAAGCAGTTACGTACAAGAATCGTTGGGGCAGTCTCGGCTGTGACGGTCCTGGGCATGGTCGTGGGCTGCGGTGGGGGCAGCGACACGGGGACCGGCGGGGGCCGGAAGGACGGCAAGGTCACCATCACCATGGGGCTCTTCGGCGTCATGGGCTTCAAGGAGACCGGCCTCCTCGAGAAATACATGAAGCTGCACCCGGACGTCGTCATCAAGGCGGACGTCGCCGGTGACGAGCAGACCTACTACACCGCCCTGCAGACGCACCTGGCCGCCGGCAGTGGTCTGAAGGACATCCAGGGCATAGAGATCGGCCGTGCCAAGGAACTGGTCGACACGCAGAAGGACAAGTTCGTCGACTTCTCGGACGTCGCCGGAACCGACCACTTCCTACCCTGGAAGCTCAGCCAGGTCACCGCACCGGACAAGAAGGTGATCGGGCTCGGCACGGACATCGGCCCGATGGCGGTCTGCTACCGCAAGGACTTCTTCGAGGAGGCAGGACTGCCCACCGACCGCGGCGAGGTCGCGAAGCTCTGGGAGGACGGCTGGTCGCAGTACGTCGAGGCGGGCAAGCGCTTCAAGAAGAACACGAAGAGCAAGGTCGCCTTCATGGACAGCTCCAGCGGCCTGTTCAACGCCATGATCTACGGCAGTTCGGAGCAGTTCTACGACAAGAGCGGCGAGCTCGTCTACGCGAAGAACCCGGTGGTGAAGGATGCCTGGGGCCTGGCGTCCGATGCGGCCACGTCCGGGCTGACCGCCAAGCTCCGGCAGTTCCAGCCCGGTTGGGACCCCGGCCTCGCCAACAGCACGTTCGCCAGCACGGTGTGCCCCGCCTGGATGCTCGGCCACATCAGCGAGAAGGCCGGGCCGAAGAACAAGGGCAAGTGGGACGTGGCCAAAGCACCACAGGGCGCCAACTGGGGCGGATCGTTCCTCGGCGTCATGGAGCAGAGTCCGGTCAAGAAGGAGGCGAAGGAACTCGTCGCCTGGCTCACGGCTCCCGAGCAGCAGGCCTACATCTTCGAGAAGATCGGCAACTTCCCGTCGTCCGAGGCCGCGTTGAAGATGCCCGAAGTTGCCGACGCGAAGTCCGACTACTTCAGCGGGGCGCCCATCGGCGAGATTTTCGGCGATGCGGCCAAGGAGATCCCCGACGAGCAGGTGCTCGGCCGCAAGGACGGCACCATCAAGGACATCTTCTCGCAGGGACTGACGCTGATCGAGGCGCAGAACAAGAGCCCGGAAGAGGCCTGGAAGACCTCTGACGAACGCATCAAGAAGGCTGCCGGCTGAGCGTTCCGCCCCTTCGCCGCAGGCGCCCGGCGACGCGCATCCCGCGTGGCCGCCGGGCCCTCGGCCCCACCCGCTTCGAAGGAAGGATGCCTTCCGGTGGCCACCTCCACCTCGACGCCCCAGGGCGGTGCCCTCGGTACCGCTCCCCCGGCCGGGAACCGCGCGAGCGGGGACCGCCAGGGTCGGCGGAACCTGCTGCACCGCCTCGACCTGCGTGGCGCGCCGTACGCGTTCGTCGCCCCGTTCTTCGTGGTCTTCGCAGCCTTCAGTTTCTACCCGCTGATCTACACGTCCTGGATCTCGCTCCATCACGTCGAAATGTCGTCGATGAACCTGATGGAGTGGGTCGCCTTCGACAACTACACGGCCCTGTGGCACGACGACCGTTTCTGGAACGCGCTGGCCAACACCGTCACCATCGGTGTGATCTCAACCGTTCCGCAGCTGATGATGGCCCTGGGCCTGGCCCATCTGCTCAACTACAAGCTGCGTGGTTCGACGTTCTTCCGCGTCGCGGCCCTGACTCCGTACGCGACGTCGGTCGGGGCCGCCGCCCTCGTGTTCACGATGCTCTTCGAGCGCGACTTCGGCATGATCAACTGGCTGCTGAGCCTGGTCGGCGTGGACCACGTCGACTGGGAGAACAACAAGTGGGCCGCGCAGACGGCGATCTCCACCATCGTGATCTGGCGCTGGACCGGCTACAACGCCCTGCTGTACCTCGCGGCCATGCAGGCCGTGCCGCGGGACCGCTACGAGGCGGCCGCCATCGACGGCGCCTCCCGTTGGCAGCAGTTCCTCAAGGTCACCGTGCCGGGTATCCGCTCGACCATCGTCTTCACCATCGTGCTGTCGACGATCGGCGCAACACAGCTCTTCGGTGAGCCGCTGATCTTCGGCCAGGGTCCCAACGGCATCACGGGCGGCGCGGACAACCAGTACCAGACGCTGGGTCTGCTGCTGTACGAGGAGGGCTGGAAGAACTACCAGATGGGACGGGCCGCCACCGTCGCCTGGGCCATGTTCCTGCTGCTCATCCTCGTCTTCGTCGTCCAGCAAGTCCTCAAGCGCGTCCTGTCGCGCAGGTCCTGACCAGGAGCCCTCCATGACCACTGACAGCATCCGGGTCCGGACGGCGGACGCACACCTCGGCACCGCCCCCGACGGCACGCCGTCCGGCCGACGCCTCCCACGTCTGTCACTGCGCCAGCGGGCCGGCCGCCAGCACCACGCGGGGCCCGTCACCTACGTGCTGCTCGGCCTGGCCGCGCTGTTCTCCCTCTTCCCGCTCTACTGGACGATGGTGGCGGCGTCGAGCGACAACACACGCGTGACGCAGACGCCCCCGCCCTTCCTGCCCGGCCCACATCTGTTCGAGAACCTGGGCAAGGCCTGGCAGGACGCAGCACTCGGCAAGGCCATGGTCAACAGCCTCATCGTGGCCGGGGTCATCGCCCTGTCCACCGTGCTGTTCGCCACGCTGGCCGGGTTCGCCTTCGCCAAGCTGCGCTTCAAGGGGCGCAACATCCTGCTGATGCTGGTGATCGGGACGATGATGATCCCGCCCCAACTCGGTGTCGTTCCGTTGTTCATGATGATGGCGGAGCTGGGGTGGGGGCAGAAGCTGCCCGCCGTCATCTTCCCCACACTCGTCAGCGCGGTCGGCGTGTTCTTCATGCGGCAGTACCTCTCCGAAGCCCTGCCCGACGAACTGGTCGAGGCGGGGCGCGTGGACGGCGCGCACTCGCTGCGCATCTTCTGGAGCATCGTGCTGCCCGTGGCGCGGCCGGCCATGGCCGTACTGTTCATGATCACGTTCGTGCACGCGTGGAACGACTTCTTCTGGCCGTTCATCGTGCTGGACATGAGCAACCCGACGGTCCCCGTCGCCCTCACGCAGCTCAGCGCGGGCTACGTTCGCGACCAGTCGCTGATCATGGCCGGTGCCCTGCTCGGCACCTTGCCCCTCCTCGCCATGTTCGTCGTCTTCGGGCGGCAGATCGTCGGCGGGATCATGCAGGGCGCGGTCAAGGGCTGAGCCCGTCCGAATCGCCGCGGACGCCCTCCGATCCACGCGTCTCGCCTCCCTAACACTCCACCTCAACCGGAAGGACCTCCGTGACCACCGAAACCCGACGTGCCGCGCCCGCCCCGCGGAACGCCGCCGCCCGTACGTTTCCCCTGGGGTTCACCTGGGGTACGGCGACCGCCGCGTACCAGATCGAGGGTGCCGCCGCCGAGGACGGCCGCACCCCCTCCATCTGGGACACCTACTCCCACACTCCGGGCAGGGTTCGCAACGGAGACACCGGCGACGTGGCCTGCAACCACTACCACCGCTGGCGCGAGGACGTCCGGATCATGGCCGACCTCGGCGTGAGCGCCTACCGCTTCTCGCTGTCCTGGTCGCGCGTGCAGCCGACCGGCCGCGGCCCCGCGGTCCAAAAGGGCCTCGACTTCTACCGTCGGCTGACCGACGCCCTGCTCGAGAAGGGCATCCAGCCGGTGGTCACCCTCTACCACTGGGACCTGCCACAGGAGTTGGAGGACGCAGGCGGCTGGCCGGAGCGGGTCACCGCCGACCGGTTCGCCGAGTACGCCTCCCTGGCCGCGCGGGCGCTCGGGGACAGGGTCAGGACCTGGACGACCCTCAACGAGCCCTGGTGCAGCGCCTTCCTCGGATACGCGTCGGGCGTGCACGCACCCGGACGCACCGATCCGGTGGCGGCTCTGCGTGCGGCGCACCATCTCAACCTCGCGCATGGCAAGGCGGTTCAGGCGCTGCGCGCGGAGCTCCCCGCCACCGCACAGACGTCTATCACCCTCAATCTCCACCACGTCCGCTCCCTCATCGACGGCGCGGAGGACAAGGAGGCGGCCCGCCGCATCGACGCGCTGGGCAACCGGATCTTCACCGGTCCGCAGCTGGAAGGCCGTTACCCGGAGGACCTCCTGCAGGACACCGCCCGCCTCACCGACTGGTCCTTCGTGCACGACGGAGACACCGCCCAGATCCACCAGCCGCTGGACTTCCTGGGCGTCAACTACTACACACCCACCCTCGTGTCGGCCGCGACCGGCGAGGGCAGCCACGGTGCCGACGGCCACGGGCGCAGCGACCACAGCCCCTGGCCCGGCGCCGACGACGTGGCCTTCCACCGCCCGCCGGGTGACACGACGACGATGGGCTGGGCGGTGGACCCCAGTGGTCTGTACGACCTGCTGCTGCGGCTGAAGGCCGACTTCCCCGCACTCCCGCTGATGATCACCGAGAACGGCGCGGCCTTCGACGACTACGTCGACCCGACGGGTCGCGTCGTCGACCCGGACCGTATCGCGTATCTGCGGGGCCACCTCACGGCCGTGCACCGGGCGATCGAGGCGGGCGTCGACGTCCGCGGCTACTTCCTGTGGTCCCTGCTGGACAATTTCGAGTGGGGCTACGGCTACAGCAAGCGGTTCGGCGCCGTCTACGTCGACTACCCGACCGGGAAGCGCATTCCCAAGGCAAGCGCCAAGTGGTACGCCGACGTGGCCCGCTCGGGAAGGCTGGAGGCCGCGGACGACGACGCCCGGTGACGGGGTTCCGGGCCGCCTACCGGGCGGACGCTCCCGTCAGCTGCGGCGCCCGGATGGCCTGAGGCGGCCGGGCAGCGGGCCCCAGACGACGACTGCACCCGCGTAGCAGGCGTGAACGGGGCGGTTGGTCCATGACCGCCGCCCCGAGGTCCTCCGAGGGCCGCCTCCGCATCAGCGCCGCACGCCCCGGCGCACCGAGTGCGCGGCAGACTCGGCACCTGCCTGCGATCCGGCCCGCTCGGCGCTTGGTTCGCGGCGTGTGTGCTGCCGCGGCCCCGGTGGGCGAGGCGCACCCCTTACGCAGGGGACGTCCCGGTTACGCGGGCGGCACCCCGGGTTCGGCGTACGGCGTCCCAGACACTCCGTACCCCCACCCTTCAGCGATCTCCACGAGCCGCTCCGGCAACCCGGAGCAGTCCGTCGCAGTCCGGGCCTCCTGAATCCGCCCGGACCGGATCTTCTCGCTCCAGTCGCCGATGTGCGGCCGGAAGTCGCCGTGGTCCTTCGAGCCGTAGTCGAGCATCGCCTGCTCCCACTCGATCCCGAGGTAGGTACATATGCGGCGGGTCTCCCGCTCGGGGTCGGCGGTGAGGTCCTCGTACGCGACCGTGACGCCGTCGAGCGCCTCCTGCGCCTCCTCCAGGCGCTCGGCGTACTGCAACACCTCGGCGTGGATCGCGTCCCGGTCGGGGTCCTGGCGGCGGGCGGTCAGCGACTCCACGACGGCTGCCGGATGGCGGACCAGAAAGATGTAGCGGGCCTGAGGCCAGGCACGGAGAAGCCGGGGCCACATGAGGGTGTTGGCCGGGGTCTTGTCGACGATGAGGTCCTTGCCGCTGCGCTCGAGCGCGTGGCCCAGCACACGATCCCAGAGCATGTGCTCCAACTCCTCGCGGTCCAGACCCAGTTCGCGCATGGCGGTGACCGTGAAGTCGCGGTCCTGGCGGACGTGGAGGGTGCGCAGGTGCATCTCGTGCGGCGCCCGGATCCGAGAGTGGCTGTTGAGCAGGACCCGCAGCAGCGTGGAGCCGGACCGGACGGAGGAGAGCAGGAACACCGGGGACTCGACGAGGCGGCGCGCGCGTTCCACCGGCGGACCGTCGGGACCGGAATCAGGCTGGGCGGGAATCCCGTCGAGAGGCTGCTCCTGCGCCGGCCTGGGAGCCGGCGGCTTGCCGGCCGGCGGCTTGAGCGCCTCGCCGAGCAGTCTGCCTCTGCGCCGCAGCCCCTTGCGTACGGCGTCCCAACGGGGGTCCTGCACGATGGTGCCACCTTTCCCTGATCGTGATCCTTCGGCCCCTGGCCCACTGCAGCCTCAGCCGTCCCCCCGTCTGGGACACCTCATTGGGTCGAAGAGAATTCCTGGTTAATCACAGGCAAATCGGAGACGGCGCATCGTGCACACAGTCAGCAGGGCCCAGGGCCCGCCGCGTGCATTGGCAATTCCCCTGACGCACGGTTCTTGTGGGCCCGAAGGGCCCCAAGTAGCTTTTATAGGGCGCACGTTGGACGTGGGATGTCCAGATGTCCGAATGACGTGAAGGGCAGGTCGCTCCATGCCGTCATATGTCCGTGCACGCCCCAGAACCTCCACATCCCCCACAGCGAGCAGAACCCCCAGAACACTGAGAGCGCGCAGACCGCTCCGTGCCCTCGTCACCGCCCTGGCGGCCCTGACCCTCGCCGCGCTTCCCGCACCGGGATACGCGCAGGCCGGCTCGGCGGATGCGGTGCCCCAGACCACGGGGAGCTTCGAGCAGCAGGTGCTCTTCAAAGCCTCACAGGACCCCGGCTACGCGTGTTTCCGGATACCCGCCATCGTGAAGACGACGAAGGGAACCCTGGTCGCCTTCGCCGAGGGCCGGGTCAACGACTGCAGCGACGCCGGCGACATCGACCTCGTGGTCAAGCGCTCCACCGACGGCGGCCGCACCTGGGGCCCGTTACAGGTGGTCAACGAGGGCGCGGGCGACACCCACGGCAATCCGGCGCCCATCGTGGACCGCAAAACCGGCCGGATCGTCCTCGCCGAGACGTACAACACGGGCCGCACGGACGGCCACAACTGCTCCGTGCCCTGCGACCGCACGCCGCACATGCAGTACAGCGACGACGACGGCCTCACGTGGTCGGCACCGCGCGACCTGAGCGACGAGATCCTGCCGGCCGACTGGAACTCCTGGTACGCGACCGGACCGGTGCACGGCATCCAGCTGACCCACGGCAAGCACGCGGGCCGTCTGGTCTTCGGCGTCAACGCCGAGACGTGGAACGGCAGCCGTGTCACCGCCAACCACGCCGCCCTCATGGCCAGCGACGACGGCGGCGACCACTGGAGGATCGGCGCGAAGGACACATGGCCGATCGCCGACGACGGCACGTTCAGGCAGAAGCCCTCCGAGATGACGCTCACCGAGCGAGCGGACGGCACGATCTACGTCAGCGGCCGCGAACAGGACGGCACCGACCTCGGCCACCGCACGCACGCTGTCAGCCGCGACGGCGGCGACAGCTTCGCCACGCCGCTCCGCGACATCCCCGACCTCTACACCCCGCAGGTGCAGGGCTCGACGCTGCGGCTCGGCGACCGGATGCTGCTCGCCTGCCCCGGCGACCCGGACCGCCGCCGGACCATGATGATCCGCTCCTCCTACGACGGCGGCCGCACCTGGGACAGCGTCGACCGCGGCACGGTCGTGACCACCGACTGGTCCGGCTACTCGGACATGGTGCGGATCGACGACAGCACAGTGGGCCTGATGTACGAGGGCGGAGCGGTCGACGCGCGCGACGAGATCCGCTTCGCCCGGTTCACCGAGGACTGGCTGCAGCCTCGCCGCGGACCCGACCCGACCACCGCCGACCTGGCACCGGGCGCGCACCGCGCAGCCGTGCTCGGAGGCGCGGAAGAGACGCAGGGCCGGTTCGGCGGCGCGATCAGCTTCGACGGCACGGACGACGCCGTACGACTCCCCTACCGCGACAGCCTTCCGCTCGGCGCCAGGGACTTCACCGCGTCCCTGTGGTTCCGCTACACCGCCACCGGCGGCGAGCAGCCGCTGCTGTGGATGGGCGGGGTCGGCACGACGCAGCCGCAGGTGTGGCTGCGCGGTGAGCCCGCGTCCAACCGCATCACCGGCCTGATCACCACGCGCGATGGCGCCGCGGCCCCGACGTCCGCGTCCGTGCGCACCACAGGCGCGTACAACGACGGCCAGTGGCACCATCTGGCGCTGCGCCGCGGCGGAGGGCAGCTGACTCTGTTCATCGACGGTACGCAGATCAGCACCGCGGACATACCGGGCTCCGTCAGCCGCAACTCCCCCTTCGGCGTGCACATCGGCCAGAAGCTCGACAGCCGGGCGTACTTCACCGGGGCGATCGACGACGTACGCGTCTACGACCGGGCGTTGAGCGACGCGGAGCTGGACGGGCTGGGCACTGCCGACTCCCCGATCAGCCAGGAATCCCAGGACACGGTCCTGTGGCTGCCCATGGACAGGATCAGCGGCGATCACTGACGATCGGAGGCGATCGCTGACGATCGGAGGCGATCGCTGACGATCAGAGGCGACCCCTGACGTCCGGACGTCAGCCGGAACGTGTCGCCGTACCGGCCGCGGTTCGTCGAGCCGCGGCCGGCGGCGGAGTCGTGGTGGGTGCCGCCTCCGGGTCCCTGGCGCGGCGGCCCGCGATCACGGCGCAGACCATGAGCTGCATCTGGTGGAAGAGCATCAGCGGCAGCACGGCCAGCGAGGCGTGCGCGCCGAACAGCACGCTCGCCATGGGAAGCCCGGAGGCGAGGGACTTCTTGGAGCCGGCGAACTGGATCGCGATCCGGTCGGCCCGGTCGAAGCCCAGCCGCTTGCTGCCGTACCAGGTGAGCGCGAGCATCACCGCGAGCAGCACGGCTTCCACACCGAGCAGCGCGGCGAGCCTGAGCGGGGTCACCTGGTGCCAGATGCCCTGCACCATGCCCTCGCTGAAGGCCGTGTAGACGACGAGCAGGATCGAGGCACGGTCCACCTTGCCGAGGACCTTCTTGTGCCGCGCGACGAAACCTCCGATCCACGGGCGCAGGAGCTGCCCGGCCAGGAACGGCACCAGCAGCTGCAGCACGATGTTCACCAGCGAGTCCGCCGAGAACCCGCCGCCCGTGCTGCCGAGGAGCACTGCCGCGAGCAGCGGCGTCAGGACGATTCCGGCGAGCGAGGAGAAGGACCCCGCGCAGATCGCGGCAGGCACGTTGCCGCGCGCGACCGAGGTGAAGGCGATCGACGACTGGACCGTCGACGGGACGAGCGTGAGAAAGAGGAAGCCGCTGTAGAGGGCGGGCGTCAGCACATACGGGACGAGCCCCCTGGCCGCGACTCCGAGCACCGGGAAGACGACGAACGTGCAGGCCAGGATCGTGAGGTGGAGCCGCCAGTGGCGCAGTCCGTCGAGCGCCTCGCGGGTGGACAACCGCACGCCGTAGAGGAAGAACAGCAGCGCCACGGCGGCCGCGGAGGCGCCCGATGCGACATCGGCGGCGGTGCCCCGCGCGGGGAGGAGAGCGGCGACGGCCACCGTCCCGAGCAACGCCAGGATGTACGGGTCGATCGGCAGCCGGCTCGGCCACTGCAGGCGTTTCACGGTGCTCCATGTTCCTCGGGGTGCGGGACGTGCCCTCTCCATCATCCTCTTGATCAGCGTGATCGGGAATCCGCTATACCGCTCTGACCGTCATCACGAATCGCGATGAGCCCGCGCTAGGCTGGGCCCTGTGTACGACCCGTCCCAGCTGCGTACGTTCCTGGCGGTGGCGCAGACGTTGAGCTTCACACAGGCCGCCCGCCGGCTCGGGCTGCGCCAGTCCACGGTGAGCCAGCACGTGCGGCGGCTCGAGGACGCCACGGGCCGGCAGTTGTTCAGCCGGGACACCCACTCCGTGGAGCTGACCGAGGACGGCGAGGCGATGCTCGGTTTCGCGCGCCGCATCCTGGAGGTCCACGAGCAGGCGTCGGCGTTCTTCACCGGCACTCGGCTGCGCGGCCGGCTGCGCTTCGGCGCCTCCGAGGACTTCGTCCTCACCCGGCTCCCGGAGATCCTGGAGTCCTTCCGCCACGACCATCCGGAAGTCGATCTGGAACTGACGGTCGAGCTGTCCGGCACGCTGCACGAGCAGCTCGCCGCCGGAAAACTCGACCTCGTGCTCGCCAAGCGGCGCCCGGAGGACCCCCGCGGCGAGACCGTCCGGCACGACAAACTCGTATGGATCGGGTCGGAACGGCTGCGCCTCGACCCGGACCGGCCGGTGCCGCTCATCGTGTACCCGCCACCGGGCATCACCCGCGCCCTGGCTCTGGAGGCGCTGGAGCGGCAGGGCCGCGCCTGGCGCGTCGTCTGCACGAGCGGCAGCCTCAACGGCCTGATCGCGGCGGCCCGCGCCGGTCTCGGCGTGATGGCCCACTCGCGGGGCCTGATCCCGCCGGGGCTGGTCCGCGTCCCGGACCGGGCGGGCCTGCCGGAGCTCGGCGAGGTCGACTTCGTCCTGGTCCACGGCCGGCGCCGGGCATCCGCGCACGCCGCGGCGGACGCGCTGGCGGCGGCGATCCTGACGGGCGGCGACCGGCTGAGCGGAGGCAGACGCTAGAGGCGGACGCCTGAGGCGGCACCGCGGCACCGTGCGGGGCACTTCAGGAACCGCCCACGCGCGTAGCAAGTCTGTACAGATTCAGTGGAGATTACGGCGCCGAAACTTACTGATCCGTAAGTATTCTGTCCCGACCCTTCCCCTTGTGGTCGCATTTTGACGCCTGACCAGTGCATATGCCGGGCCCGGGGGAAGCCGAACCCTCTCCCGCCGCGGCGCCGTGTGAGGTACCGTCACCGCGCTGTGCGGAGCATTACAAGGAGCACCATTGCGCGAGTTCACCACCCCTCCGTTGGCGCTGCCGCCGGCGGTGGGCGGCCTGGCCGACGCCGTGTTCGACCATGCCGTCGAGGACCCGCTGCGCATCGCCCTGGGCCGCAAGGGAGATGACGGGCAGTGGCGCGACGTGACCTCCGCCGAGTTCCGCGACGAGGTCCTCGCGCTCGCCAAGGGACTGCTGGCACAGGGCGTGCGGTTCGGGGACCGCGTCGCGATCATGTCCCGTACGCGCTACGAGTGGACGCTCTTCGACTTCGCACTGTGGACGATCGGTGCCCAGGTCGTGCCCGTCTATCCCACGTCCTCCGCCGAGCAGGTCTTCTGGATGATGCACGACGCCCAGGTGACCGCCGCCATGGTCGAGCACGAGGACCACGCCATGACGATCGGCTCGGTCATAGACCGGCTGCCGCAGCTGCGGCGCCTGTGGCAGCTCGACGAGGACGCGGTGCAGGAGCTGTACGAGGCGGGCGCGCACATCGACGACGACGTGGTGCACCGGCACCGGGCGGCGGTCACCCCGGAGTCCACCGCGACGATCATCTACACCTCGGGCACCACCGGCCGCCCCAAGGGCTGTGTGATCACCCACGGCAACTTCATGTTCGAGGCGGACACGGTGATCGAGCGCTTCGAGCCGGTGTTCCACTCCAAGCGCGGTGATGAGGCGGTCACTCTGCTGTTCCTGCCGCTCGCGCATGTCTTCGGCCGCATGGTGGAGGTCGCGGCGATCCGCGGGCGGGTCAAGCTCGGGCATCAGCCGCAGCTCAACGCGGCCGCTCTGCTGCCCGATCTGGCCGCGTTCAGGCCCACGTTCATCCTGGCCGTGCCGTACATCTTCGAGAAGGTCTTCAACGCGGCCCGGCGCAAGGCCGAGAAGGACGGCAGAGCGGGGGCGTTCGACAAGGCGGTCGACGTCGCCGTGCGGTACGCGGACGCCGTGGAGGCCAAGGCCTTCGGCACCGGCTCGGGCCCGTCCGCGGCCCTGCGCATGCAGCACCAGCTCTTCGACAAGCTCGTCTACTCCAAGGTGCGCGACGCGATGGGCGGCCGGGTGCGGCACGCGATGTCCGGCGGCTCGGGGATGGACCGGCGCCTCGGACTGTTCTTCGCGGGCGCAGGCGTGCTCATCTACGAGGGGTACGGGCTGACGGAGTCCACGGCGGCCGCGACCGCCAACCCGCCCGAGCGCACCCGCTACGGCACGGTCGGACTGCCCATTCCGGGAACGACCGTGCACATCGCGGACGACGGCGAGGTATGGCTGTACGGCGGCCAGATCTTCCAGGCCTATCTGAACGACCCGAAGGCCACCGACGCGACCCTGCACGACGGGTGGCTGGCCACCGGCGACCTGGGCGCGCTCGACGAGGACGGCTACCTCACGATCACCGGCCGCAAGAAGGAGATCCTGGTGACCTCCGGCGGCAAGAGCGTGTCGCCGGCCGTCCTGGAGGAGCGCGTCCGCGACCATCCGCTGATCGCGCAGTGCATCCTCGTCGGCAACGACCGCCCGTACATCGCAGCCCTCGTCACCCTGGACGGGGAAGCCGTGGAGCACTGGCTGCAGATGCGCGGCAAGCCGGCCCTGAAACCGGCCGAGCTGGTGCGCGACCCCGATCTGGAGACCGAGGTGCGCCGGGCGGTGGTGGCCGCCAACACGCTCGTTTCGCAGGCGGAGTCGATCCGCACCTTCCGGATACTGGCCCACCAGTTCACCGAGGAGCACGGTCTGCTCACCCCCTCGCTGAAGCTGAAGCGGAAGGCGATCGAGCAGACGTACCAGACCGAGGTCGAGGCCCTGTACCAGGCGTGAACCGGGGCTTCGGCGCCGCGCTCTTCCCCCGACAACTCCTGTGAGGGGCCGGACCGTCACTTCTGGCGGTTCATCAATTACCGATGCGTCAGTTATTGACGGCTCGTCAGGTCGCACACAGAATTTCGGTCACTCTGACGAGGAGGGACCCGACGTGTTGCGACCCACCCACACCCTCGCCGCAGTGGCCGTGCCGAGCCCAAGGGGCGGACGGAGTCCTTCGGGTGCGGGGCGCTGGTGCAGCTCAGAGACGGCAGGTACGTGGCGCTCCAGGGTGCAGTCGGACCGGCTAGCGGAGGCGTACCTGGGCATCGCGGCGCCCGGGCAGGAGCCCCAGACGCAGGCCGGACCGACGTCCAGTCCGCAGGTGTCGCCGACGCGAGGGGTCGGGAACTGCTGCCGGTGTGCTGAGCAGCATTGAGTCTTGGTGAGTAAGAGTGAGCACCGGCCGGGCCGGGCTGGTCGTCTGGCCATGGTCTGGACACTCGCTTCCGCGGTGCATGTCCTGGGACCCCGGAGGCGAACAGAGTTTCTTTGATCGAATACGTGACCTTTTCTCGCGGTGGTCGTTGAACGCTGTGACGGGATCGCTGGGCCGGGGGGTGGACGGAGTGCGGGAGCTGTCTGCGCCCTTCGTGGTGCCGGGGCCTGCCGGGGTGGCCGTCCGGGACCGGCTGCGCGTGACAGACCTGGACGTGGCCGTGCTGCGTGAGGTCGGCGCCTTCCTCGGCTCACTGGCCGCCGGTGATCTCGCCGACCGCTGCCGCCAGGGTCCGGAGCACGACGCCGCAGTCTGGGCGGTGCGCAAGCGGGAACTGACGGGCCGGTCGTCATCGCGCTGGGCGGGCAGTATCACCAAGGCCACCCATGACCAGTGGGCGCTGGCCCGGCGCGCACAGGCTGCGCATATCGCCTGGCTGCGCGGGCAGATCACGCAGATCGAGGCCCGGCTGGCCAGGCCGCTCGGCGCCAAGGCCGACAAGCGCAAGGGGCAACCGAAAGGCTATGCCTCGCGGCGCGAGTGGCACGCCAAGTCCCGCCGCCTGCACACCCTCCAAGACCGGCTGGCCAGTATGGAGGCGGACGGGGCTGCGGGCCGCGTTCGCGCGGTGCGCGGCGGGAAGGGTCTGGCCCGCACCCGCCACCACCTGGCTCAGGCCGGGCTGAGCAAGCAGGCGTGGCGGGAGCGGTGGGAGGCCGCCCGGATGTTCCTGGCCGCGGACGGGGAGTCGGGCAAACGCTTCGGTAACGAGACCATCCGCATCACCGACACCGGACAGATCTCCATCAAACTCCCCCTTGCGCTGGCCCATTTGGCCAACGCACCGTACGGCCGGTACGTGCTGGATGCGGTTGTCGCGTTCAGGCATCGGGCGAGGAGTGGCTCGAGAGGATCTCAGCCAACCGTGCGGTGGCGTACCGCATCCACCACGACGTGCTGCGCGGCCGCTGGTACGTGACGGCGTCCTGGCAGCGCGCCGCCGTACCCGTCCTGCCGCTTCAGGCCGCTCTGGCGCGGGGCACGGTCGGGGTCGACATGAACGACGACCACCTGGCCGCCTGGCACCTCGACCAACACGGTAACCCTGTCGGCGAGCCGCAGCGCTTCTTCTACGACCTGTCGGGCAGCGCCGCCCACCGGGACGCACAGATCCGGCACGCGCTCACCCGGCTGCTGAACTACGCCCGCCGCTGCGGCGTGGCCGCGATCGCCATCGAAGACCTC
The DNA here is from genome assembly GCF_053594815.1 of Streptomyces sp. NPDC002577. Classification (NCBI taxonomy): domain Bacteria; kingdom Bacillati; phylum Actinomycetota; class Actinomycetes; order Kitasatosporales; family Streptomycetaceae; genus Streptomyces; species Streptomyces sp. NPDC002577. The sequence continues at coordinate 331,392 of NZ_JBSFWK010000004.1, read as the reverse complement.
GCCTTCGCCGACAGCAAGACCCGGGAGAAGCACGGCCGCAACAAGCGGTTCCGCCGCTTGATCTCCCGTTTCCCGACCGCGAAGCTCAAGGCGCGGCTGGTGTCGATGGCCGCCGAGCAGGACGTGGCGATCGTCGCAGTCGACCCTGCCTACACCAGCCGATGGGGTGCCCAGCACTGGCAGAAACCACTGGCCACCCCACGACGACACACAACCCGGCACGATGCCGCGAGCATCGCGATCGGGCGACGCGCCCTCGGGCACCCGATCCGGCGACGGACGGCACCGCCCCCACCGCACCAGAGCGATGCGGTGGGGCATCGGACTGTTCAGGTCCGACCGGACACCCCAGGGCGTAAGGAACCCTGCCCGCCTGCCACGGACCGCGCACTGAGAGTGCCGTCGCCGAGCAGGACGCGAAAGCGGGGAACCAGCCGGGCATCCAACACCGTTCGGGACGCCCGCAGTGACCAGGCGTGGGTCCAAGACCCACTCCTGCTCACTTACCGGCACGGCATGCGCCGCACGTTCCAGCGGCAGCAGCTGTTCGGTCAGCTGACCGTCGCCGACAATCTGCTGGTCGCGCAGGAGTGGCGCGGCGGCGGGGGCGGACCGGCCGCCGATCTGGTGGGGGCGCCGACCCGGCGTAAGCACGAGGCGGCACGGAGGCGACGTGCGGCCGCGGTGCTGCGCTCCTGCGGGCTCGACGAACTGACCGGGTCGTACGCGGGCGGCCTGCCCGTCGGCCAGGCACGGATGGTGGAGCTGGCTCGCGCCGTCGCCGATCCGCCCCGGGTGCTGCTCCTCGACGAGCCCGCGTCGGGCATGGCGGCGGACGAGCGGCGTCACCTGGCCTCGGTGATCCGCCGACTCGCCGGCGACGAAGGCTGCGCGGTCCTCCTCGTCGAGCACAATGTCGCCTTTGTGATGGAGCTGTGCACCCGGGTCGTCGTCCTCGACCTGGGCTCCGTACTGGCGGAGGGCAGCGCCGCGGACGTCAGGGCGGACCCGGCCGTACGCGACGCGTATCTCGGTGCTTCGGCACAGTGACCTGCCACCGGTGAGCACTGCCGATCCGTCCGGCCCGTCGATACCCGGTCGGTGGTCCGAACCGGAGCGATAGGATCGGAAGGGCCCTGAACCAGGAATGCACCGCCGTCCGTGATCGTTGACGATGGACGTACCACCCGACGACAAAGGATCGAGAGCTCGTGAGCAGCAAGGTCCCCCCGATCATCCTCAACAACGGCATCGAGATGCCGCAGCTGGGCTTCGGTGTCTGGCAGGTGCCGGACGACGAGGCCGAGCGGGCCGTCGCCACGGCGCTTCAGACCGGGTACCGCAGCATCGACACCGCCGCGATCTACGGCAATGAGGAGGGCACCGGCAAGGCGATCGCCGGCTCCGGCATCGCGCGCAAGGACCTCTTCGTCACCACCAAACTCTGGAACAGCGACCAGGGATACGACTCGACGCTGCGCGCCTTCGACGTCTCCCTCGAGAAGCTCGGGCTCGACTATGTCGACCTGTATCTGATCCACTGGCCGCTGCCCGCCCGGGACCAGTACATCGACACGTACAAGGCCTTCGAGAAGCTCCTGGCCGACGGCCGCGTCAAGTCGATCGGCACGTCCAACTTCCTGCCGGAGCACCTGGAGCGGCTGATCGACGCGACGTCCGTGATCCCGGCCGTCAACCAGATCGAGCTGCACCCGCACCTGCAGCAGCTGGCGGCGCGCGAGTACCACGCGGAGCAGGGCATCGCCACGGAGGCCTGGTCGCCGCTGGGCCAGGGCAAGGGCCTCCTCGAGGTCCCGGCGATCATCGCGATCGCCCAGAAGCACGGCCGTACGCCCGCGCAGATCGTGCTGCGCTGGCACATCCAGCTCGGCAACGTGGTGATCCCCAAGTCCGTGACGCCGTCGCGGATCAAGGAGAACATCGAGGTCTACGACTTCGAGCTGGACGTGGAGGACCTCGCCGCGATCAGCGCCCTGAACGAGGAGCGCCGGCTGGGCCCGGACCCGGCGACGTTCGACTACTCCTGATTCTCCTCGGTGAGCGAACAGCGGCGTGGCCGCCCGGGAAGCCGGGCGGCCACGCCGTTGTGACGTCCGTCGGCCCGGCGGATCAGCGCAGATAGGGCCAGGTCACCGTCAGGGTCGGGTAGGAGTAGATGTAGACCGTGCCGTTGGGCTGAAGGTGGGCTCCCGGGGCCAGGTTGTCCCCGATCCACGTGTACCGCGCCCCCCGATAGGGGAAGGCACGGGCCCGCAGCGGTCGTGGTCCCCAGCCCCCGACGCCCGAGCCGAGCCTCACCGACCGCACGCACCAGTCGTCCGCGCCCTCCTTGCGGAGCTCGACGGCGGAGGTCAGGTCCCAGCCGTCGGGCAGGGCAGGAAGGTCGAACACCTCGCGGCTGCCCCGCTCGAAGTCGCCGCCCAGCACCTGCCAGTCCGTGGTCAGGCCGTTGTAGCTGTGGAGCCGGACGGACACTTCGTCGTCGGTGCCGGCGCCGCCGACATTGCAGGTGCTGATGCTGAGATCGCCGAACAGGTCGGACTTCGCCGTGGCCGCCGAGGCCGACGGGACGGCCGGAGCGCCCAGGGCTGCCAGCGTCGCGATCACCGTCGCAGCCGTACGGATCTTCATGGGACTCGACTCCTCACGCCGGAAACGGATCGGATGCGAGGCCGAGCATCAAGGCCCACCATGCGGTGGGTGTGACAGCGCGCCCCGGGGATCCGCTGCTCGGTCCCGTGAATTCAGCCGGACGGTGGTCCGGGCTCCGGCGCCGCTGGTCCTGTCGGGTTCCTGTTGCGTTGTTGCAGTTCGGGGCCCTGGCTGAGTACGCCTCCGGGGTGGACGGAGCAAGCCTCCGGGGCCCGGAGGCGGGAGGTGGCCGCCGGGCCCCGGAGGTGGTTCGAGGTGGTTCCGTGGTCCGCCGGTGCCGGCCGTGCGAGCCGGCACCGGCGGACCTGGCGTCACAGCGCCGGGTACGCGTTCTTCATGAGCTCCTGGAACTGGGCGGAGAACCAGTGTCCGGATAGCGGCGCGTCAGGCAGCGCACCGGACAGGTTGTTGCCGTTGCGGGCGTTGCCGGTGTACGTCGGGTCGCACATGCGGTCGAAGCCCTTGCCCTCGTCGTTGTCGATGGCCGAGCTCGAACCGTCGGACTCCCCCGGCGGCTTCATCCACACGTAGGCGTCGATACCGGACGCGGGCGAGGCCTGCGGGCGTTCGCCGAGGCCCGCACCGGACTGGTTGCACCAGTTGCCGACGTGGATGCGGCGGTCGTAGCGGCCGCCGTCCACGTAGGTGTCGACGCTGGTCGTGGCGCCCGCTGCGGTGGGCCGGTTCGCACCGCCCCAGCCGTTGCGGGAGGTGTCGATCAGCATGCCGATGTTGGAGTTGAAGCCGACGGAGACGAGCTCCTCGCGGAAGGCCTGTGCGAAGGACTGCTCGTCCACGTACCGGTTCCAGTCGACCCACTTGGACTCGCGGACCGACTTGCCGCCCACCGTGTCGTTGATGGAGAAGTTCTCCTCCTTCAGCGCGCTGTAGTTGGCGGTGTTGGTGATGAAGCCGGCGACGTCGTCGACCGAAGCGCCCTCGGAGGTCGCGGCCTGCAGGATGGTCTCGGCCGAGGAGGCGAAGTTGTCGTCCCAGCCGATCCAGCCGTGGTGTCCGGCGTCCACGTAGTTGTAGACGTTGGGGATGGCACCGAGCTGGGCGAGCGCGTAGCCGACGCCCTTGATGTAGTTGCCGTTGGACTTCATCGTGTCGCACGCGGGCGTGGCGGTGGCACGGCTGCCGGTGTTGGTGACGAGGTTCGGCAGCGAGTCGATCTCGATCGTGGTGACGATGCGCAGATCGGCGTACTTGGAGTCGGAGAGGATGTCCGCGATCGGGTCGATGAAGTCCGACTTGTACCGGTCGATGTCGTCCGGGCCGAGCTCGCCGTTGGAGGCCAGGGCCGCACAGTCACGTCCGGGCAGGTCGTAGACGACGAGCTGGACGACCATGTTGTCGGAGCCCTTCTGCTCCAGCGCCGCGTCCAGGTGGTCGCGCAGGCTCATGCCGCCGTTGACGCCGTCGATGGCGGCCATCCGGTCGAGCCAGACACCGGTGGGCTGGTCGGAGATCCGGTCGCCGCCCGGCTCGGCGGCGGCCTTCGCGGACCACTCGGGGTTCACGTACACCTTGGCGCCGTCGTACGGGTTGTCCACGCGGTCACCCGGGTCCGTGGGCGGGTCGGTCGGGTCGGTGGGCGGGTCCGTGGGATCCGTGGTGCCGCCGTCGTCGACGTTGCAGGTGACGCCGTCGAGCGTGAACGTGGTCGGCAGGGCGTTGGTGCCGCTGTAGGAGGCGTTGAAGCCGAAGCTGACCGTACCGCCGGTCGCCAGCGAGCCGTTGTAACTCTCGTTCTTGGCCGTGACGGCGGAACCGCTCTGGCTGAGCTGGGCGTTCCAGCCGTTGGTGATCTTCTGGTTGCCGGCGAACGTCCACCCCAGGGACCACGACGTCTTGGCGGAGCCGAGGTTGGTGACCGTGACGGCGGTGGTGAAGCCGGTGTCCCACTGGTTCTGCACCGTGTAGTCGACGGTGCAGGGGGTGGCGGCCGCGGCGGGGTCCGCCAGCGTCAGGGCGCTGCCCGTGGCCCCTGCGACCAGGGCGAGTGCGGCCAGCAATGACGTCCTTGTGGATGTTCTTGTGCGACTCATGTGCGGGTTTCCTTTATCCGTCGAGGGAGCGCAGGTGATCGCGCAGCCCGATGCCGTACGACGTCGGAGTGCCGTCGTAGTTGCTGATGAGGGACGGGCCGGAGGAGCAGTCCCAGGTGTTCCAGGTCCAGCCCAGGTAGGACAGATCACGGTCGTCGAACCACTGCATGACGCTGTCGATGAACGAGTGCGAGCAGGTGTTCTCGCCGATCTCGCCCGCGACGAGCGGGACCTCGGCGGCGACCGGAGCCAGTGTTGAGCTCCAGCAGCTTTCGTTGGAGCAGGTGTTGAAGTTGTAGACGTGCCAGGCGGCGGCGAGATTGCCCGCCGGGTCGTCCGGCTTGTACGTCAGCCACTGGCTGAGATCGTTGGAGTAGGCGAGACCGCCCGCCAGGATCAGGTTGGTGGCGCCCGCGTCCCGCACGGCGTCGACCAGATCCTGCATTCCCGCGACCTCGTAGCCGATGCCGGAGCAGGTGCCGCCGTCACGCCAGCAGGTCCAGGCCTGCTCGGTGGTGGACGTGGCACGGTCCGGGTACGGCTCGTTGAAAAGGTCGAAGACGACGGCCTTGTCGTCCTTGAAGGTGTTCGCCACCGACGCCCAGAATGACGGCGAGTACTGCATGTCGGGCATCGGCTTCTGGCAGCTGGCGTGCACGTCGGAGCAGCCGGCCGAGTTACCGGTGTACTGGCCGTACGACCAGTGCAGTTCCACCACCGGCGTCATACCGTGCGCCTCGACGCGTGCCACCAGCTCCTTCACGGCGTTGATGTAGTTGGCGCCCGCGTACTCGGCTTGGATGTTGTCCAGGCCGAGCCAGCACTCCTCGTTGAGCGGTATGCGGACTGTGTTCACGTTCCAGTCGGCGACCGCCTGGATGGAGGCGTCGTCGACCGGGCCGTCCCAGATACCGCGGCCCTGGACGCACATGAACTCCCCGCCGGAGCGGTTGACTCCGAGCAGGCGGCGGGTCGCGCCGTTCGCATCGACGAGCTTGTTGCCGGAGACCTTGAGGGCGGGTGGCCCGTCCTCCGGGTCCGGCGTATCGGTCGGCGGATCCGTCGGCTCCGTGGGTTCCGGATCTGGCTCGGACTCCACGTTGCAGGTGGTGCCGTTCAGTTTGAACGTGGTGGGTGCGGTGTAGCCACCCGACGACGAGCCGATGAAGCCGGCGCTGGTGCTCGCACCCGTGCCGAGCGAACCGTTGTAGCTCTCGTTCGTCGCCGTGACGGTCGTGCCCGACTGGGACCACTTGGCGTTCCAGCCCTGCGTGACCTTCTGGCCGTCGGCGAAGTCGAAGGCGAGCTCCCAACTGCTCACCGACGGACCGTTGTTGGTGATGGTGACAGCCGCCTGGAAGCCGCTGTCCCACTGCCCCACGGTCTCGTAATCGACCGTACAGACAGGTTCGGCTCCCGACGCCGTCACCACCGGTGCCACCGCGGTGCCCACCAAGGCCAGGCCGGCCGAGACGAGCCACGCGGTTAGGCGCGGGGGGTGTCGCATGAGCGACTCCTTACAGATCGGGCGCGTTCATGACAAACACGCCGACTGATGGAACCGCTCCCACTGGCGGTTAAGAAGCTAGCGCCAAGTGGCGGTAAAAACCAGGGGAGTTAGTTTCTTCATCCATCGAAACGGTTCGACTCTTCAAGAACCTTGACCCCTCAGTCCCCTCTCATCAATATGGGAGCGCTCCCACTGGTTCAAAGCTTGTTGCTCCACCCCCCCCCTTTTTCCGAGCCGCTAGGAGAAACCAGCACATGCACCAGAAAAGGAGACGCCGCGCCGCGCGGCGATTGTGGACCGCCGTGGTGGCGGCTCTCGCAATCCCCGCGACGACGCTGGCAACCGGGCAGGGCACCGCACAGGCGGCGGCCGTGCAGTGCAGCGTCGACTACAAGACGAACGACTGGGGCTCCGGCTTCACCGCCGAGCTGACGGTCACCAACCGCGGGTCCGAGGCGATCGACGGCTGGACCCTGACGTACGACTACACGGGTGACCAGAAGCTGAGCAACGGCTGGAGCGGGATCTGGTCGCAGTCCGGCAAGACGATCACCGTCAAGAACGAGAGCTACAACGGGACGATCGCCGCCGGGGCCGCCATCTCCACCGGTGGCCAGTTCACCTACAGCGGCACCAACGCCGCGCCGACCAGCTTCGCGATCAACGGGACCACGTGTGCCGGCGCGCACCAGCCGCCGATCACCGTGCTGACCAGCCCGGAGGCGGGCGCGGTCTACAGCCAGGGCGACACCGTGCCGATGGCCGCGACCGCCGCGGGCGCCGACGGCGCCACCATCTCGAAGATCGAGTTCTACGACGACACCACGCTGCTCGGCACTGACACGTCCGCGCCGTACACGTTCGACGCGGACGGCCTGGACGCGGGCAGCCACTCCCTTTACGCCAAGGCGTACGACAGCCTCGGCGCCACCGGGGAGTCCACGCCGGTGGGCATCACGGTCGCCGAGGGACCGGCCGTCGTCGTCTCACCCACCCAACTGGGCGTCCAGCAGGGCAAGACCGGGACCTTCGACGTGAAGCTGTCGACCCAGCCGTCCTCGAACGTGACGGTGGCGGTGGAGCGCACGTCGGGCAACTCGGGCCTGTCGGTCAGCGACGGTGCGAGCCTCACCTTCACACCGTCGAACTGGAGCACGGCGCAGAAGGTGACGATCAGCGCCGACTCGTCCGGCACGGGCGCGGCGACGTTCACGGCGTCGGCTTCCGGCCACACCAAGGCCGAGGTCACCGTGACCCAGCTGGCCGCGAGCAGCGACTACGACGTCCGCTTCCTCGACCTCTACGGGAAGATCACCGACCCGTCGAGCGGCTACTTCTCGCCGGAGGGCATCCCCTACCACTCGGTCGAGACCCTGATCGTCGAGGCGCCGGACTACGGCCACGAGACGACCTCTGAGGCGTACAGCTACCTGATCTGGCTGCAGGCGATGTACGGCAAGGTCACCGGCGACTGGACCAAGTTCAACGGCGCGTGGGACATCATGGAGAAGTACATGATCCCCACGCACGCCGACCAGTCGACGAACTCCTTCTACAACGCCTCCAAGCCGGCCACCTATGCGCCCGAGGGGGACACCCCGTCGGAGTACCCGGCGAAGCTCGACTCCTCGGTCACGGCGGGTTCCGACCCGATCGCGGCAGAGCTGAAGAGCGCGTACGGCACGGACGACATCTACGGCATGCACTGGATCCAGGACGTGGACAACGTCTACGGATACGGCAACTCGCCCGGTAAGTGCGAGGCCGGTCCGTCCGACACGGGACCGTCCTACATCAACACCTTCCAGCGCGGCCCGCAGGAGTCCGTGTGGGAGACCGTCACTCACCCGACCTGCGACAACTTCACCTACGGCGGCACGAACGGTTACCTGGACCTGTTCACGGGTGACTCCTCGTACGCCAAGCAGTGGAAGTTCACCGACGCCCCCGACGCCGACGCGCGTGCCGTGCAGGCCGCGTACTGGGCCGACCTGTGGGCCAAGGAGCAGGGCAAGAGCAGCGACGTGTCGGCGACCGTCGGCAAGGCCGCCAAGATGGGCGACTACCTGCGCTACGCCATGTACGACAAGTACTTCAAGAAGATCGGCGACTGCGTAGGCCCGTCCACCTGTGCCGCGGGCACCGGAAAGAACAGCTCGCACTACCTGATGTCCTGGTACTACGCCTGGGGTGGCGCCACCGACAGCTCGGCCGGCTGGGCCTGGCGCATCGGCTCGAGCCACGCGCACGGCGGCTACCAGAACCCGATGGCGGCCTACGCGCTGAGCTCGACCACCGACCTGAAGCCGAAGTCGGCGACCGGCCAGGCCGACTGGGCGACCAGCCTCGACCGGCAGCTGGAGTTCTACCAGTGGCTGCAGTCCGACGAGGGTGCCATCGCGGGTGGCGCGACCAACAGCTGGCAGGGCCGTTACGCGACCCCGCCGTCCGGTACGCCCACCTTCTACGGCATGTACTACGACGAGAAGCCCGTCTACCACGACCCGCCGTCCAACCAGTGGTTCGGCTTCCAGGCGTGGTCGATGGAGCGGGTCGCCGAGTACTACCAGCAGACGGGTGACGCGGACGCCAAGAAGGTCCTCGACAAGTGGGTCGACTGGGCGCTGTCGGAGACGACCGTGAACCCGGACGGTACCTACCAGATCCCCTCCACGCTGCAGTGGTCGGGTGCCCCGGAGACCTGGAACGCGTCGAGCCCCGCTGAGAACAGCAACCTTCACGTCACCGTCGCGGACTACACCAACGACGTCGGTGTGGCGGCCGCGTACGCCAAGACCCTGTCGTACTACGCCGCCAAGTCCGGTGACACGGAGGCGAAGACGACGGCGAAGGCGCTGCTCGACGGCATGTGGGACAACTACCAGGACGACCTCGGCATCGCCGTCCCGGAGACCCGCGCCGACTACAACCGCTTCGACGACTCCGTGTACGTCCCGAGCGGCTGGACCGGCACCATGCCGAACGGCGACACGATCAACTCGTCGTCGACCTTCCTCTCGATCCGCTCCTTCTACAAGGACGACCCGGCCTGGTCGAAGATCGAGAGCTACCTGGCGGGCGGTGCCGCGCCCACCTTCACGTATCACCGGTTCTGGGCCCAGGCGGACATCGCACTCGCCATGGGCTCGTATGCGGAGCTCTTCGAATAGTCCCCCGCTGCTCCGTGTACACCCGCCGGGCGGGCCCCAGCTTCCCGGGGTCCGCCCGGTCTCGGTCTTCCCTTCCCTCTTCCTCCCCCATGCTCCCCGCTCTTCGGAGAGGACATCACTGTGCGAAGAACGCGCATACTCACGGCCGCGCTCGCCCTGGCGGCCGGCCTGCTCTCGGGCACCCCGCCCGTGGTCGCGGCGGCGAGCGCCGACGACACCGTGACGATCGCCGCCGACACCTACACCTGGAACAACGCCCGCATCGACGGGGGCGGCTTCGTCCCCGGCATCATCTTCAACCGCACCGAGAAGAACCTCGCCTACGCCCGTACGGACATCGGCGGCGCCTACCGCTGGGACGAGTCCACCAAGACGTGGACCCCGCTCCTCGACTCGGTCGGCTGGGACGACTGGGGTCACACCGGCGTGGTGAGCCTCGCGTCCGACTCAGTCGATCCCGACAAGGTGTACGCGGCCGTCGGCACGTACACCAACGACTGGGACCCGGGCAAGGGCGCCGTGCTGCGGTCGTCCGACCGCGGCGCGAGCTGGCAGAAGGCCGATCTGCCGTTCAAGCTGGGCGGCAACATGCCGGGCCGCGGTATGGGCGAGCGCCTGGCCATCGACCCGCACGACGACAGCGTCCTCTACCTCGGTGCACCCAGCGGCAAGGGCCTGTGGCGCTCCACCGACTCGGGCGCCACCTGGTCGCAGGTCACGAGCTTCCCCAACGTCGGCAACTACCAGCAGGATCCGACCGACACCAGCGGCTACGCCAACGACAACCAGGGCATCGTCTGGGTCACCTTCGACGAGTCGACAGGCTCGGGCACCTCGAAGACCCAGACCATCTACGTCGGGGTCGCCGACAAGGACAACGCCGTCTACCGCTCCACGGACGGCGGCTCCACCTGGTCCCGCCTCGCCGGCCAGCCGACCGGCCACCTCGCCCACAAGGGCGTCCTCGACGCCGAGAACGGCTACCTCTACCTCGCCTACAGCGACACGGGCGGCCCGTACGACGGCGGAAAGGGCCAGGTGTGGCGGTACGCCACGGCCACCGGCGAGTGGAAGAACATCAGCCCGGTCGCGGAGGCCGACACGTACTACGGCTTCAGCGGCCTGACCATCGACCGGCAGAACCCGGGCACGGTCATGGTCACCGGCTACAGCTCCTGGTGGCCGGACACGCAGATCTTCCGCTCGACCGACAGCGGCGGTACGTGGACGCGGGCGTGGGACTACACCTCGTATCCCAATCGTGAGAACCGCTACACGATGGACGTGTCGTCGTCCCCCTGGCTGACCTGGGGCGCGAACCCGTCTGCGCCCGAACAGACGCCGAAGCTCGGGTGGATGACGGAGTCCCTGGAGATCGACCCGTTCAACTCCGACCGCATGATGTACGGAACGGGCGCGACGCTCTACGGCACCGAGAACCTCGGCCAGTGGGACAGCGGCGGGAAGATCACCATCAAGCCGATGGTGGAGGGCCTCGAGGAGACCGCGGTCAACGACATCGCCTCTCCGCCGTCCGGCGCCCCGCTGCTCAGCGCACTGGGCGACATCGGCGGCTTCCGGCACACGGACCTCACCAAGGTGCCGTCGATGATGTACACCTCGCCGAACTTCACGTCGACCACGAGCCTGGACTTCGCCGAGTCGAGCCCCAACACGGTGGTCCGCGTCGGCAACGTCGACTCGGGGGCGCACGTTGCCTTCTCGACGGACAACGGCTCCAACTGGTTCGCGGGGCAGGACCCTTCGGGCGTCACCGGTGGTGGCACGGTCGCGGCGGCCGCGGACGGCAGCCGCTTCGTGTGGAGCCCGGAGGGCACCGGCGTGCAGACCACGTCCGGGTACGGCTCGTCGTGGACCGCGTCGTCGGGCATCCCGGCGGGCGCGACCGTCGAGGCGGACCGCGTCGATCCGAAGACCTTCTACGGCTTCAAGTCCGGCAAGTTCTACGTCAGTACGGACGGAGGCGTCTCGTTCAGCGAGAAGTCGTCGACCGGACTGCCGGCCGACGGTAGCGCCCGCTTCAAGGCGGTGCCCGGCGAGGAAGGCGACATCTGGCTGGCCGGCGGCTCGGCCAACGGCACGTACGGTCTGTGGCACTCGACGGACGCGGGCGCCACGTTCACCAAGTTGTCGAACGTCGAGCAGGCCGACACCATCGGCTTCGGCAAGGCCGCACCCGACGCCTCGTACCAGACGCTCTACACCAGCGCGAAGATCGGCGGAGTGCGCGGCATCTTCCGGTCCACGGACGAGGGCGCGAGCTGGGTCCGCATCAACGACGACGCGCACCAGTGGGGCTGGACGGGCGCTGCGATCACGGGTGATCCGCGGGTCTACGGGCGGGTGTACGTGTCGACCAACGGTCGCGGCATCATCTACGGCGACACGTCGGACACCGGCGGCGGCGAGACCGACCCCGGGGACGGCAGCGGTGACGACGGCGGTGGCGACACCGACCCGCCCGCCACTGGCGCCTGCACGGTGACGTACAAGATCACCAATGAGTGGTCGGGCGGCTTCCAGGCGGACGTCACGCTGACGAACACCGGGGACCAGGCCTGGTCCGGCTGGTCGCTCGGCTGGTCCTTCGCCGACGGCCAGAAGGTCAGTCAGATGTGGAACGCGTCGTACACGCAGGACGGTTCCGCGGTGACGGTGAAGAACGTGGACTGGAACGCGAACGTGGCGTCGGGCGCGTCGGTCGCGTTCGGATTCACAGGGAGTTCGTCCGGCACGAACGGGAAGCCGGCGACGTTCAAGGTCGGAGAGGAGGAGTGCACGGTCAACTGACGCTCGATTGATGCTCGACTGAAGTCTCCCCGCACAGACGGAGGGCGCGTGCATGGGCACGCGCCCTCCGGTGCGCCCTCCGCCGTGGGTCTCGGGCGGGCCCCTTGCCCGTATTGGCGTGACTATCCACCCATTTGACTGTTACGTCAGTTATGGAAGCTTCACGTTCGGGCAGACGGGCCGCCATCGGCACCGTCGTGTCTCTCCTGCTCCTCGCTCTCACGGCGCTGGCCGGCCCCACAGCCACCGCCGGCAGTCAGTCGCCGCCCTCGGCGGACCCTGCGGCGATCCGCGAGTGGAACGCCATCGCGACCGACACCATCAGCGCAAACCTCACCCCCACCCGCCCCTCCGGGCAGGCGGTCATCTGGCACGGGTTCGTCTCGGTCGCCGTCTACAACGCCGTGGTCGGCATCGAGGGCGACTACGCCCCGTACAAATGGCTGGCGCGCGGGCCCTCCACCGCATCACCCGAGGCGGCCGCCGTCACCGCCGCGCACCGCGTGCTGGTCACCTACTTCCCCGCCTCGAAGGCCACGCTCGACGCCGCCTACACCGACTCCCTCGCCAGGATCCCCGACGGCACCGCGAAGCGGCAGGGCGTGGCCTTCGGGGAGCGTGCCGCGGACCACGTCATCGAGCTGCGCGAGAACGACGGCCGGTTCGAGCCGGTGGAGTTCACCACGCCGCCCGCGCCCGGCGTCTGGCGGCCCACTCCACCCGCCCACCTGCCCTTCATCGACACCTGGCTCGGCAGACTGCGCCCGCTGCTGCTCACGTCCCCGTCGCAGTTCCGGCCCGGTGCGCCGCCCGCCCTGTCCTCGGCCCGCTATGCCGAGGACGTGAACGAGGTGAGGACCATGGGGGCGCGGACGGGCTCGCTCCGTACGCCGCAACAGACCGAGACCGCCCTGTTCTTCGGGGGCAGTCTGGTGGTGCCGCTCCAGGAGGCGTTCCGGGACTACACCGCCCGGCACCACCTGGGCATCGCCGAGACTGCACGGCTTTTCGCCGCGGCGAACGCGGCGGCAACGGACGCCGTCATCACCTCGTGGGACGCCAAGCTGCACTACGGCTTCTGGCGGCCGATCACCGCCATCCAGCTGGCCGACACCGACGGCAACCCCGCGACCGAGGCCGACCCGCAGTGGCAGCCCCTCCTCGTCACGCCACCCCACCCGGACTACATCAGCGGCCACACCACGGTCACCGGCGCCGTGACCAGGACCCTGACCGGCATCCTCGGCACCTCACACCTCGACCTCAACATGTCATCCGAGGCCACCCGCACCACACGCCATTACGAATTCGCCGACCAGCTCAACAGGGACATGGTCGACGCCCGCGTCTGGGCCGGAATCCATTTCCGCACGGCGGACATCGCCGGGTGCCAGGCCGGCGACCGCATCGGCGCCTGGACGCTCACGCACTACTTCCAGCGGCTGCACTCGGCACGCTCTGTCGCAGCACCCGCGCTCAGTCGCTCTTCGGGGGCTTGTCCGAAGCCACATGGTTCGCGATCGACGCCAGGAGATCGGTACTGAATTCTGGGCGGTGTCACTGGCTCTGTTCCGCGTTTTGAGCCGGCCTGGTACCCGAAGAAGACGGTATCCGCCGTGGCCGAGGGAGTGGCGGCACTGGCCGCGGCCGTCGCGCCCCGGGTTCGGAAGCTCTGCTCGCAAACGTCGCGTTTCCGGACGACGGCCCGGTGCGCGGCGTTCGAGGATGCCGGGCTCCCGTAACTGTCCTGCGCTCCGGGGAGGTTGGCGCCCGCCATAGACGCGGACAAGGATCGGTCGGTAGCCCCGCGTAGCAGGTGCGGACGGCTCGGTTGACCCATTACCCTGGAAATGTCTGGATGCGCGACCCGCATCTGGCGGGTCGCATGAGGATCCGCGCATGTATGAAATGGGGTCGATGCCATGACTCTTCATTCGCATAAGGACGCATCAGGGAAGGCGCGCAGAGGCCGCTGCGGCACCGGATTGTTGGTGGCAGCTACAGTCGTGGGGGTTGTTTCCACGCTCGGCGCAGGGTACGGGAGTGGTCCCGCTGAGCAGGCAGCCGGTCAGCAGACGCACTGGGCAGCGACTGCGGCGGTGCCCACCATTTCCGTCAACACCCCAAAGGTTCCGTCCGCTGTACAGAATGTGAATATAAGCAACTTCGCCTTCTCGCCGTCGACGCTAACCGTCAGCCGGGGCACCACGGTTACCTGGACCAACTACGACTCGACTCCGCACTCGGTGAAGAGCAACGGTCACGGTCGCGGTCAGCTGCACTCGGGGAGGTTGAGCCAGGGAGAGTCCTACAGCTTCCAGTTCAATTCGCCCGGAACCTACAGCTACCACTGCTGCTTCCACCCCTCCATGGTCGCCACGGTCATAGTGAAGTAAAGCAACGACTGCGACCCTGATCAGTCATCCGCGACTTCCGGCACCTGGAGACATCCCTTCGCCGAAAATCTCATCCGCCCAGGTGGGAACTGGTGTGCCGGGTGTCGCGGATGATCGTCCGCGGTCGCTTGTACCGGAGGCCCAAAGTGTTCGTTGACGAGGGCCGCGCGTGGCGGGACACCGCCACCCGCTACGCCCTGCTTCCCCTGCGTGTCTTCCTGGGCGTCACTTTGATCTACGCGGGCTTGGACAAGCTCACCAACAGCGCCTTTCTGCACGCCTCCGGCGCCGGTTCCATCGGCGAGGTGATGCACAGCGTGCGCGACACGTCGGCGATCCCGGCCCTGGTCGACCTGGCGCTGAAGAACCCCGTCGGCTTCGGCTACGCCATCGCCTTCGGTGAACTCGCCGTCGGCATCGGCACGCTCCTCGGTCTGCTGGCCCGCCTTGCCGCGCTTGGCGGCGTGCTGATCTCACTGAGCCTGTGGCTGACCGTGAGCTGGACCACCAGCCCCTACTACTACGGCAACGACCTCGCCTACCTGATGGCCTGGATCCCTCTGGTCCTCGCCGGAGCCCCGGTGCTGTCCCTGGACGCCGCCCTGCGCGCCCGACGCCGCCAACGCACCGTCTGAGTCGGCCGTTCACCAGGCGACAGGCATGCAGGAAGGCCCCCGCAGCACCATGCCCTTCTTCCACTCCACAGCGTCGGCGTCCGGCTCGATCCTCAGCACGGGGAAGCGGCTCAGCAGGGTGTCCAGTGCGATCTCGATTTCCACCGTAGCCAAGTGGGCGCCGAGACAGGTGTGCGCGCCGTGGCCGAAGCCGAGGTGGGGGTTGGGAGTACGGGTGAGATCCAGCGTGTACGGATCGGGGAAGACTCGGGGGTCGTGGTTGGCGGCGTGCAGGGAAATCAGGACCGGGTCGCCGGCCTTCACGGTGTGCCCGCCCAGGAGGACGTCCTCGGTCGCGTAGCGAGGGAAGAGCGCGCCCGCGTTTCCGCTGGGGATGTACCGGAGGAGTTCATCGACAGCGCACGGCATGCGCTGGGGGCGCTGCCTCAGAAACGTGAGTTGCTCGGGATGGGTGAGAAGAACGTAGAAGGAGTCGGGGATCTGATTGGCCAGGGTCTCGTAGCCGGCGACGAGCAGGATCACGGCAAGGTGGAGAAGTTCGTCTTCCGTGAGGCGATCTTCGTTATCTCGAGCCTGAATCATGGCGCTGAGGAGATCGTCGGCAGGTTTTTCGCGCCGCTCGGCAATCAATGCGGCCATGTAGTCGACGAGGCGTGCGATGCGCTGCCCGGTCTCTTCTTCGGGCAGACAGGAGGCGGTCACAAAAGCCGCGGCCCAGCTTCTGAATTCGTGGCGGTCCTCATAGGGCACGCCGAGGAGTTCGCAGATGACAGCGATGGAAAAGGGCAGAGAGAAGTCCTCTACGAGATCAGCGGGCGGGCCACACTGGGTCATGTCAGCGACGATTTCATCGGCGATCCTCTGGATGCCCGGTCGGAGCTGCTGCGCCCGGCGAGAGGTGAAGGCGCGAGCGACCAGCCTTCGCAACCGAGTCAGTTCGGGTGGATCCATTCCCATGAGACTGCGCTCTTCGCTCAGCTGCCGTGGTCGAATTCGGGGCTCGTCACGACCTCGGCCGACGGCCAGGCTGAACCGCGGATCAGTCAAGACCGTCCGTACGTCCCGGTAACCGACAGCGAGCCAGGACTGCTCCCCGTAGGGCATCTGGACCCTGCACACGGGCTCTGTCTCCTGGAGTTTGAGGTACAGCGGATCCAGGTCGAGCCGATGCGGTTCGCTGAAGGGGTAGGCACGTGCCGCGGCAGCGCAAGGGGCGGCGGTTGCCGGTGCGGAGCCGATGGCCGTTGGGTGGTTCGCAGAAGAGGCCACGGTGCAACTCCAGGGTTTCGAGGTTCGGAGCGGCGTCGCGCGCATGGGCGGCAAACGAACAGTGACCCTGCAGCCTGGCGGCGCCGAATATCGGCATTGCGGCCATCAGCGCCATCCTATTGGAGGCATTCCAGACAATCTAGAACATTCGACCGGTCGATTCGGTGGCGTTCCAGCACCCCGGAGGATTGCCGGATCGCTCAACGCGAAGACGGGGCACCTTGCAGCGGCCCTCCACGTCTGATTACGTACCCTTTGTGACCAATATCGCACCCTTTGTGTCCATTGGTGCCCGCCACCCCTCGAGGGCCGCATACGACGACCAGAGAGATCTCGGGCCTGCACTGCCCTTCCCGATCGGCTGGTTCTGTCTGGGCCTCGCCCGTGAACTGCCTCGTGGTGGCGTTCTGACGCGCCGGCTCATGGACCAGGACTGCGTCCTGTACCGCACCCTCGACGGCGTCGCACGGGCGGTGGAGGCCCACTGCCCGCATCTGGGCGCCCACCTCGGTCACGGCGGCAAGGTCGTCGGTCAGCTGCTGGTGTGCCCCTTCCACCGGCTCGGCTTCGACCCTGATGGAGCGTGCGTCTCGTCGCCCAGCGGATCGCCGCCGCGTGCCCGGCTCGGCCACCTGCCGCTGCGGGAGCTCAACGGGCTCCTGCTGGTCTGGTCCGGACCCGCCGGCACGCAGCCCTCGTGGGAGCCACCTGCCCTGCCGGGCTGGGCGAGACCGACGGCGCTGTGGAAGCGCGAGGTGACCGCGCACGTCCAGGACGTCTTCGAAAACTCCTTCGACTGCCGGCATGCCTCCGAACTGCACGGGCTGAGCATGCGGCCGGTGGCACCACCCGAGGCGGACGGCCCGCTGATGCGCGTCCGCGTGCGCATCCATCCCGCAAAGGGACGTCTTCTGCCCAGGCTGGACAGTGTCCTGGCCCACCAGACGATCACGATGGCCGGGCTGGGCCTGCACACCACCGAGGTCATCGTCGACCGCCTCGGTCTGACCACATACCTGTGGACCCTGCCCACCCCCGTCAGCCCCACCCGGACCCTCCTGCGCTTCGCGACCTCGGCCGCCGTGACCGACACCACGAGGCTGCCCGGTGGGACAAGCCCGCTTCTGCGGACTGCTGCGTCCAGGGCTGCGGCACGCATCCTGCTGGGCACCGCCATCAAGTACGCATACGAAGACATCAGGATCTGGGCTCACAAGCGGTACCGGCCCCACCCGAGCCTCGCCTCCGACGAGCAGGCGATCGGGCAGTTTCGGCACTGGGCCCGCCAGTTCTATCCCACGTCTTGAAGACACTGTCCGCCCTGTGCGACATCTTCGAGTGCACGCCGCACGACCTGGTGATCCGCGGCACCAGGGGGGCTCGAGGCCAGAAACTTCGGACATGGGGATTCACGAAGTGCATACGCTTTTGGTGACCTATGGGTCCCGCGGAGACGTCGAACCGATGGCGGGACTCGCGGTGGCGCTACAGGCGCGCGGCGCCGAGGCGCGGGTGTGCGCGCCGCCGGACGAGGAGTTCGCGGAGCTGCTGGACGGTGCCGGTGTGCCGCTGGTGCCCTTCGGGCCGTCGGTGCGCTCGTGGGTGAGCGGTGCGAAGGCGGCGGATCCGTTCCAGGTCGCGGGCGAGTTGATCGCCGTGCACTTCGACACGATCGCCGCGGCGGCCGAGGGATGTGACGCGCTGGTGGCGACCGGCATAATGCCGGTCGGTGTGCGGTCGGTGACCGAGAAACTGGGCATCCGCTACGTGTTCGCGTGTTTCCAGCCGATCGTACTGCCGTCGCCGCACTACCCGCCGCCGCGGCCGGGCCCGCCGCTTCCACCGGACGTGACCGACAACCGGGTGCTGTGGGATCGGGACGCCCAGAAGGCGAACGCGCTGTACGGCGAGACGCTCAACAGCCACCGGGCGTCGATCGGCCTGCCGCCGGTGGACAACGTCCGTGACCATGTCTTCACCGACCGGCCGTGGTTGGCGTCCGACCCGGTCCTGGCGCCGTGTCAGGAGCTGACGGACCTCGACGTGGTGCAGACCGGCGCGTGGATTCTGCCGGACGAACGCCCGCTTCCGGACGAGCTGGTGGCGTTCCTTGAGGCCGGCGCACCGCCGGTGTACGTGGGCTTCGGCAGCATGGTCATGCGCGGCTCGGCGGACGTCGCCCGGGTGGCCATCGAAGCGGTGCGCGCGCAGGGCCGCCGGGTGCTCGTCGGGCGCGGCTGGGCCGACCTGGCCCTGATCGACGACCGGGACGACTGCTTCGTCGTCGGCGAGGTCAACCATCAGTCGCTGTTCCGGCGGGTGGCCGCCGTCGTCCACCACGGCGGCGGGGGCACGACCACGACGGCCGCCGTGGCGGGCTCGCCCCAGGTGGTGGTGGCGCAGATCGGGGACCAGCCGTACTGGGCCGGCCGGGTGGCCGAGCTGAGCATCGGCGCGGCACACGACGGTCCGACTCCGACCGTCGAGTCCCTTTCGGCCGCGCTCGAGACGGCCCTGACCCCCGAGACCCGCGCACGAGCGGCCGCCGTGGCCGGCACGATCCGCACCGACGGGGCGTCGGTAGCAGCGCAGCTGCTGCTCGACGCGGCCGGCTGAGCGGGACCGTCTCCATCGGAGGAGGCGGCACTCTCCCGCTCCCCCTCGGCGTCGGCTGCGACACCTGACAGCGCAAGCGCCCACCCCGATGTGGGGTGGGCGCAAGGCGGGACGTCTCGCGATTCGGGGCCGTATCCCCAGCTCAGGGCGTGGTGATGGACGGTCGCGGTGCCGTCGCCATGCCGTTGCCGATGAAGAAGCTCGGGTGCGGCGGCTGGTTGTACGCGGTGTTCTGCCATGCGAGGCCCGTGCGGTACATCGTGTCGTGGAGCAGTGTGGTGATCTTCGTACTGGTCTCGATCGGTGTGGAGTAGATCCGCAGTGCGGTGTTGTCGCTGGTCGGCCAGACGACCTCCTCGCGCCAGTCGCCGAGGATGTCACCGGACAGGGACGGTGTCGCCTTGGTGCCGTTGTTGGAGTGGACGGAGGAGCCCGTCAGCAGACGGGTGTCGGACGACGTGCCGTACTTGTCGATGTGGGTGCCGTCGAGGAGTTCGCGGGTGGTGTCGCCGTCCCACCAGGACAGGAAGTTCACCGAGGACGGCTCGCGGCCCTTCGTGGCGCCGGCCTCGTCGCGGATGTACGAGTCGGAGGCGGACCACATCTCGGCGCCGTCGTTGCCCGCGTAGATGTCTCCCGCGACACCGCGGCCGTTGTCGCAGCAGGAATCGAGCTGCCAGCGGATGGCTCCGTTCGCCGGGTTGATGTAGAGCTCGGCGGGCTGGGAGCTCGACTCGGACACCTTGAAGTACTCCAGGCCCGACGTGGAGGGGTCGAAGTCGCCCAGGTGCTGGGCGTCGCCGTGCCCGGTCTTCGTCGTCCACAGGCCCCAGCCGTTGTCGTCGACGGCCATCGCTCCGTAGACGATCTCGTCCTTGCCGTCGTTGTCGACGTCACCGATGGACAGGCTGTGCGAGCCCTGCCCGTCGAAGCCCTTGCCGGTGTTCGTGGAGGAGTTGGTGTCGAAGGTCCAGCGGCGGGTGAAGGCGCCGTTCCGCCAGTCCCAGGCCGCGATGACCGTACGGGTGTAGTAGCCGCGGGCCATGATGAGGGACGGGCGGGCGCCGTCCAGATAGGCCGTTCCCGCGAGGAACCGGTCCACGCGGTTGCCGTAGCTGTCGCCCCAGGACGACACCGTGCCGCGGGCCGGGACGTAGTCGACGGTGCCCATCGCGGCGCCCGTCGATCCGTTGAACATGGTCAGGTACTCGGGCCCGGACAGGATGTAACCACTGGAGTTGCGGTAGTCGGCGCTCGCGCTGCCGATGGTGGTGCCCTGGCCGTCGACCGTCCCGTCGGCCGTCTTCATGGCGACCTCGGCCTTGCCGTCGCCGTCGTAGTCGTACACCTGGAACTGGGTGTAGTGCGCGCCCGAGCGGATGTTCTTGCCCAGGTCGATGCGCCACAGGCGGGTGCCGTCCAGCTTGATGCCGTCGATGATGGTGTTGCCGGTGTAGCCGGACTGCGAGTTGTCCTTGGCGTTGGTGGGCTGCCACTTCAGGACGAAGTCCAGGGCGCCGTCGCCGTCGAGGTCGCCGACGGAGGCGTCGTTGGCCTCGTAGGTGTAGGCCACGCCGTCCGGTGTCGTGCCGCCCGCGGGTGGTGTGATCGGCACGTCCTTGTAGCCGCCGCGGAACTGGATGGCGTGCACCGAGTCGCCCTGCTCGACGCCGTTCACGATCGCGCGGACCGTGTAGTCGGCCGAGTCGGGCGCGCCGGAGTGGAAGAAGTTCGTGGAGCCGGTGATCGGTGACGAGTTGACCTTCGTACCGGCCCGGTAGACGTTGAACGACACATCGTCCGGGTCGGTGCCCAGCCAGCGCCAGGTCACGAGGTTGCCGCTGTCGGTGTGGACGCTGACGACGCCCCGGTCCAGCTTCTCGGCCTGCCGGGCCGTCGCCGCGGAAGACGTGCCCGACAGCGCGGTGAGCCCGGCGGCCGCCATCGCACCGGCCACGACGGCCGTGAGGAGAACGCGGGCGCGTAAGACGCGGCGTCTGCGGTGGTGCGGATACGCGTTCAGTTGCTCGTGTGGGTGCTCGGTTGGCACGGTTTCCTCCCGAGGGAAACGGATGGGTTCCGGTCCCTCAGTTGCCGCTCGGTGCACGGGAGTTGCCGCTGCCGGTGGGGAATTCCAGGAAATCCCGAGGCCCTCAGGCGTCGCGGCGAAACGCCCTGAGCCGGTACACGGGTTCCGCGCGCGGGGTGTCCGGGTCCGGCAGCGCCTCGACGCGTTCCGCGAGGGCGGTGCCGCCCGTCGCGTACACCCTGCCGCGCCGGATGTCGTGGGCGAGGCGGCGCGGAGTACGGCCCTGGCCGTGGCCCCGGAAGCGGGCCTCGCCGCACGGGCGCAGGCCGTGTGCGGCGGCGTACTCGGTGATGCGGGCGGACGCGTCGGCGGCGACTGCCGAGCGGTGCGGCGCGACGAGTGCGTCGAGGTCGCTGCCCGTCTCGTGTGCGGCATTCTTGTCGACGGTCGTCACGAAGACCCCGCCCGGCCGCAGCACACGTGCGGCCTCGGCGACCACGGGCGCCGCGTCCGGCAGCAGGTGCAGCAGCCAGACGGCGGTGACCGCGTCGAACGAACTGTCGGCGAACGGGAGCCGGCGGCTGTCGCCGAGCACCACGGCGCCGTCCAGACGCCGCGCGGCCACGCTCAGCATGCCGGGTGAGATGTCGACACCCAGCGCCCGCAGCCCGGCCCGCGTCAGCCTGCTGGTCACCAGGCCGGTGCCGCACGCCACATCGAGCAGGGTGCGGGAGGCGGCGGGGACGAGTCCGAGGACGGCCTCGGCAGCGGCCTGCGCCCTCGGTTCGCCCCCGCGCGTATCGTCGTAGACCGCGGCTTCCTTGTCGTAGTCGAGCACTCCGCCCCCCTGTCTCCGCGCCACTCAGCGGATGCCGTGCCCCGCCGCCAGCTCCTCCACCTTGTGCGCCAGCTTGAAGTCGAGTTCGGTGACGGCGCCGCCCACGCTGTGGGTGTTCACGGTAAGGGAGACCGTGTTGTAGCCGAGAGTGAGGTCCGAGTGGTGGTCGAGCGCGTCCTGGACCTGCGCGATGTGCACGACCAGCGCGGTGGCCGCGAAATGGGATCCGAGCCGGTACGAGCGGGCGAGGCGGTCGCCGTCGAGCGACCAGCCGGGCAGCTCGGTGAGCCGGTCCTCGATGTCCTTCTGCGACAGCGGCTCGAGGGTCATGGCCACGCTCCTTCCGTACAACGACGTACGACCACATATACCTCGTACCACTGCGTGACGACGTACACGCCTGGATGCCCGCATGCCCGCATGCCTGCATGCCTGCATGCCTGCATGCCTGACGGTGGTCCTCGTGTCCAGGCGACGGTCAGCCGCGGGGCGCGTACATGATCACGGCCATGCCGGCAAGGCAGATCAGCGCGCCGGTGACGTCGAACCGGTCGGGGCGGTAGCCGTCGGCGATCATGCCCCAGGCGATCGAGCCGGCGACGAAGATGCCGCCGTACGCGGCCAGGATGCGGCCGAAGTTCGCGTCGCTCTGGAAGGTGGCCACCACGCCGTACAGGCCGAGGGCGATGACGCCGGCGCCGATCCAGATCCAGCCGCGGTGTTCACGGACGCCCTGCCAGACCAGCCAGGCACCCCCGATCTCGAAGAGGGCGGCGACGACGAACAGGGCGATGGAGCGGGCGACGAGCACGGCGGCAGGTGGTCTTTCCGGCGAGAGCGAACAGTGGTGAACACCAGCACGGTAACCCGTACGGACGCAGTGAGCAGGTGGCCGTCCCGCACCGCGCCTACGTTTCGAGACATGGTCCACCAAGGGAGCTCACGGTGACACAGACCACTGGGACCCCCGCCGAACCGGGTGCGGTGCTCCTGCGTACGGGGAAGTTCTTCCGGCACGGGACTCCGGCCCCTGATCTGCACAGTGTGCAGATCAAAGGCGGCAGGCAGGGGGACGCCTTCTACCGGGACCGGTGGAGCCACGACAAGGTCGTGAACTCGACGCACGGTGTGAACTGCACGGGCTCGTGCCGCTGGAAGGTGTACGTCAAGGACGGCATCATCACGTGGGAGACCCAGCAGACCGACTATCCGTCGGTGGGGCCGGACCGCCCCGAGTACGAGCCGCGCGGCTGCCCCCGGGGTGCGGCCTTCTCCTGGTACACGTATTCGCCAACGCGCGTGCGCTACCCGTACCTCCGGGGCGTGCTCCTCGAGATGTACCGGGAGGCCAAACAGCGGCTGAAGGACCCGGTGCTGGCGTGGGCGGACATCCAGGGCGACCCGGAGCGGCGGCGCAGGTACCAGCGGGCGCGCGGCAAGGGCGGCATGGTGCGGGCCACCTGGGACGAGGCCGTGGAGATCGTGGCGGCGGCGCACGTCCACACCATCAAGACGTACGGCCCGGACCGGATCGCGGGGTTCTCGCCCATCCCCGCGATGTCGATGGTGTCGCACGCGGCCGGGGCCCGTTTCATGGGCCTGATCGGCGCGCCGATGCTGTCCTTCTACGACTGGTACGCGGACCTGCCGGTCGCCTCGCCGCAGGTGTTCGGCGACCAGACCGACGTACCGGAGTCGGGTGACTGGTGGGACGCGGCGTATCTGATGATGTGGGGCTCGAACGTGCCCGTCACGCGGACGCCCGACGCACACTGGATGGCCGAGGCCCGCTACCGCGGCCAGAAGGTCGTGGTCGTCTCGCCGGACTACGCGGACAACGCCAAGTTCGCCGACGAGTGGCTGCATCCGCATCCCGGCACCGACGGGGCGCTCGCGCTGGCGATGGGCCATGTGGTCCTCAAGGAGTTCTTCGTCGACCGCGAGACGCCGTTCTTCGCGGACTACGTACGGAAGTTCACGGATCTGCCGTTCCTGGTCACGCTCACCGAACGGGACGGGGCGTACGTGCCGTCGAAGTTCCTGCGCGCCGCCGATCTCGACCAGGCCGGGGAGGGCGCGGAGTGGAAGACCGTCGTCCTGGACGCGGCCACCGGGCAGCCCGCCGTCCCGAACGGCTCGCTCGGCTTCCGCTGGACGGACTCGGGCAAGGGCCGCTGGAACCTGGATCTGGGCGACATCAGCCCGCGACTGACCCTGTACGGCACGTTCGGCGCGCTGCCGGTCGAGGTGCTGCTGCCGCGTTTCGACACGGAGGGCGGTGAGCACGGGCAGGGTCGCGGCGAGGTCCTGCGCCGCGGCGTCCCGGCCGCCCGAATCGGCGGGGCGGGAGGTGTCCTGGTCACCACGGTCTTCGATCTGCTGCTCGCGCAGTACGGGGTCGGTCGGCCGGGTCTTCCGGGTGACTGGCCGTCGTCGTACGAGGACGCGGACGCGCCCGGCACCCCGGCCTGGCAGGAAGTGCACACCTCGGTTCCCGCCGCCCAGGCGGTACGGATCGCCCGTGAGTTCGCGCGGACCGCCGAGAAGTCGCGGGGCCGCTGCATGATCCTCATGGGCGCCGGAACGAACCACTGGTTCCACTCGGAGACGATCTACCGCACCTTTCTCGCGCTGCTGCAGCTCACCGGCTGCCAGGGCCGCAACGGCGGCGGCTGGGCGCACTACGTCGGCCAGGAGAAGTGCCGTCCGTTCACCGGCTGGGCCACACTCGCGGGCTCACTCGACTGGCAACGGCCGCCGCGGCAGATGATCGGCGCCGCGTACTGGTTCCTGCACACCGACCAGTGGCGCTACGACAGGTTCGCAGCCGATGTGCACGCGTCGCCACTGGGCAGCGGGCAGTTCGCGGGCATGACGGGCGTCGACTGCCTGGCGCTGTCCGCGCGCTCCGGCTGGATGCCGTCGTACCCGACGTTCGACCGCAATCCGCTCGACCTGGGCGACGCCTTCGGCGACCCGGTCGCGCAGGTCGTGGCGCAGCTCAGAACCGGTGAACTGAAGTTCGCGGTCGAGGACCCGGATGCGCCGCAGAACTGGCCGCGCGTGCTGACCCTGTGGCGCGCCAATCTGCTCGGGTCGTCGGCCAAGGGCGCGGAGTACTTCACCAAGCACCTGCTGGGCACGCACTCGTCGCTGCGGGCCGAGGAGGCCGCAGAGGGCGAACGGCCGAGGGACGTGACCTGGCGGGACGAGGCACCCGAGGGAAAGCTGGACCTCCTGCTCTCGCTCGACTTCCGGCAGACCTCGTCCACACTCCTGTCGGACGTCGTGCTGCCCGCCGCGACCTGGTACGAGAAGCACGACCTGTCGACCACGGACATGCACCCCTACGTGCACGCCTTCTCGCCGGCCGTGGACCCGCCGTGGCAGGCCCGCACCGACTTCGACACCTTCCACGCGCTGGCCCGCAGGCTCAGTGAGCTCGCGGTGGGCCATCTCGGTGTCCGCCGGGACGTCGTCGCGACCGCGCTGCAGCACGACACTCCGGGCGAGACCGCGCAGCCCGGCGGCGTCGTCCTGGACTGGAAGCGGGGCGAGTGCGATCCCGAGCCCGGCAGGACCCTGCCGAACCTCGCCGTCGTCGAGCGCGACTACACGGCGATCGGCGCCAAGTTCGCCGCGCTGGGCCCGCTGGTGGAGAACCTGGGACTGCCCGTCAAGGGCATCGCCCTGCGGCCCGACCAGGAGGTGGAGGAGCTCAAGGGCCGCAACGGTGTCGTACGCGGTGGGCCCGCCGACGGGCGCCCGGCGCTGGACACGGCCGTGAAGGCGGCGAACACCATCCTGGCGCTGTCCGGTACGACCAACGGGCGCCTGGCCACCCAGGGTTTCCACACCCTGGAGGCGCGCACCGGGCAGGAGATGGCGCATCTGGCGGCCGAGCACGAGGGCAAGCGCATCTCGTACGCGGACACGCAGGCCGCGCCGGTGCCGGTGATCACCTCGCCGGAGTGGTCGGGAAGCGAGTCCGGTGGCCGCCGCTACACCGCGTTCACGCTCAACACCGAGCATCTGAAGCCCTGGCACACGCTCACCGGGCGGCAGCACTTCTTCCTCGATCACGACTGGATCCACGAGCTGGGCGAGGCACTGCCCGTCTACCGGCCGCCGCTGGACATGAACCGGCTGTTCGGCGAGCCGCGGCTGGGTCCCGACGGCCAGCGTGAGGTGACGGTCCGTTACCTGACGCCGCACAACAAGTGGTCGATCCACTCCGAGTACCAGGACAACCTGTTCATGCTGTCGCTCTCCCGCGGCGGCCAGAACATCTGGATGTCCCCGCAGGACGCGGACGCGATCGGCGTCCGGGACGACGACTGGATCGAGGCCGTCAACCGCAACGGCGTGGTCGTGGCCCGCGCGGTCGTCTCGCACAAGATGCCGCCGGGCACGGTCTACATGCACCACGCCCAAGAACGCACCGTGAGCGTCCCGAAGACCGAGACGACCGGCAAGCGCGGCGGCATCCACAACTCCCTGACCCGCGTGCTCCTCAAGCCGTCGCACCTCATCGGCGGGTACGCGCAGCTGTCGTGGGGGTTCAACTACCTGGGCCCGACGGGCAACCAGCGCGACGAGGTGACGGTCATCCGCCGCCGCTCGCAGGAGGTGGAGTACTGACATGCGCCCGATGGCCCAGATCGCGATGGTCATGAACCTCGACAAGTGCATCGGCTGCCACACCTGCTCGGTGACCTGCAAACAGGCGTGGACCAACCGCACCGGCATGGAGTACGTCTGGTTCAACAACGTCGAGACCCGCCCGGGACAGGGCTATCCGCGCCGGTACGAGGACCAGGAGCGGTGGCGCGGCGGCTGGGAGCTGAACAAGCGGGGCGCGCTCAAGCTCAAGGGCGGCGGCCGGTTCCGCAAACTCGCGGGGATCTTCTCCAACCCCGTGCTGCCGGAGATCAAGGACTACTACGAGCCCTGGACGTACGACTACCAGAACCTCACCGACGCGCCGCTCGGCGACGACTTCCCCGTCGCGCAGCCGCTGTCGCAGATCACCGGCAAACCGATGAAGATCGAGTGGTCGTCGAACTGGGACGACAGTCTCGCGGGCGCACCCGAGCACGGGAACCTCGACCCGATCGTCGCCAAGGTCCGTGAACAGGCCGCGGAGAAGGTCAGGTTTTCGTTCGAGCAGACGTTCATGTTCTTCCTGCCGCGGATCTGCGAGCACTGCCTGAACCCGTCGTGCGTGGCGTCCTGCCCGTCGGGCGCCATGTACAAGCGGGCCGAGGACGGCATCGTGCTGGTCGACCAGGACCACTGCCGCGGCTGGCGCATGTGCGTCACCGGCTGCCCGTACAAGAAGGTGTACTTCAACCACCGCACCGGCAAGGCCGAGAAGTGCACGTTCTGCTATCCGCGCGTGGAGGTGGGCCTGCCGACGGTCTGCTCGGAGACCTGCGTGGGGCGGCTGCGCTATCTCGGCGTGATGCTGTACGACGCGGACAAGGTGACCGCGGCCGCCTCCGTGAAGGACGACAAGGCGCTGTACGAGGCCCAGCTGGGGGTGTTCCTCGATCCTCACGACCCGGGTGTGCAGCGGGCGGCCGAGGAGGCCGGAATCCCGTACGACTGGATGGAGGCGGCGCGCCGCTCCCCCGTGCACGCCCTCATCAGCAAGTACAGGGTCGCCCTGCCGCTGCATCCCGAGTACCGCACGATGCCGATGGTCTGGTACATCCCGCCGCTGTCGCCGATCGTGGACGCGCTGGCGGAGACGGGCTTCGACGGTGAGGAGGCGGGCAACCTCTTCGGCGCCATCGACACGCTCCGCATCCCGCTCGAGTATCTGGCGGAGCTGTTCACCGCGGGCGATGTGGGTCCTGTACGGGCGTCGCTGGAGAAGCTCGCGGCCATGCGCTCGCACATGCGGGCGATCAACCTCGGGGATCAGCCGGGCCCTTCCATCGCCTCGTCGGTCGGCATGGACGCGCAGACCATCGAGGAGATGTACCGGCTGCTCGCCATCGCCAAGTACGAAGAGCGCTACGTCATCCCGACCGCTGCGGTCGGCGAAGCGGCCCGCCTGGAGGAGACGGCGCTGCCGGACTCCTGCAGCCTCGACTACGAGGGCGGCCCCGGCATGGGCGGCGACGGTCCTTTCGGCCAGGACTCCGGGCGCAAACACCTGCCGCTGGTCTCCGTGGAGAACTTCCACGTACTGAAAAAGCGGCAGAAGGCCGACGAGGAGAGCGAATTGAAGGAGCAGCCACCGTGACCTCCCCCGCCGTGCTGTACCAGGCCGCCGCGCACTGCCTGGGCTATCCCGACGACGAGTTCCGCGAGCGGCTGCCGCTGCTGCGGGCCGCCGCCCCCGAGCTGGGCGGCTTCCTCGACCACGCGGAGGCGGAGGCCCCCGCGGACCTCGCCGCGCACTACGTCCAGGTCTTCGACTTCAAGAACCGGCACAGCCTGTACCTGAGCTGGTGGCGGGACGGTGACACGCGACGGCGCGGCATGTCGCTGGTCCGCTTCAAGGAGACCTATCGGGCGTACGGCCTGGAGTTCACCGGCGAGGAGCTGCCTGACTTCCTGCCGGTGGTACTGGAGTTCTCGGCACAGGCCGGGCCGGCGCTGCTCGAGGAGCACCGCGCAGGGCTTGAGCTGCTGCGGCTCGCCCTCACGGACTTCGGCACGCCGTACGCGCGCGTGCTGGGCGCGGTGTGCGCCACCCTGCCGGGCCCGTCCCCGAAGGACCGGGCCGAGGCGCTGGCACTGGCCCGGTCGGGCCCGCCGCACGAGGAAGTGGGCCTGGAGCCCTTCGGAGCCGGCCGACAGTGAGAGTTGAGTACGAGTTTTTTCACGGGAGAGCGTTCTTGACTTGCTCCCCCTCGTAAACGAGTGGGATTCCTACGGCTCGCGCCGTGGGGTTTTCTGCTTCGTCGCCGACTGCCCGCCCGGAGTTCTCCGTTGAGGTCTTACACCAGCTCCACAGACAGACACCGCCAGCCCGGCGGCCAGAAGGTTCTTCGCCGCGTTCACGTCCCGGTCATGGGTCGTACCACAGCTGTCGCACGTCCAGGTACGGACGTTCAGCGGCATCTTGTCAGCCAAGGTGCCGCAGGCGGAGCACAGCTTGGACGAGGGGAAGAAGCGGTCCACCGCGATCACTTCCCGCCCGTACCAGGCCGCCTTGTACTCCAGCATGCTCCGGAACTGTGCCCACGCCGCGTCACTGATGGCACGGGCCAGGCTCCGGTTCTTGACCATGTTGCGCACGGTCAGGTCCTCGATCACGAGCGTTTGGTTTTCGCGCACGAGTCGAGTGGTCAGCTTGTGCAACGCGTCGCGTCGCCGGTCGGTGATGCGGGCGTGGATGCGGGCGACCTTGAGCCGGGCCTTGGCCCGGTTCGCCCCGTCACCCTTGGCCTTCCGGGACAGCTCCCGCTGGGCCCTCGCCAAAAGCGCGCGATCGCGTCGCTCGTGCCTCGGGTTGGCGATCTTCTCCCCGGTCGACAAGGTCAGCAGATGATCCAGACCCACGTCGATACCGACCGCCGTATCCGTGGCCGGGAGCGGCTGCACCCCGGGGTCCTCACACAGCATCGACACGAACCAGCGCCCCGCGCTGTCCTGCGACACGGTCACCGTGGACGGTGTGGCCCTCTCGGGGAGCGGCCGGGACCACACGATGTCCAGCGGTTCCGCCATCTTCGCCAGCGTCAGTTTCCCGTCCCGGAAGCGGAACGCGGACGTGGTGTACTCCGCGCTCCTACGGGACTTTTTCCGCGACTTGAAACGCGGGTACTTGGCCTGTTTGCCGAAGAAATTGGCGAACGCGACCTGCAGGTGCCGCAGCGCCTGCTGGAGCGGGACCGACGACACCTCGCCCAGGTAGGCCAGCTCCTCGGTCTTCTTCCACGCCGTCAACATCGCCGAAGTGGCGTTGTAGTTGACCCGCTCCTGCCGCGCCCACGCCTCAGTGCGGGCGGCGAGCGCCAGGTTGTAGACCTTCCTCACACAGCCGAACGTGCGCGACAGCTCGGCTGCCTGCACATCGGTCGGGTAGAAGCGGTACTTGAACGCCCGCTTCACGTGAGTGGCCACACCTCACAAACTATCACGTCAAATTGTGGGCTGTTGCCGGTAGTTGGTGGCAGACGGCGATCCGCCATGGCGGCGAATCGTCCTTCCCTGCCCTGCTCCTCAGGAGTCCGTTTCCTCCCCCGCCTCAAGGCAGGGGCATCCACGAAGGAATCCAGATGAAGACACTGCTGTGGGGGGTCCTTCCGTACATCGCCTTCGTGCTGCTTGTCGCGGGCACGATCTGGCGGTTCCGCTACGACAAGTTCGGCTGGACCACTCGCTCGTCGCAGATCTACGAGTCGAAGCTGCTCAACATCGCGTCACCGGTGTTCCACTACGGCATGCTCTTCGTGCTCGTGGGCCACCTGGTGGGCCTGTTCGTGCCGGAGTCGTGGACGGACGGCATCGGCCTCAACGAGCACACGTACCACCTCCTCTCGCTGTACGGCGGGACGGCGGCCGGCGTGCTGGCCCTGGCCGGCATCGCGCTGCTCCTGTACCGGCGGCGCACCAAGGCCCCGGTGTTCCGCGCCACGACCGCCAACGACAAGCTGATGTACCTGGTGCTGCTGGCCGCGATCGTGCTCGGCATGGTCGCCAAGCTGATGCACGTCACCGGCGACGGCTACAACTACCGGACGACCATCGCTCCTTGGGCACGCAGCCTGTTCACCCTCCAGCCCAAGACGGACCTCATGGCGGGCGTGCCGGTGATGTACCAGATCCACGCGGTGGTGGGCATGGTCCTCATCGCCATGGTGCCCTTC
The DNA here is from genome assembly GCF_053594815.1 of Streptomyces sp. NPDC002577. Taxonomy (NCBI): domain Bacteria; kingdom Bacillati; phylum Actinomycetota; class Actinomycetes; order Kitasatosporales; family Streptomycetaceae; genus Streptomyces; species Streptomyces sp. NPDC002577. The sequence continues at coordinate 300,566 of NZ_JBSFWK010000004.1, read as the reverse complement.
ACCCGCCTCGTCCACATGTTCAGCGCCCCGGTGCAGTACCTGTTCCGGCCGTACGTGGTGTATCGCACGCGTGATCCGGAGCAGCTGGGTGCCCGGCCGGAGAGACGGGGGTGGGAGCGGACGAAGGTGTAGCGAACGGCGGCAAGACGGCGGCAACCTTTCCGGCCGTGACGGCGACTCCTGGACGACCAGCACCGAACGTCCGGGAGACGCACCTCATGGCACGACGTACGAGACACCGCTCCACCGGCCGCAGAAAGCGGCTCGCCCTCACCGTGGCGGGCACGGCAGTGGCCGCACTCGCGGTCTACGCGACGGCGTCGGCGGCGGGCACCGGCACCAACTCCAGTACGAGCACCAGCACCAGCACTGGCAGCACGAGCACCAGCACTGGCACTGGCAGCACCGGCACGAGCACGACCGCTGCCGCCGCCCGCAGCATCCCCGAGCGGATCACCACGACCTCAGTCTCGCTCCCGGCCACGTTGCGTTACCTCTCCGCGGGCTACAACAACACCAAGGAGTGGACCCGGGTCACCACCGCCGTCGCTCCCGACGGCACGCGTCGCGTCGCCTGGCCCGCGTCCGACGGCATCCACGTCACCACCCTCACCGCCGCGGGGAAACGTTCCGGCAAGGACACGATCGTCAAGGGCGCCAAGGAAGTCGGCGGTCTGGTCGCCCACAACAACGGCTTCGCGCTGCTCACCCGCGTCCCCGACACCAACAAGTGGGGCGACACGGCCGCGGCGCTCATCCGCTACAAGAACGGCACTCGCGCCTTCACGAAGAAGCTGACCGGAACGGCCAGCCACGACACCTCCCCGGTGCTGGACGGGCAATTGAAGTGGAACGGCTCGAAGTACGGCGCGTACTTCGTGGTCCATGGAGCGGGCGGCTTCGCCGACGGCCACTACGGCGACAAGCTCACGTACGTCAGCTCCAGCGGCAGCAAGCTGAGCGGCGGCTGGGACTGGGGCTGCAGCCACAACGAGGGCATCGCCCTGTTCCCCGAGAAGACCGGGGCCTTCACCTCTCTCTGCCACGACGACTGGCGTTCCGGCCTGATGGTCTCGACGGGCATCGCAGCCCCGGACAACGCGCCCGTCGTGCAGCGCGAGCAGTGCTGGGCGGGCTACTGCGGCGGTACGTACGCGGGCCGCACCGGCGAGATCGTGAAGAACACGACGACCGGCCGCTATGTCACGGCGTACGCCTCGCGCGGCGCCGCCTCCGCGAAGAAGAACCCCGACGACTCCAGCGGGCGCGGCTGGACGGTCACCCCGAAGTGGAAGACCCATCAGGTGACGGTGGCCTTCCTGAAGAACCGCTCGACGGTCTCCGGCAAGCCGATCCACCTCACGTCCGCCCCCGGCACCGAACACGTCAACGTGCACATAGCCCCGTACGGGAAGAGCAAGCTGCTGCTCTCCTGGGAGTCGCTGAAGAACGCCAAGTGCGCCAATGGCACCTGCACCGGGACCTTCACCGGTACGCATCTGCGGCTGATCGACTGGAGCGGGAATTTCCTGACGGCCGACAAGACGGTCAAGGCGAGGATCGCGGGCGATATCGCCGTACTCCCGGACGGTGATCTGACCTGGGCCTACGCGGCCGTCACGCCCAGCTACAGCACTCCGCTCGCGGGTGCCTCACCGACCGTGTCCACGCTGACGGTGGCCCGCCTCGACATCGGCTGAGCCCCCCATAGCCCACCCCCCACACACACCGGTGTGCGCGGCGGCACCCAGCCGCCGCGCACACTCGGGCACGGGCCGGTTCCCGCTCGGCTCAGGCCGCGCCGCCCTTCGAGTCCCTGTCCTCGTCGACGATCTCCGCGTCGACCACGTCCTCATCCGCCTTGGGCTCCTCGGTACCGGTGCCGGTACCCGTGCCGCTCTCACCGCCGGAGGCGGTGGCGGACCCGGCCTGCGCCTGCGTGTACATCGCCTGCCCCATCTTCTGGCTGACGGTGGCCAGCTTCTCGACGCCCGCGCGCAGCGCCGCCGTGTCCTCGCCACCGCCCTCCAGCAGCCCCTTCAGCTCGGTGACCGCCGCCTCCACCTCCGACTTCGTGTCGCCCGGGATCCGCTCCCCGTTCTCGGCGAGGAACCGCTCGGTCTGGTAGACGAGCTGCTCCGCCTGGTTGCGGGTCTCGGCGGCCTCACGGCGCCGGCGGTCCTCGTCGGCGTACTGCTCGGCCTCGCGCATCATGCGGTCGATGTCGTCCTTGGGGAGCGCCGAGCCGCCCGTGACGGTCATCTTCTGCTCACGGCCCGTCGCGAGGTCCTTCGCCGAGACGTGCATGATCCCGTTGGCGTCGATGTCGAAGGTGACCTCGATCTGCGGGACGCCGCGCGGCGCGGGCGGCAGCCCGGTGAGGTCGAAGACGCCGAGCTTCTTGTTGTACGCGGCGATCTCCCGTTCGCCCTGGTAGACCTGGATTCCGACGGACGGCTGGTTGTCGGTGGCCGTCGTGAAGATCTCCGAACGCTTGGTGGGGATCGTCGTGTTGCGTTCGATGAGCTTCGTCATGATGCCGCCCTTGGTCTCGATGCCGAGGGACAGCGGCGTCACGTCGAGCAGCAGGACGTCCTTGACGTCGCCGCGGAGCACGCCGGCCTGGAGCGTGGCGCCGACGGCGACCACCTCGTCCGGGTTGACGCCCTTGTGCGGGTCCTTGCCGGTGAGCTGCCTGACCAGGTCGGTGACGGCGGGCATACGCGTCGAGCCGCCGACCAGGATCACATGGTCGATCGCGGAGACCTCGATGCCGGCGTCCTTGACGGCCTGGTGGAAGGGGGTCTTGCAGCGGTCGAGGAGATCCCCCGTCAGCTCCTGGAACTGGGCGCGTGTCAGCTTCTCGTCGAGGTGCAGCGGGCCCTCCGGAGAAGCGGTGATGTAGGGCAGGTTGACGGTCGTCTCGGTCGACGAGGAGAGCTCGATCTTCGCCCGCTCCGCTGCCTCGCGCAGCCGCTGCAGGGCCATCTTGTCCTTCGCGAGATCGAGGCCGTACGCGTTCTTGAACTGCTTGACGAGATGCTCGACGATCCGCTGGTCCCAGTCGTCACCGCCGAGATGCGTGTCGCCGTTGGTGGCCTTCACCTCGATGACGCCGTCGCCGATGTCGAGGAGCGATACGTCGAAGGTGCCGCCGCCCAGGTCGAAGACGAGGACGGTCTGCTCCTCGCCGCGGTCGAGGCCGTAGGCGAGCGCCGCGGCCGTCGGTTCGTTGATGATGCGCAGCACCTTGAGCCCGGCGATCTCGCCGGCCTCCTTGGTGGCCTGGCGCTGGGCGTCGTCGAAGTACGCGGGGACGGTGATCACCGCGTCGGTGACGTTCTCGCCCAGGTACGACTCGGCGTCCCGCTTCAGTTTCTGCAGGACGCGTGCGGAGAGCTCCTGTGCGGTGTAGCGGGTGCCGTCCACGGAGCCCTCTTCGGGGAAGCGCCAGTGGGCGTCACCCATGTGCCGTTTGACGGAGCGTGCGGTGCGGTCCACGTTGGTGACCGCCTGCCGCTTGGCCACCTCCCCGACGAGGACGTCGCCGTTCTTGGCGAAGGCGACGACCGAGGGAGTGGTACGCGCGCCTTCGGCGTTGGGGATGACGGTGGGTTCACCGCCTTCCAGGACGGCCACCACCGAGTTCGTCGTACCGAGGTCGATTCCGACCGCACGTGACATCTCCGTCCCCTTCCGCCGAACCCGGGGTCCCGGGGGTTTTCCTCTCTCAGCTCAAAACTTGAGTGCCCACTTGTCAATCCCTGGGGTCCGGAGGCGGCCGTCCGTGCCGCCGTCCGGTCGAAGCCGTACGGCGGCACGGGCGATGCGGAGTCAATGGTCGGTGTTCAGCCGACGAGCTTCGCGTCCAGCGTGATCGTCGTGCCGGCCAGCGCCTGGCTCACCGGGCAGTTCTTCTTGGCGTCCTCGGCGGCCGAGACGAACGCGGCCTCGTCGATGCCGGGCACCTGGCCCTCGACGGTCAGATGGATACCGGTGATGCCCGTACCCGGCTGGAAGGTGACGTCCGCCGAGGTGGTGAGCCGGGTCGGCGGGGTGCCGGCGCCCGCCAGGCCGTGGGACAGCGCCATGGAGAAGCAGCTGGAGTGGGCGGCGGCGATCAGCTCCTCGGGGCTGGTCTTGCCGTTCGCCTTCTCGGCCCGGGACGGCCAGGACACCGGCTGCTCGCCGATGCCGGAGGAGTCGAAGGTGACGACGCCGCTGCCCTCGAGCAGGTTGCCTTCCCAGACGGTGTGTGCGGAGCGCGTGGTTGCCACGATGTATCCCTTCAGTGAGGTCCCGTGTCGAGTCCGGGTTCCGTAACCACCATCCGATCACAAGCAGGCCCGGCGCACCCGCAAGAACGGGGCTCAGGCCTCTTCTGCCCGTACGGCTTCCTCGTCGTCCCGTACCGCGTCCCGTACCGCCTCGAGTCCGCCCACCGGAACCTGGGGCCCGTCGCCGTCCCCCAGCCAGCGCCGGAAGACCTTGTGCAGCTGTTCGGCGCCGACCAGCTCCTGGCCGTCGTCGACCGGCGCGGAGAGTGCGTACGGCGACAGCAGGAAGGGCTGGCCCTGGGCGCCGCCGAGCCCGCCGTGCGAGCCGATCTGCTCCTCGAAGGCGTGGACCTGGCCCTCCTCGGGGTCGCACCAGGAGTTGACCATGATGTCGGCGGCGCGCGGGAAGGAGTGGGTGCGGCGTACGGCGTCGGCGGCGCCGGGACCGAAGGCCGCGAGCGGCCCGGGGTTCCCGTCCAGCTCCTCCAGGGGGATCTCGGCGCCGTGCGCGCCGAGCACCAGCCCGCCGCGCTCCTCGCTGTCGACGAGCAGGAAGCCGATGCCCGGGTGGTTGGCGAGCGTCGACAGCAGCGCGGGATGGCGCCGGTCGATCTCCTCGCGCGTCATGCGATGCGGGACGTCCGGGAAGGAGATGAGCCCCAGGTTGCCGGACGCGAGGACGACGGGTCCCGAACGGCGGGACGGGCGGTGCTGCCCCTCGTCCTCCTCGACGGGCCGGTTCAGCGCGGCACGGACCGCGGCCCGCGCCTCGGCCCCGCTGCGCGTGTGCTCGACGCGGCGCCGCACGGGCAGCCCGCACCCGGCCCTGACCAGGTCGGCGAGGGTGAGGCCATAGCGGCCGAGGAAGGTCTCGCCGGGGCTCTGCCCGTGGTCGGAGAGCACCACGATGCGGTACGGCCGTGGGGCGTGCTCGGCGACCTTCGCGATCAGCGCGAGGGACCGGTCGAGCCGCTGGAGCACCTTCCCGGCGTCGCGGCTGCGCGGCCCGGAGTGGTGCGCCACCTCGTCGTACGCCACCAGGTCGGCGTACACGGCGCGGCGGCCGACGAGCATGTCGCCGATGACCGCGGCGACCACGACGTCCCGCTCGACGACCGTCGCGAACGCCCGGACGAACGGATACAGGCCGCCGCGTGAGACACGCGGCCGCCGCTTCGTGAGCAGGGCGTGCGTCGACTGGCCGATCTCGCGGCAGACCTCCGCGACGAACGACATGGCGGTACGGACGGCATTGGCGGGATCGGAGAAGTACGCGAAGTAGCCGGCGCGGGAGCGGTTCTCCCGGCCCCGGCGCGCGGAGACCGACAGGACGAGGGCGAGCTGGTCGGCGCCGCCGCTGAACAGATTGCCGCGGCTGGCGCCGTCGAGCGTGAGCAGACCTCCGTCGCCGGTGTGCGCGATGGCGCGGCGCTGGAGTTCGGCGGCGCTGCTGGGACGGTTGCAGACCATGACCTCGCGGCTGTCCTTCTCGTACCAGCGGAAGGCCGGGATGTCGTGGTTGGTGCCGTGCAGGATGCCGAGCTGGCTGGCGCCGGTCTGGCTGGACCAGTCGGTACGCCAGGGGGTGAGCCGGTGGGTCGGTTCGGCGGCCGGGACCCCGCCGTCCCCCGGCGGGCCCTTCGCAAGCCATGCGGCGACGGTGGGCATGAGGCCCTTGCCGACGGCGTCGAGGAGCACGTCGTGGCCGACGCCGTCGAGCTGGATGAAGACGGTGCCGGGCGTGGCCGGGCAGGATCCGGCGAGGGCCCGCCTGCGCCGGCGGTCGGCGAGCCGGTAGAGCCTGCGGCGGTACGCGTCGTCGTCACGGACGGCGAGCGCGGTGCCCGTCGCGGACGCCACCGCGGACATCACCGCGGCCACCACGACGGCGGTCTCGGGGGCGACCTCGCCGCGGCCGGCCGGGTTCAGCTGCATCGCGACCAGCAGCAGCGAGCCGTTGAGGAAGAAGACGAGCAGCCCGAGGACCAGGGCGGGCACCAGCAGCAGCGCTCTGACGAGCAGCGGCCACACCAGGACCGACAGCAGACCGAACGCACCTGCGCCGAGCGCCGCCGTGATCGCGATACGGGTGGCGCTGTCGCCGTCGGAGGACTGCAGCCGGAAGTCGGGCAGGATCCCCGCGAGCACCAGCATGGTGACGGTGCTGACCGCCCACACGGCGATCACGCGCCACGAGGCGCTGCCGACCCTCCGCCACCGCCAGTCCGCCACGCCCTGCTTCACCTCACGTCGCGGCCCGCCCCGGACGGACGGACCATGTCCGGCGTCCAGCCTTTCACAGGCGGGGTGGGGGGTCGTCCGGCGACGGGCTCGGGGACGGGTCCGAGGATCTCCGAGCTGGGACGAGTACGGCGGTCGAGCCGCTCAGCAGCCGTCGTACCCCGCCGTAGGCATCGACAGCCGGCGGTGGATCCGCGCCTTCATCTCCGTGTCGTACGCCGGTTCGGCCAGCCCCGCCGTCTCGAGGCGCACCCCGCGCCGCGCGCACTCGGCCGTGAACTCGTCCACGGACCGCAGGGCGCGCTCCAGCACGCGGCGGCTCGGTGCGACGAAGAGGTCCACCACGCCCGCGTCGACGTCCGCCCACAGCACTCGGTGGTCGGGACGCAGGGCGTGCACGACCAGCTCCCGTGTGACGACGTACCCCTGCTCGGCGGCCCAGCGGGCACACATCGCGTGCTGGCTGCGCGAGTCCACCAGGAACGGGTCCGCGTCCAGCTCCTCGAGAGGCGTCAGGCTGGCGATCGCCGTCACACGCACGGGGTGTCCGCGTTCGACGGCACTCCCGGCGTCCTCCATGGTGTCCCCCTCACCCCTGGTCTGGTCCGCTGACCCTACCGCTGCCCGTAGGCTCGAGGGGAGTTACCTGAAGGAGGAACGCGTGCCGGTGGAGATCACCTGGTGGGGTCACGCCACCTGCACCGTCGAGGACTCGGGCACCCGCGTGCTCACCGACCCGCTGTTCGCGCGGCGCCTGGCGCATCTGCGGCGCCGTCGCGGCGCGCTGCCGTCCGCCGAGGCATCGGTCGCCGATGTGGTGCTCGTCTCGCATCTGCACGCCGACCATCTGCACCTCCCGTCGCTCGCCCGGCTCGCCCCAGGTGCCCGGCTGCTGGTGCCGCGCGGCGCGCTACGGGCCGTCCCCGGCCTGCGGAAGCTGACCCACCTGCATCTGACGGAGGTCCGGCCCGGGGACGAGACGGTGATCGGAGAGCTCGTCGTACGCACCGTGCCCGCACTGCACGACGGGCGACGGCTGCCGTTCGGACGGCAGCGCTCCCCCGCCCTCGGCTATGTGATCGACGGCGAGGCGCGAACGTACTTCGCCGGGGACACCGGGCTGTTCGACGACATGGCCAAGGAGGTGGGCGACGTCGACGTGGCGCTGCTGCCCGTGGGCGGCTGGGGCCCGTATCTCGGCCACGGTCATCTGGACGCGGGCCGCGCGGCCGAGGCGCTCGCCCGGCTCGGCGCCGGGAGCGCGGTGCCCGTGCACTACGGGACGTACTGGCCGATCGGCATGGACGCGGTACGGCCGCACGAGTTCCACGCGCCGGGCGACGAGTTCGTACGGCTGGCCGCGGCGCGGGCGCCGGAGGTGGCGGTGCACCTGCTCGGGCACGGGGAGAGCGTGCGGCCGGGAGCGACGCCCTCCGGTGCCTCCCCGGAGACGCCGTCCGAGGGACCGGAGGGCAGGACGAGGCCGGAGGGCAGGACACGGTGAGCCACGTGTTCCACGGCTCGCTCGCACTCGCGTACGCGGCTCATCTGCCACTGGCCGCGGCTGCCGCGTCGACGGTGCCGCCCGAGTCCACGCAGCAGGCGGTCGGATACCCCTCGCTGTTCCTTCTGGTGCTGATCGGCGCGCTGGTGCCCGTCGTGCCGACCGGGGCGCTGGTCAGTTCGGCGGCGGTGGTGGCGTTCCACCAGACGTCGCCCTTCTCGCTGCTGCTGGTCTTCGTCGTGGCGTCGCTGGCCGCGTTCCTCGGCGATGTGGCGCTGTACTGGCTGGGGCAGCGCGGGATGCGGTCGAAGAACGGGTCGCGGTGGCTGGAGGCGATCCGCAACCGCGCGCCCGAGGACCGGCTGGCCCAGGCGCAGCAGAAACTCGACGACCACGGGGTGATGGTGCTCGTCCTGTCGCGGCTGGTGCCCGCGGGCCGGCTGCCGGTGATGCTGGCCTGTCTGCTCGCGGAGATGCCGCTGCGCCGGTTCGCGCGCGGCGATGTGCCGGCGTGCCTCGCGTGGGCGGCGACGTACCAGGTCATCGGCATTCTGGGCGGCTCCCTGTTCCCGGAGCCGTGGCAGGGTGTCGTGGCGGCGGTGGCGCTGACGCTGCTGATCAGCGCGGTGCCGTCGGTGTGGCGGCGCCTGCGCAGAACGCCGGCCCGACCCTGACCCTGGCCCCTGACCGACCGGCTGTCCGGCCGGAGCGCTGGGGTCACGCCTCGACGGGCCGCAGGGCTGCCCCCTCGAGAACCCGCGACCCGCCGACCGGCAGGTCCCAGAGGTCCTCGCGCGGAAGGCCCGCCTTCTCCCAGGCGGTCCGGACCCGCATCAGCGGCTCCATGACGGGTTCGGCCGAGAGCATGAATGTCGCCCAGTGCATGGGCGCCATGCGCCGCGCGCCGAGATCCCGCGCCGCCTGAACCGCTTCCTCCGGATTGCAGTGGACGTCCCGGAGCCACCACCGGGGGTCGTACGCACCGATCGGCAGCAGTGCGACGTCGATGCCCGGGTAGCGGTGGCCGATGCGCGAGAACCAGTGGCCGTAGCCGGTGTCCCCGGCGAAGTAGACGCGCTGCCCGGCCGGATCGGTGAGGACCCAGCCGCCCCAGAGCGAGCGGCAGGTGTCGTTGAGGCGGCGCTTGGACCAGTGGTGGGCCGGGACGAAGTCGAACCGCACTCCGCCGGTCTCAGCGGCCTCCCACCAGTCGAGCTCGGTGACCCGCGTGAAGCGCCGCCGCCGGAACCAGCGGGCGAGCCCCGCCGGCACGAAGAGCGGGGTGTCGCGCGGAAGGCGGGCGATGGTGGGGGCGTCGAGATGGTCGTAGTGATTGTGACTGATGACGACCGCGTCGACGGGCGGCAGGGCGTCCCAGGCGACGCCCACCGGCGTGATACGGGCCGGGGTGCCGAGGATCTTGCGGGACCAGACGGGGTCGGTGAGCACGGTGAGCCCGCCGATACGGATCACCCAGCTGGCGTGCCCGGCCCAGGTGAGGGCGACGGTGCCGGCGTCCACGACGGGCAGCGGCCCCGGCTCGAACGGCAGCCGCGGAATGTCGGCAAGCCCTGCGGGCCGGGGCCGGAGGGCTCCTTCCCGGGCGAACCGCGCAATCGCCTTGATCCCGGGCAGGGGCGCGGTCAGCCGGTCCAGGAAGGGCCTCGGCCAGAGACGGATCTCGCCGAGGGGGCGGGGCGGGGGGAGGACGACGGGGGGACGGCTGAGGACCGCGGTCGCGTCGAGGGAGACAGACCGGACGAACCTGTCGGCCTCGGCTCCCTCCGGGGCGGAGGGCCGTCCGTGCGTGCCGGCCCCTTCGTGAACGGGCGCCCGTCCGAGCGCGTCGGCCCCGTGGGAAGCGGGCCCACCGATCGCCCCGGCCTCAGCGCGGACGAGGGGCCGTCCGGGCGCTTCAGCACTCCCGTGTGCCGCGGACCGACCGGACACGTCAGCGCCGTCCCGGCCGGCAGGCCCTCCGCGTCTGTCGGCCCCGTCACGGGCGGCGGCCGGTCCAGGCGCGTCGGCCCAGTCGTGAGCATCGGCCCGTCCGGGCGCGTCGCCCTCATGGGAAGCGGACGCACCGATGACCCCGGCGGAGTGACCCCCGTGAGCAGCGGGCGCGGGTCGGCCAGGTGCGTCCGGCCCGCCGGACGAGTCGGGGGCCGCCGGCTCGTCGCGGGCCGCCTGCTGGGCGGCCGCGGCGGATTCGGCAGATGCATCGGGCCTGGCTAATGCCTCGCGCTCGGACGCGCGCGGGCCGGCGGACCTTCCCGGATCGGTGCCCGCCCCGGTGGAGCGGCGTTCCGACGGTTCGTCGGACTGCATCGTCGACCGGTGGTCCTGCGTCATCGAGGCGGCTCCCATCGCTGTGCGTCGGCGCGGAGATCGTCCAGTACCGATCCGAACATGCTCAACGCACGCTCCACAGACGGCAATTCCAGGGGGTCCGATGCCGTGAGCGACTCGGCCCGCTCCTTTTCCGTGGCCCCGAGGAGCGGCCCTGTGGACAGCCGTACGCGCAACTCGCCGATGTGGTCGCCGAAGCGGTGGCCGCCCGGCACGGGCAGGTCGAGGCGCCGGGTGAGGAAGTCCTCGAGTTCCTGCGCGTCGCTGACACCGCGCTCGGCGAGAGCGGACCGCAACGGGCCGAGGTCGGCGTAGAGATGGCGCCCGGCCTGCGGAGGCAGCGCCAGTCCGCCCGCCGCAAGCACGGCCTGATGCACGGCGGCGGCCACGCGCGCGTGCACCCGCACCTCCGCGGCCAGCCGCGCCGTGACCACCTCGGGTTCACCGAGGGCGTACGCCGCGGCCGCAGCGGTCGGCGTGGCAACGCGGGCTCCGATCGCGGTGAGCACGTCGAGCACCCGGTTCCGCAGGTCCGAGCCGCCCTCCGTGGCGGGAAAGCGGGCGATGGCGGCGGGCCAGCCGGTGGGCAGCAGCGCCCCGGAGAGGTCGCACAGGACGGTGACATGCCCCGGCAGCATGTCGGCCGGGCTCACGACGACGGTCTCGTGCGGCCGGTGCACCGTGTCGCGCCACGTCTCGTCGCTGACGATGTGCAGGCCCTCGCCCGCGGCGGCCTCGACGGTCTCGTGGAGCACCTCCGGCGGCGGCACGGTGGCCGTGGGGTCGTCCGCGACGCCGAGCACGAGCACCCGCGGGTTGCCGCCTTCGGCGCGGACCCGGCGTACGGTCTCCAGGAGCGCGTACGGATCGGGGATGCCGCCGCATTCGGCGGGTGTCGGCACGTGGAACACCGATCTGCCGAGCAGTCGCGCCGTCGGCGCCCACCAGGCGGGGCAGGGGCGCGGCAGGAACACGTCGCCGGCGAGTGCGCCGGTCAGCGCGAGGAGCAGCGCCGGAGCGCCGGGCGCCGCGGCGACATGGCCCGGCCCACAGGACAGGCCGCGGCGCTCCCAGTAGCCGCCGACGGCGTCGAGGAGTGCGGGTCCACCGCCGGACGGTTCCGCGTGGGCTGCGCCCGCCGCCGCGGCCAGCACCGCGGAGAGCTCGGGCAGCACCGGCAGACCCTGCTCGGGAATCGGCGGGCCGTACCGGACGGGGCCGTGTCCCCCTGGGGCCGTCCGCCTCCGCCGCATGTACTACCTCCGCGCAGTCACGTGTCGCTTCCCGTGCCCGTCACCGTTCGGTCTCTGTTCCCACCGTCGTCCGTACGGCCCTTGTGACGCCTGTTCCGGCGTAGAACCCGACGCCTATCCGTCCCGTCCTGTTCCGTACCGTTCCGTCCAGTCCCGCGGGCTCCTCATGGCCTCTCCGTACCCAGCGTCCCCCTGATCCATTTCCGCGGCGCGCGCGGCCGGCCGTCACACGCGGGCCCGCCCGGCCGACCGTGACCGACCCGGCCGCCCGACGGCAGTCGTGACCATCAGCAGTCCTCGGCCTCTTCTCTGCGGTACGCCTTGTAGACGCCGGCAGCCATCGCGCCCGCGATCAGAACGCCGCCGCTGATCATCGCCGCGGGGGATCCGGCGAAGCTGCCGCCGTCGCCGGCGTGCACACCGTGCGTCATGTTCGAGTCGGTGTCGGTGTCGGTGTCAGCACCGTCCGCGACGGTGATGGACGAGGACCACTGTTTACCGCCCGGGCAGTTGCCGTCGACGCCCCAGTCGGAGGAATCGCCGGACCCGCCGGACCCGCCTGGGAAGGATGCCGCCGACGGGATACGGGCGATCCCGTGATACGCGGCGGCCGCGACGGCGTCGTCGCCGGGCACGCGGCGCAACTGGACCTCGCCCTCCTCGAAGGCCTGCGACGTCGCTGTGATGGTGTCGGGTGGTGTTCCTCCGCCCGGCCGGCAGGAGACGGAGATGGTGACCGATCCACCCGGCGCCACCCGCTGCGGGCTGACCTCCACGGCCGAGTTCCCACGTTCGCCCTGCTCCGAGTGGTCGTCCGACGCCGATTCGCCGACCGGGTCCTCGGCGTCGGCAGGATCCCTCTCGCCGCCGGGATCCCTCGTCGCCGCAGAGTCCCTCCCACCGGCAGGTTCCTCCGGCGTCGCGGGTTGCCTCTCGCCGGACGGCTCCTCAGGAGCGCCGGAGTCCTGCCGACTCCCGGCGTCCTGCCGACCGTCGGCGTCCTCGCGACCGTCCGCTTCCTGCCGACCAGCATCGGCGTCCGTCCGTCCGTCGGCCTGCTGGCGTCCCTCCGTGTCGTTGCGGCCGATCTCGCCGGACGGCTCCTCGGCAGCGCCGGAGTCCTGCCGGCTCCCGGCGTCCTGCCGGCCGTCCGCTTCCTGCCGACCACCATCGCCGTCCGTCCGCCCGTCGGCTTCCTGCCGTCCCTCCGTGCTGCTCTCGTACCCGCCCGGGTCCTGGGACTCGTCCAGACCCTCGCGCTGACCGGCGCGGTCGCCCTTCTCCAGCCTCTCGGAATCGCCCGCACCGCCCCTCTCGCCCGAGCTCTCGTGCCCGCCTCCCCGGCTCGCGTCCTCGTCCCGGCCCCGGGCATCCCCCGACCCCGCCCGCTTCCCCTCCCCGCTCTCCAACTGCCCCTGACGACGGGGCCCCTTCGCCCCGTCACCGTCCTTCGAACCCCCGTCATACGCCGCCCCGGGACCCACGCCGCCCACCCCATACGCCTCCACGGCCACCGCATGGGCGAGGGGCGCGGTGCCGGTCACGGCGGCCGACGCCAGGACGGTGGCGGCGAGAGCGCGGGCAGTACGCATGAGCGGGCTCCTTCGGCCGGCGTCGCGGCAGGCACGGCGTGTCCGTGCCCCGCACCCCATCACAGCCCGTCCACCGGCGATGCGCGCGCGGCCGTGCCCCATTCGCGCTACCCGCGAAGCCAGCCGTGTGACACGGCCGGGCCGCGCGGCAGGCCCTAGGCCAGCGACACCAGTTTCTTCTCGAGTCCCCGGCCGCGGGTGTCCACGAGGCCCGACGCCACATCGGAGAGTTTGCGGTTGGTGCCCTGGGAGATCCGCTTGAGGATCGCGAAGGCCTCGTCGGCGTCGCAGCCCAGCACGTGCATGACGATGCCGCAGGCCTGGTCGACCAGGGGACGCGCACGCAGAGCGGCACCGAGATGGTCGACCTCCGTGAGCGCCGCCCGGTAGGAGCGGTCGCGTACGAGGCAGGTGGCGGCGAAGTCGCCGAGTGCCTTGGCGGGCCCGTGCGCGACCCCTTCCAGGGCGCCGGGCCGGAAGCTGTACAGGCTCAGCGTGACGGTGAGATGGGGGCGCCGGAAGGGCAGCGTGACACAGGCGCGCACACCGGAGTCGAGGGCCACCGCGCGGTACTCCGGCCACCGCCGTTCGTTCAGCAGGTCCTCGGCCCCGACCGGCTCACCGCGCTCCTCCGCCGCCGGTATCGGCCCCTCGCCGGAGCGCAGCTGTACCGAGACGAGCCCCGCCAGATCGGGATGGGTCACCGCGGCGGGCCGCTCGGAGCCGCCGTCGGACACCGTCGTACCGGCACCGCAGCAGGCGGCGGTGCAGCGAGCCGCCTGTTCCGCGAGCTCTGAGAGCCTCCGCCCGGGAAGGGCGGATTCAGGGGACTCCGGTCCGAGGAATTCGGATTCCGGCATGCTGTGGACCTCCTCCGCGGCGTCGGCTCTCTTCTGCTGTCCTGTGCTGCTGTGTTCTTGCTGTCTTGTACTGGTGTGGTCTCGCAGTCGTGTGCTGTGCTCTCTTGCCACCGCTGACCGGCTCATGGTGCTGCTGCCCGGACGAACCATCGAAAAACACAGGGCCGGGATCTCCGTCGCCTTCCCTGGACGCGGGCTCGACGGGATACGTTCGTCGCATGGCTCAGACGAACGAATTCGGTGAGGAGCTCGCAGATTTCGTACGCCGCGTCGCGGAGCTGAAGGCGGCCCGCTCCGTCCCGAGGGACGAGCTGTCCCCGGTTCTCGACGCGGCCATTTTCGAGCTGGACCATGTCGCCGACCAGCTGTGGCCTTGGTACGAGCGGCTCGCCTCCGGTGGTCCCGGTGGTGCTGCGCCGGGCGGCCTTCCGTCCAACGACCGTCAGGAACAGCAGTTGCTGCGTGCGCTCTTCCAGCGGTTGCCGCTGCCGGTGGCGCTGGTGGACCGGGAGACGGTCGTACGCCGGCTGAACTTCGCGGCGACGGAGTTCACGGGTGTCCGCGCGGGGTACGCGACCGGCCGCCCGCTCACCGGATTCCTCGCGCACGCCGACCGGGCCGCGTTCCGGTCCCAGGCGGCGGCCGTGGCGCGCGGAGACGGGGACCGGAGCCTGACCGTCCATCTGCAGCAGCGTCCTTCCGCGCCGGTCCGTGCGACGCTCACCGCGCTGCGGCCGACCTCGGAACCGCGTACCGCGGTCCTCGTCGTACTGCAGCCCGCTGCCGGCGGCCGGCCGGCCATGACCGCGGGCTCGCCGGGCTCGGGCACGGTGCCCGATCTCGCCGAGACGACGCGGCACACGGCACTGATGGATCTGGTGGACGCCATGGCCACGTCCTTGCTGTCCGCGCCGCCCGGCGACCGGTCCGAGGCCCTGGAGCGGGCGGGCCGGGTCCTGCACGGACGGTTCGCCGACTGGGTGGTGGCCGACGCGGGCGGCGCGGCGCATCTGACGCGTACGACGGTGCTCGGCCCTCCCGGCGCGGACATCGCATCCGTCGCGGACCAGGATCCCGCCGCGTGCCCCCTCGTCGTCGAGGCGGCACGCGGCGGGACGGCCCTGCAGGTGCGGCCGGCGGATCCGGAGGCGTTCGGCCGGGACACGACGGGCGCCCCCGTGCTCGTACGCGCGGATGTGACATCGCTCCTGTGCGTCCCGCTCACCGCGGGCACGGGCGGGGCGGGGCAGGGAGTCCTCACGCTCTTCAGGACCGGTGCCCGGCTGGCGTTCTCCCTGGCCGAGGCGAAGGCGATCGACATGATGTCGCGCCACATCGCGCTCTCGATGCGCCGTCCTGCGCCGTCCCGGCCGACGCCCGCGACGGACGTCGCCGACGGGGACAGCAGGCGGCTGGGCCGCGGCTAGGCCGGCCTAGGCCGCCTCGCTCAGGACCTGGTCGCGCATCTTCTCGCAGCAGCGGCTGATCAGCCGGGACACGTGCATCTGTGAGATGCCGAGCTGTTCGGCGATGCGGCTCTGCGTCATGTCGCCGAAGAACCGCATGTAGAGGATCGTGCGCTCACGCTCGGGCAGTTGCTGCAGACGCGGCTTGACGGCCTCGCGGTCGATGACCACGTCGAGGGCGGGATCCGGCGCGCCGAGCGCGTCGCGCAGCGCGTATCCGTCCTCGCTGCCCGGCAGTTCGGCGTCCAGGGAGAGCGCGGTGAAGCTCTCCAGCGCCTCCAGTCCGACCAGCACGTCCTCGTCGCTCATATGGGCGTGCTCGGCGATCTCGGCGACGGTGGGCATCCGTCCGGAGACGGACTGCGACAGGTCCTGGCAGGCGAAGCGGACCCGGTTGCGCAGGTCCTGGACGCGGCGCGGCACGTGCAGGGTCCACATGTGGTCGCGGAAGTGCCTCTTGATCTCACCGGTGACGGTGGGCACGGCATAGCTCTCGAACGCGGAGCCGCGTGCCGGATCGTACCGGTCGACCGCCTTGACGAGCCCCAGCGCGGCGACCTGGCGCAGATCCTCCAGGGACTCGCCACGGCCGCGGAACCGTCCGGCGAGCCGTTCCGACATGGGGAGCCACGCCTCGACGATCTCCTGGCGCAGTGCGTCGCGCTCGGGCCCGTCGGGCAGTTCGGCGAGCTTGCGGAAGGCCTCTGTGGTGTCGGGTGCGTCGTCGTGCGGGTGCTGCTTCTTCGCTTGTGCCTGTCGCATGGTGCGTCGCGCTCCCTAAAGGTGCGTGCCTGCGATGTCGACGGTCACCGTGGGAGAGCATTCGAGCCGCGCCGGACACAGCCGGGGCGAGTGATCACCGTTCCTGATCACCGTTCTCCCACGGACGTGCCTCCGGTCCGAAGCACTGACCTGCGCCTGCCCCTACGCGAAGGACGCAAACACCGGGTCCGCCATCGATGTACCGGCAGGCCGAGGATTCCGCGGGGCGCCGTGGTGACCCGGTGCCGTGGTCTCACCGTCCGTTCGGGCTGCCCGTGGACGGCGCGAACCTCGCGCCCGGGGCGAGAAGCCCGGGGACATGGAGGCGACGGGCGCGTCGGTCCTCAAGGGCGACGCCGGCCGCCAGGCCCGCGGACCGGCGGCGGCTCGCAGCGTGTCACGGCTTCAGGGGCGCGGCCACGGACGCCCTTCCAGGCGTTCGATGTCGCTGTTGAAGCGGTTGAGGAAGCCGGCAAAGGTGGCCACCTCCTCGGGTGTCCAGTGGGCCAGCACCATCTCGAGCCCGCTGATGTTCTCGGCGCGGTCGCTCTTCAGGCGGCGTTCGCCCTCCGCGGTGATGCTGAACTTGCGGGCGATGCCGCCGTCGGGGTCGGGGATGCGCTCGACGACGCCGGCGCGCAGCATGGCGGCGGTCTGCCGGTTGAGAGTCGAGGTGTCCAGGCCGAAGGCGTCCCGGAGCTGGCCGATGGACATCGGCCCGTCGATCTGTATCCGGCTGAGCAGGACGTAGGCGCTGCGGTCGAGCTTGCCGCCCGAGCTTCGCGCGCGCGGGTTGAACAAATGCGCATGCCGCCCCAGCAGCATGGCTTCGAACTCGACCAGGTGGGTGGGCTTGTCCACGTTCCGCTTCCTCCAGTTCCCGGCCGGCCCCAGGGGTCATCTCGCGCAGGTAGGTCCCCGAAGTCTCCCGCGGACAATTCTCCCGCAACATGCACGATACATGGAACTTGCATAATGCACATGATGTGTACGATGCACATCGTTGGCATACACAAGCAACACATGAGCAAGGAGAACCAGTGGAGGAGTCCAAGCCCGAGGCCCGTTCCGGCGGTGTCGTCGGCGTACTCGCCTTCGCGGGCATCGTGGCTGCGATCATGCAGACCCTGGTGGTGCCGCTGATCGGCGAGTTGCCGAGCCTGCTCGACACCACCGCCTCGAACGCGTCCTGGGTGGTCACGGCCACGCTGCTGTCGGCGGCGGTGGCGACCCCGGTCGCCGGGCGTCTCGGTGACATGTACGGCAAGCGGAGCATGCTGCTGGTCTCGGTGGTGCCGCTCGTCGTCGGCTCGATCGTCTGCGCACTGGCGTCCTCGGTGACCCCGATGATCGTCGGACGCGGTCTGCAGGGCCTGGGCATGGGCGTGGTGCCCCTGGGCGTCAGCCTGCTGCGCGACGTCGTGCCGCAGGAACGGCTGGGTTCCTCCATCGCGGTGATGAGCGCGTCGATGGGTGTGGGCGGTGCGCTCGGCCTGCCGTTCGCCGCGGCGGTCGCCGAGAACACCAGCTGGCGGGTGCTGTTCTGGGTCGCCGCCGCGCTGAGCCTCGTGATCGGCGTCCTGATCGTCCTGCTGGTGCCCGCGGGCCGTACCGGCGTCGCTTCGGGCCGCTTCGACGCGCTGGGAGCGGCCGGCCTGGGCGCCGGCCTGATCTGCCTGCTGCTGGCCGTGTCCAAGGGCTCCGACTGGGGCTGGGGAAGCGGTACCACGCTCGGGCTGTTCGCCGCCGCGGTCGTCGTGCTGCTGGTCTGGGGCTGGTGGGAGCTGCGCGTCGCGGACCCGCTCGTCGATCTGCGGGTGACAGCCCGCCCGCAGGTGCTGATGACGAACGCGGCCTCGATTCTGGTCGGTTTCGCGATGTACGCCCAGTCACTGGTCGTGCCGCAGCTGCTGCAGCTGCCCGAGGCCACCGGCTACGGACTGGGCCAGTCGATGCTGAGCATGGGTCTGTGGATGGCCCCGGCGGGTCTGATGATGATGGCTCTGTCGCCGCTCGGCGCGAAGCTCTCGGCCGCCCGCGGCCCCAAGGTCACGCTGGCCGTCGGAAGTCTGTTCATCGCCGTCGGCTACGGATCGTCCCAGGCGCTGCTCGGCTCGACCTGGGGCCTGCTGGTGGTGACCCTGATCTGCAACACCGGCGTCGGTCTCGCGTACGGGGCCATGCCGGCCCTGATCATGGGCGCGGTGCCGCAGTCGGAGACCGCGTCCGCGAACAGCTTCAACACCCTGATGCGCTCCGTCGGCAGCTCCGTGGCGGCCGCCGTGATCGGCGTGGTCCTGGCCCAGCTGACGACGGACTTCGGCGGCTACGCGCTGCCATCCGAGGACGGCTTCCGCGTCGCCCTGCTGATCGGCTGCGGTGTGGCGCTCGTTGCCGCTGTCGTCGCCTGGTTCATCCCCGTCCGGCCGGCGGCCGCCACACCCGACGCCGCGGCCGCGCCGCTCCCGGCGACCGAGGCCAAGGTCTGACCTGCCCCTAGGCCAGGGCCTAGCGCCGCAACGGGCCGCTGCACCGCCGAGGTGCGGCCGGCCCGCCCGGTCCGCAGTGTGTGCCGCCGCCCGTCCAGGGCGGCGGCACACGTGTCTGCACAGGTGGGCTCGGGTGGCGGATCCCTTGTCCCCTTCCTCTCCGGGCTCGTCCTCAGACGCCGGACGGGCTGGATACGGATACGGCGCTGTGGGGCTGCTGCTCCGCGTCCTCGGCGGGCGGCAGCAGCCACTCCTCGTACCGGCCGAGCGCCAGGACCGCCCCCAGCATCAGCGCTGGAATGATCACTGCGAGCACCATCATGGCCGTGCCCCTTCCCCGTTGGTCCCCAGAGTGGTCGCGGGGGGTGTTGAGGCCGGGTCTCCAGACGTCCGCGAGGCAAACCACGGCGGCGGGGACGACTTGCCGCCACGCCCCCCGCGCACGTGTCGACGAGAGCCCGCCGGGTACTCGTAGAGGACTCCCCCGAGCGACTGGAGGGAAAGATGCAGCGAGGCAGCGCCCGGATCAGCGTCCACCAGGACGAGGAGATGAAGCACGAACTGCAGGGGCGGCTCAGGACGGGGCACCCCACGAGGACCGAGGAGTGGCACGACCCTGAACCGACCGCCGACGACGATCCGGAGGTCGTCAACGGGCCCGTGACACCGGGCCGTTCACCGGAACCAGTGGCCGTCATGCGTTATGAGCTGGCGCGACATCTGGGACGCAGCGCGTTTCCGGCCGACTCCGCCAAGCTGGCGCGCATGCTGCGCAAGCGGCACGCGCCCGACACGCTGATCGAGCCGGTGGAGCGGCTCCGCCGCGGCACCGTCTACCGCACGGTGCAGGAGCTCGCCCATGCGATGGTCCGCGAACCGGAGGGGGCACGGCACCCGCAGGGCCGGTAAGAGGCATGAGGCCTCGCCACAGGGGTACTGCGGGCGGGGCCACGGTCAAGTGGCCGTACCCCTGCAGGCGATGGAACCGAGAAAGGGCCCACAGACATGGCCGATTTCGTGAGGGAAGTCATGACGCCGGGCGTCGTCGCGGTACGTCCGGACGCCTCGCTCGTCGAAGCCGCCCAGCTCATGCGGGCCCAGGACATCGGCGACGTCCTGGTCACCGACGACACGAGCGTCATCGGGGTGCTCACGGACCGGGACATCGCACTGCGTGCGGTCGCTGACGGCACCGACCCGCTGACCGTGAGTGCCCAGTCCGTCTGCACCCCCGACCCGGTCGTCATCGGACCGGACGACGCGGTGTCGGCCGCCGTGCACCTCATGCGGGACCACGCGGTGCGCCGGCTGCCGGTCGTCGAGGACGGCCGCCCGGTGGGGATGGTGAGCCTCGGGGACCTCGCGGTCGCACAGGACCCGGGTTCCGCGCTCGCCGACATCAGCCGTGCGGAGCCCGGCAGTTCGGCCGCAGCGGTCCGCTCGGCCGGCTTCTGAACGGGCGGCTTCCGGCCGGGCACGCGGCCTGGTCCTTTCCCTCGTATACGTCCCTTGTACGTACGGCTCGGGCCCTTATGGCCGTCGCCCCAGCAGGCACAGCAGCTTCGTCTGCACGTCCGCACCCGGCGACGGCTCCACCGGCGCGGCGAACAGCCCGCTCTTCTCCAACTCCGCGGCATACGGCGTGACTTCGCGCACGGCGAAGTCGACCAGGGCCACCGGGAGGCGCTCGTCGGCGCCGACCGCACGGGACAGATCCCAGGCGTGCACCACGAGGTCCGCGATCATCTGTGAGCAGTAGTTCGAACCGCGGGTGTCGCCGTACGAGAGATGGACGACGCGATCGAGAGCACCGTGGCTGGTGAAGGCCCTGCGGGACGCCTCGGCCCCGTTCTCCCAGGACGCGACGGGCTCGTGGCCGAGCAAGTCGCCGTCGAAGGTGTCCCCGATCGCCTCGATGGTCGCCCCGTGCACGACCAGCGGCGACACCCACAGCTGCTCGGCGGTCAGGTGGTTGACGAGATCACGGACGGTCCACTCGGCACACGGGGTGGGCGCGTCCCACTGATCCGTACGGACGGCCCGCACCCGTTCGCTGAACAGGTCCAGTGCCTCGGAGTGCCGGGCGAGCAGCGGGATCTCTGCCATCACCGTCACCGTCCGCATTCCCTCTCCCGCGCTCCCTCACGGGTACGGCCCGCGACGACGGGCCTGCGCGGATGGCGGCGCAGATACTCGCCCTCCAGCTGCGCCATGCGCTCGTTGTGGGTGCGCAGCGCGTCATTGGACCCGTACAGCAACGTGTCGTGACGGGTGCGGTGGATCGTCTCCAGCTCCTTCATGAGCTGCTGGTCGTCCAGGCGGGCCGGGTCGACTCCGTCCATGTCGGCGCCCCATTCGTCATCGTGTCGTTCCATGTGTACCGGGTACCCGAACCGCCACGATCGGCACAGGACGGCGTCCGGGAGGAAGCCATGGATCTCGAGTTCCTCAATCCACTCTACGAACATCCCGGGCCGTGGGCCTCCGTGTACGCCGACACGTCGCGGCACACGGAGTCCACGCCCGACGAGCGATCACTCGAGGCCCTGTCCGTGTCCCGCACCCTGGCCGAGCAGGGGGCCGACGAAGACACCTGCCGGGCGGTCCGCACGGCCCTCGAGGACCTGCGGCACTCCACGGAGCCGTTCGGGCGGGCGCTGTTCGCCACGGCCGGAACCGTCGTCCTGGATCCGCCGCTGACCGTGGCACCGGGAGGCAGCCAGGTGCACTGGGGTGCCCTGCCGCACACGGCCCCGCTGCTGGAGCTGGCCGGGGAGGACCCGGTGTGCCTGGTCGCGTACATCGACCGGCGGGGCGCCGATTTCGAGCTGCGCGGCGCGCGGGGGACGCAGGATGCCGGTGCGGTGGCCGGCCGGCAGTGGCCGGTGCACCGTACGGCTTCCTCCGACTGGTCCGAGCGCCACTTCCAGCTGCGGGTCGAGAACACGTGGGAGCACAACGCCGCGGAGATCGCCGACGCGCTCACCGTGTGCGAGGAGGAGACGCGGGCCGAGCTGCTGATCCTGGTGGGCGACGACCGCCAGCGGCGCGCGGTGCACGAGCGTCTGCCGCAGCGGCTGCACCCCCAGACGGTGGAGGCCGCGCACGGAGCGTCGAGCCGGCTCCTGGACGAGGAGGTCGACCAGGCCCGCGCCGACCACACGCGGCGCCGGGCGGAGGAGGACCTGGAGCGGTTCCTGGCCGCGCTCACCCCGGACGAGGAAGGCCGCACGGGGGCGCTGGAAGGGGTGCCCGCACTCGTCGAGGCGGCCCGGGAGCACCGCATCGCCGAGCTGCTGGTCCGGCCGGGCGCACCCGACGCCCACCGCGAGGTCTGGGTCGGCCGCGACCCCGATCAGCTGGCCGTACGCCGAACGGAGGTCAGGGAGCCGCTGGGCGAGCCGGAACCCCGGTCGGCCCGCGCGGACGACGCACTGCTGCGCTCCGCGGTGGCGACGGACGCGGAGGCCCGCTCCCTGGCGACGGCCCACCCGCTGGCCTCTCCGGCGGGCGGCCTGGGGGCCCTACTGCGCTGGCGGTGACCCAAGGGGGGAGGGTGGCCCCCCGCGTCAGCGCACCCGCTCCACCCGCCGCTCATCCCACACCGGCTCCGCCGTCTCCCGCACTCGCCCATCGCTGCCGAAGACCAGATACCGGTCGAACGACCGAGCGAACCACCGGTCGTGCGTCACGGCGAGCACCGTCCCCTCGTACGCCTCAAGCCCCTCCTGGAGCGCCTCGGCCGACTCCAGGTCGAGGTTGTCCGTCGGCTCGTCGAGCAGCAGCGCCGTCGCCCCCGCGAGTTCGAGCAGCAGGATCTGGAAGCGGGCCTGCTGCCCGCCCGACAGCTTCTCGAACCGCTGTTCCGCCTGGGCGGTCAGCTCGTAGCGGCGCAGCCGGGACATCGCGGCGCCCCGGTCCTTGGCGTGCTCCAGCCACAGGATGTCGAGCAGGGTGCGGCCTTCGAGCTCCGGGTGGGCGTGCGTCTGCGCGAAGTGTCCGGGCACGACGCGGGCGCCGAGCTTCCACTCCCCCGTATGGGTGACGCCGTCGCCGGCGAGGAGCCGCAGGAAGTGCGACTTGCCGGAGCCGTTCGACCCGAGCACCGCGACCCGTTCGCCGTAGAAGACCTCCAGGTCGAACGGCTTCATCAGGCCCGTCAGCTCCAGGCCCTTGCAGGTCACGGCGCGTACGCCCGTGCGGCCGCCGTGCAGGCGCATCTTGATGTCCTGCTTGCGCGGCGGCTCGGGCGGCGGCCCCGCCTCCTCGAACTTGCGCAGCCGCGTCTTCGCCGCCTGGTAGCGGGATGCCATCTCGTCGCTGCGCGAGGCGTACTGCTGCATGTCCAGGACGAGCTTCTTGAGCTGCGCGTGCTTCTCGTCCCAGCGCCTGCGCAGCTCCTCGAAGCGTTCGAACCGCTCGCGCCGCGCCTCGTGGTAGGTCGCGAACGAGCCGCCGTGCACCCACACGTCGCTGCCCGCCGGGCTCGGCTCCACGCTCACGATCTTCTGCGCGGCGCGGGCGAGGAGTTCGCGGTCGTGCGAGACGAAGAGGACCGTCTTGCGCGTCTCGCGCAGCCGTTCCTCGAGCCAGCGTTTGCCGGGCACGTCGAGGTAGTTGTCCGGCTCGTCGAGGAGCAGCACCTCGTCGGTGCCGCGCAGCAGGGCCTCCAGGACGAGGCGTTTCTGCTCGCCGCCGCTGAGCGTGCGCACCTCGCGCCACTGCGCCTTCTCGTACGGGACACCGAGCGCGGCCGTGGTGCACATGTCCCAGAGCGTCTCGG
Organism: Streptomyces sp. NPDC002577; assembly: GCF_053594815.1. NCBI lineage: Bacteria > Bacillati > Actinomycetota > Actinomycetes > Kitasatosporales > Streptomycetaceae > Streptomyces > Streptomyces sp. NPDC002577. Next base: position 276,990 of record NZ_JBSFWK010000004.1, on the reverse strand, counting down.
CCTCGTAGCCGCGCACCTCGGCCCAGTCCGACAGCGCCTGCGCGTACTGCAGCTGCGCGGCCTCGTCGTCGACGGTCATGATCGCGTGCTCGGCGGCGTCGACGGCCTTCGCGGTCTCGCGGATACGGGGCGGCGCCACCGAGACGAGCAGGTCGCGCACGGTCGTGGTGTCGCGCACCGCCCCCACGAACTGCGGCATCACACCGAGCCCGCCGCTGACCGTGACGCTGCCGCCGTGCGGCTTGAGCTCGCCGGACACCAGCCTCAGCAGGGTCGTCTTGCCCGCCCCGTTCGGCCCCACCAGGGCGACCGCCGCGCCTTCGCCGACCCGGAACGAGACATCGCCGAGCAGCGCCCTCCCGTCCGGGAGGTAGTACTCGAGATGCGCCGCTTCCAGATGCCCCATGGTTGCGGATTGTGACGGGCATCGAGGGGCTGCGGCAACGGTTTTTCGCGGCCGGGTGCCGGGCTTGGTGGCAGTCCGGGCGATGCGGGTACCCGTGCCGCATGTCCACCGGAATGTCCACCGACGTCGACCTCACCGTCCCCGAGTTCCAGCGCCACACCCTCCTCAGCCGGCTGGTGGCCCTCGACTGCCGCCTCTTCGAGGCAGTGGCCACCCGGCACTGGCCCGGCGCCGACCGGCTCCTGCCCTGGCTGAGCCGGGGCGCCAATCACGGGCTGCTGTGGTTCGGCACAGCCGCGGCGATCGCCGCGACCCGGTCGCCGCGGGCCCGGCGGGCCGCGCTGCGCGGAACGGCATCGCTGGCGCTCGCCTCCGCGACCATCAACACCGTCGGCAAGCGTTCCGTGCGCCGGGCCCGACCGCTGCTCGACGTGGTGCCGCTGACGCGGCAGCTGAAGCGGCAGCCGATCACCACGTCGTTCCCCTCGGGCCACTCGGCGTCCGCCGCCGCCTTCGCCACGGGTGTGGCCCTGGAGTCACGCCGCTGGGGCTCGGCCGTCGCCCCGCTCGCGGCCGCCGTCGCCCTGTCCCGCGTCTACACCGGCGTGCACTTCCCGAGCGACGTGCTGGCCGGTGCCGCACTCGGGGCGGGTGCGGCCTTCGCGGTACGCGGCCTCGTCCCGACCCGCGACCAGCTGCAACCCCTCGCACGCCCGGCCGCCGACGCCCCCGCACTGCCCCGCGGACAGGGTCTGGTCGTCGTGGTCAACACGGCGGCGGGCCAGCCGGAGCGGATCCGCGCACTGCGCGACGCCCCGCCGCTCGCCGATGTGGTGGAGTGCGATCCGGACGCCATCAAGGATCCGGACGCCATCAAAGACGAGTTGGAGGGCGCGGCCCGTCGGGCCCTGGCCCTCGGCGTGTGCGGCGGCGACGGCACCGTCAACGCGGCCGCGCGGGTCGCGCTGCGCCACGGACTGCCCCTCGCGGTGGTTCCGGGCGGCACTCTCAACCACTTCGCACAGGACATCGGCATCGAGGACGTCCGGACGGTGTGCGAGGCCGTGGAGCGCGGGGAGGCGATCGCGGTCGACGTCGGCCGGTTCACCGTACGGGACGGCGTCGGAGAGGAGACGGAGGGGAGTGAGGGGTCGGGCACCAGCGACGAGTCCGGCACCGGCGAAGGCTCCGCGACCAGCGAGGGCTACTTCCTCAACAACCTCAGCCTCGGGGTGTACGCCGAGCTCGTCCAGGAGCGCGAGCGGTGGGCCCCCCGCATCGGCGGATGGGCGGCCGGGGTGTTCGCGGCGGCACGCGTCCTGAAGGCGCACCGGCATCCGCTCCGCGCCGGGTTCGTGATCGGCGAGCAGCCGTTATGGCTGCTGTTCGCGGGCAACGGCACCTATCACCGTACGGGCCTCGCCCCCGGCCGCCGCTTCGATCTCGCGGACGGGCTGCTGGAGTGCGCCTGGTGCGCGGCGGCCGCAGGCCCGGCCCGCGGCTGCTGGCCGCGGCGCTCGCCGGTCCGCTGACGCGCTCCCCCTTCCACGCGGCGGTGCGGCTGCGCCGACTGCGGGTCGGCGGCATCGCGGAGGGCACCCCGATGGCGTACGACGGTGAACTCACCACACTCAGCGGCGAGTTGACGATCGACAAGCTCCCTGAGGCACTGGTCGCCTACCGTCCGTTCCCGCAGGACCACATGACCACATAGTGAGATAGCGGTCTCATTATTCGGCGACTCCGCGTACGCTGATCCACACCACCCCACGAGGCCGCCTCGTCGGGGGCCGCCTTGCGCGGTCCCCGAGGCCGGCCCGTGAGGGACCGAGCGACGCGAAGGGGAGAACGCCATGCCGAAGGAGACCGCCGTCTACACTCACGGCCACCACGAGTCCGTGCTGCGCTCGCACACCTGGCGGACCGCCGAGAACTCGGCGGCCTACCTGCTCGGTTCACTCAAGCCCCACATGCAGATCCTGGACATCGGCTGTGGGCCCGGCACCATCACCGCGGACCTGGCCGCACTGGTCCCGGACGGGCACGTCACGGGCGTCGACCATGCGCCGGACATCCTGGACCAGGCCCGCGCCACGGCGGCGGAACGGGGCCTGGACAACGTCGACTTCGCCGTCGCCGACGTACACGCGCTGGACTACCCGGACGACTCGTTCTGCGTCGTGCACGCGCACCAGGTGCTGCAGCACGTCGGCGACCCGGTCCAGGCGCTGCGCGAGATGCGCCGGGTCTGCAAGCCGGGCGGATTCATCGCCGTACGCGACTCGGACTACTCGGCGATGACCTGGTATCCGCAGACTCCGGGCATGGACGACTGGCTGGACCTGTATCTGCGGGTGGCCCGCGCCAACGGCGGCGAGCCCGACGCGGGACGCCGTCTGAAGTCCTGGGCGCTGCAGGCCGGCCTGACGGACATCACGACCACGTCGGCCACCTGGTGCTTCTCCACCGCGGACGAGCGCGCCTGGTGGAGCGGTCTGTGGGCCGACCGTACGACGGCTTCGGCGTATGCGGAGCGCGCGGTCCAGAGCGGCCACGCGACGGCCGAGCAGCTGACGGCCGTCTCGGAGGCCTGGCGGGACTGGGGGCGGCAGGAGGACGCCTGGTTCTCCGTACTGCACGGGGAAATCCTCTGCCGGAAGTGAGTGACCGCCGCCTCGGGCAGACACCGCCGCAGTGCCCCAGGTGGTGCCCGAGGAGGTAGCGAGCGACCGGCCTCCCGGTCATTCCCTGGGGAGCAGCGGTCCGAGCGGCCCGAGGTCGATGTTGAGGTCCTCGGGCCGCAGGCCGTACCGCTCGCGCAGCTCGGTCATGCGCTCCTCCAGGAGCATCAGGGTCAGTCCGATCCGCTCCTCCTGCTCCTCCGTCAGCTCCCCCGTGTCGACGCGGCGCAGGGCCTGCCGCTCCATCAGCTGACGCAGCAACTCGACGACCGTCAGGACGAGTTTGACGAGATCGCGCTCCACCGTGTCGGGCTCGAGGTCCAGCCGGTTGCGCGCCCTTTTCTGCACCGCCTTGCGCGTCCTGTCCTGCGCCACGTCAGTACACCTCCGGCAGTGCCCGGGACCGGGCCTCGGGCAGCGTCTCCGGCTGCAACCCCTGCCAGGGCGAGGGCACCTGCTCGTTCACCGAGCTGACGAGGGCGTTCAGATCGATGCGAACGAGATCGACATCCGCGATCCGCAGGGTGATGTCGCCGGTGATGACCACACCGCCGGCCAGCAGCCGGTCCAGAAGGTCCACGAGGGCGATCTCACGCCGTTCGACGACGGTCATCGACGGTCCTCCCCCTCGTACTCGCCCTGGTCACGCTGGTCGTGGCCGCCCGCGGCCGTCCCCTGCCGCCCGTAGTCGTCCAGGCTGGAGAACGAGTACGCGGCCCACGGACCGGTCAGTTCGACGCGCAGCCCCGGTTCCTCGTCCTTCGTGCGATCGACCAGCTCGACGAATTCCTCGGAATGGGACCGGTCGACGAGATACGCGGCGTTGAGCACATTGCGGCCGGGGGCCCGTGAGAGCGCGGGATTCTGCGGAGGGTGCAGCCGTGTCGCCCGCGCATGCCGGGAAAGATGTCCGTGCACTGTCCGGGCGAAATTCTCGGCGCGCTCCCAGACGCTCTCCTGCCGTTCGCGTGCCGCGCGCTTGCGGCGGAGATAGTCGCGCCCCGTCGCGGGTTTCGCCTCGGGCTCGGCCTGGCCCTGCGGCGCGGATTTCTCCGGGGCCACATATACCTTGACGCCCCATTCGACCCGGCCTGCTATCCGTTCCAGCGCGGTATGGAGGCGTTCATGCTCGTCCTCGATCATGGTGCGTACGCCGCTGTCGTCGCGGAACACGGTGGCCAGCCGCAGCGGCAGCGGGCTCGTCACGGTGGTGAGTGCGGCGATCACCTTCTCGTGGGCGCGCGCGGTGTCGGACAGCCAGTCCAGGTCCTCCAGATGCGCACGCAGGGGCTCCTCGGCGAAGTCCCCTTCCGGTACGGCGCTGACGACGGCGACCAGGTCACCGTGGTGCAGCAGCTTCGGGGGGCTGCCCGCGACTCCCGTGAGCTCGGCCTGCAGAGGCGCTTCGAAGGGCCGGCAGACGGCGTACACATAGCGCAGACCGCTCATGTCGCTCATGCCCTTTCGTCGTCCGGCGGGTCCGCGCCGTCCTGGCGGTCCGCGCGGTCGGTGGCGTCCTCGCGGGCGCGGCGAGCGCCGCCGGACCGGCCCGCCTCGCCTGGCCCGCGGACCGCCTCGGACCTGCGCACCTCACCGCCCTGGCGGTCCTCATGGTCTTCACGGGCACGGCGGACGCTGCCAGGTCGGCGTACCTCGCCACCCCGCCCACGGTCCGCCGCGGAGCGGCGCACCTCGCCGGACCGGCGATCGTCGTCCGGCCGTCGCACCTCGCCGGACCTGCGCACTTCGCCGACCCGGGATCCCCTCTCCGGGTGCGAGTCCTTCTCCGAGAGGGGCTCCCTGTCCGAGTGGCGCCCTTCCACCGACCGCTGCGGCCTCTCCGGCCTGCGGCTCTCGACGTCCGATCGGCGAGCTCTGTCCGACGCGCGGCCTTCGGCCGAGGCGCGATCCTCGCCTGAAGTACGCCCCTCGCCCGAAGTGCGGCCCTCGCCCGGAGCGCGGGCCTCGCCCAGGTGGCGCGCCCGGACCGGATGGCGCTCCTCGGCCGCATGGCGCGCCTCACTCAGGGCACGGTCCTCGGCCGGATGGCGCGCCTCGCCGGGCTCGCGACGGCGCTCATCGCCCCGACTGCCCGTCTCCAACCGGTGTCCCCCGCCCGAACCGCGCAGCTCGCCGGAGCCGCGAGGCTCACCCGTCCGATGGAACTCACCGGAGCGGCCACGGCCCTCGTCGGCCCCGCGCATGTCGTCGATCCCGAGCACGTCCTCGTATCTACGGCCGCTGCGGCCGTCCTCGTACTCGTGAACCCTCTCTCCGAGGACCTCCTCGGGCGCACGCCGTCCCCCGTACCCCCGGATCTCCTCGAGCCTGCGCGTCTCCTCGGGCAGGTGTCCGGCCTCGAGTGCCGCGACGCGCGCCTGGAGCTCCGCGTTCTCGCGGGCGAGTTCGTTGCGGCGGGCACGGGACGAGAGCTCGGGGTCGCTCTCCCACCAGTCGATGCCCATCTCCTTCGCCTTGTCGACCGATGCGATGACGAGCCGCAGTTTCACGGTGAGCAGCTCGATGTCGAGCAGGTTGATGCGGATGTCCCCGGCGATCACGATGCCCTTGTCGAGCACGCGCTCGAGGATGTCGGCCAGATTGGCCCCGCCGCCCTGCCCGTACGGCTCGGGAAGCCTGCTTGCTGTCGTCATCGGCGTCGGCTCACTCTCCGAAGGGCCGTTGCATCAGATACGCCTGGGCCTGCTCGAGACGGTCGAGGAGCTCGTCCTCCAGCCGGTCGAACTCCTCGTCGTCGATCTCGCCCGCCTCCAGCTTCTCTTCGAGGCGGGCGAGTGCGCCGCGTATCGCCGCCGGGTCGTAGTACTGCCGCTCGGCCTCGTCGAGCACCCGTCTGAGGACCCACATGCTGCCGCGCACGGGGGCGGCCGGCAGCAGCAGGACCTCCTTCAGCAGTCCCATACGCTCACTCCGCGGTCGTGGTCGCCGCGGCCTCGGCGTGCTCGGACGGTCCGGGCTCGACGAAGCTGTACGGCGGCAGCGGGCCGTTGACACGCAGCTCCAGATGCGGATGCGCCTTGCGTACCTCCTCGACCGCGGCCAGGAACTGCTCGGCGGAGTCGCGGTCGACGAGGAACGACACGTTGGCCACCCAGCCGGTGGACTCCGGACCGACGCTGATGGCCTCGGCCACCGGTTCCAGGGTGTGCTGCAGTTCGACGGCGTCGTCGGCCTCCCGCGTCTGCAGTGCGGCCACGACCATCTCCCCGAGCCGCAGCCGGTCCTCGTAACTCCCGCCGCCCGCCTTGCGGTTGGCCTCTGTCATGGCGCGGATCTCCGGGTTCTCCGCCATGACGCGGTGCAGCACGGCCTCCTCGTTGTGCACGGCCTTGACGTTGTACTCGTCCATTCCGTCGAGGGACCTCAGCCGCTCATCGTAGTGTTCGGCACGCTCCTGGAGCACATGCCGGACTGCGTCGTCGTCGGTGGCGATGCTGCCGAACCGCATGGGCAGCACCGGACCGCCGGCGCCCGCCTCGCTCAGCACCCTCTGGTGGGCGAGCAGGTCGCTCCGTTTGGGCCGCAGCCCCTCGGGCGCGTCGCTGACGATCGCGGCGAGCTCGCCCTCGGCGACGATCCGCACCGGGCGCGGCGGGGCTCCGATGCCTTCCATCCCGTCCGGGAGCGACCGGCCGGCGCGGCGAGCGATGCCGTAGACGTAGGTGCTCACTCCTGCTCCTCCTCCCTCTTCACCGTCTTCTCGGAAGCCTCCTTCGCCCTCCTGCTGCTCCTGGCGTCGGCCGCCGCCTCCTCGGCCTTCTCGCGGACCGAACCGATCGCGTCCTGCACGGTCTGGGCGGCGCCGGCCAGCGCCCCCTTCGTCTTCCGGCGCGCGCCTGATTCGGTGACCTGTCCCACGATCTCGGGCAGCCCAGGCCGGGCCTTCCTGCCGGCTTCCAGGTCGAGCCGGTTACAGGCTTCCGCGAAGCGCAGATAGGTGTCGACACTGGCGACGACGACCCTCACATCGATCTTGAGAATTTCAATGCCGACGAGCGAGACACGCACGAAGGCGTCGATGACGAGTCCTCGGTCGAGGACGAGCTCCAGGACGTCGTACAGGCCGCTGGTGCCGCCTCCGCCTCCGGTCTGTGTTGCCGGGACTACGGTCATGACGACCGGTCCTCCTTGTCCGTCTTCGGTATCGGCGCGGGTGGCCGCCTAGCGGCCGCCGGAGCGGTGTGCGTCGGCCCTCCCGCGTTCGTAGCGGCGGACGCGCCGGTAGCCGCGGAGCTCGCCCCACGGGTCGAGGTCCACCGCGTAGCTCGCCAGGAGACTCATCGTGTCGGGCACCCGCTCGAGCTCGAGCACCTCGATCTCCAGGCTCCAGCCGTCGTCGGTCCGCTCGCAGGACGAGACGGACTCGGCGGTCATACCGGTGAGCTCCTCCAGTTGGGCGCGCGCGTCGCGCAGCACCTCCATCGGGCCCGGCAGGTCGCCCGCCGCTCCGGGTTGTCGCTTGTTCGGTGTGTTCCCCATGGCCACCTCTCGCTCCGAGTGGCCAGCGGGAATGGGGCCAAACCAGTCGAAATAGGGACGAACCTTCAAGGGTCCGGCCGGCCGTGCCTCGTGCCCGTTCAGTCCGCCGTGCGTGCCGGTCCGCTCAGCCCGCGCCGGGCCGGCCCGAGCGCACGTCCGCGCCGCGGCAGTCCGGCCCACGGATCGCTGCGGGCCTGCTCCACCGCATCCTTGATCGTCCAGTGACGGGAGTCGACGGCCGGGTCGTCGAGCTGGCTCCAGGCGAGGGGCACGGCCACGGGCGCACCCGGCCGGGCACGGACGGTATACGGCACCACAGCGGTCTGTGCGTAGCCGTTGCGCTGTACGTCGAGGTAGGGCCGATCGCCGCGGTCCATCTTGTGGGCGGCGGTGGTGAGCCGGTCCGGATGGGCGTCGGTGAGGGCGTCGGCGACGGCTTTGGCGAACGCCCGGACCTCGTCGAAGTCATGGTCTCCGCCGACCGGCACGACGACGTGCAGGCCACGGGAACCGGTGGTCATCAGGGCGGACGGCAGCCTCAGCTCGTCGAGCAGTTCAGAGTGGCCGTGTCCTGACACACGGTGTGCGCGGCTGATGGTCGGCCTGGCAGCGCTGACGGCGGTGTTCACGATGTGATCCCGTCCGGCGTTTGTTTGTTCAAGCCCGTCCGGCGTTTGAGGACGAGCCCGAAGGGCGATTCGGGGGGCCGGGGGCGGAGCCCCCCACGCGGCGGAGCCGCATATCGGACACAGCGGGAAGGGGCGGGTTTGGGGAAGGGGAAGAACTACCTCACCACAGCCTGCTCCACCAGCAGCTGCACAGCCGCCGCAATCGACTGAGCGTCGATACCCGCTGCATGCAACTGCTCCCGCGGAGCAGCCGACCCCGGCATCGTACGAACAGCGAGCCGCACCATCCTCGGCACCGGACCGCCGTCCACGAACGCGTCCATGACGGCGTCCCCGAGCCCGCCCTCCAGCCGGTGGTCCTCGACCGTGAGCAGACACCCCGTCCGTTCGGCGGCCGCCCGCAACGTACGGCGGTCGACCGGTTTGACCGAGTAGAGGTCGATGACCCGCACCGCGATGCCCTCGTCCGCCAGCAGACGGGCGGCCGCCAGCGCCTCATGGACGGTCACCCCGGCCGCGACGACCGTCAGCCGGTCGGCGTCGGACATCCGCAGCACCTTGCTGCCGCCCACGGGGAACTCCTCGCCGGGCCCGTAGACGACGGGCATCTCACCCCGGCTCGTACGGAGATAGCTCACTCCGCGCTGCTCGGCCATCGCCGCGACGAGGTGCGCGGCCTGGTTGGCGTCGCAGGGGTAGAGCACGGTGGAGTCGTGGACGGCGCGGAACATCGCGAGGTCCTCGAGACCCATCTGCGAGGGCCCGTCCGCTCCGATGGCGACCCCGGCGTGCGAGCCGACCAGATTGATGTCGGCGCCGCTGATCGAGGCCATGCGGACGAAATCGTAGGCGCGCGTGAAGAACGCCGCGAAGGTCGACGCGTACGGCACCCAGCCGCGCGCGGCAAGACCGACCGCGGCGGCGACCATCTGCTGTTCGGCGATGTAGCACTCGAAGAACCGCTCGGGATGTTCCTTGGCGAAGAACTCGGAGCGCGTGGAGTCGCTCACCTCGCCGTCCAGGGCCACCACGTCGCCGCGGGCCGTGCCGAGCGCGGCGAGCGCCTGGCCGTAGGCGTCGCGGGTGGCCACCTTGTCGCCGGTCTCGTAGCGCGGCAGCTCGAGGTGGCCGGTGCGCACGGAGTGCAGCATCCGTGCGGGCGGCGGCGACTGGACGTCCACGCGTACGTCGTGCACTCCGCCGAGCTCCTCGATGGCCTCCTCGGGGTCCGGCAGCGGCTTGCCGTGCAGGCCCTCCCGGTTCTCGACGGACCGGACGCCCTTGCCCTTCACGGTCCTGGCGAGGATCGCGGTGGGCTGCCCCAGGGTCGAGCGGGCCTCGGCGTAGGCGCGGTCGATGTCGTCGACGTCGTGGCCGTCGGCCTTGATGGTGTGCCAGCCGAAGGCCTGGAACCGGCGTGCGTAGGAGTCGAGGTCCCACTGGTGCCGTGTCGGGCCGCGCTGGCCGAGCCGGTTGACGTCGACGATCGCGGTGAGGTTCTCCAGGTGTTCGTGCCCGGCGTGCTCGGCCGCCTCCCAGACGGAGCCCTCGGCGAGTTCGCTGTCGCCGCACAGCACCCACACGCGGTAGCCGATCCGCTCGAGTCGCTTGCCGGACAGCGCTATGCCGACGCCGACGGGCAGGCCCTGTCCGAGTGACCCGGTGGCCACCTCCACCCACGGCAGCCGCTGCGGTGTCGGATGTCCTTCGAGGCGGCTGCCGAGCCTGCGGAAGGTGAGCAGCTCCGTCTCGTTGATCGCTCCGGCGGCCTTGTACGCGGCGTACAGCAGCGGCGAGGCATGGCCCTTGGAGAGGATGAAGCGGTCGTTGCCGGGGTGTTCGGGCCGCTCGAAGTCGTAGCGGAGGTGGCGGGCCAGCAGGACGGCCATCAGGTCGGCGGCCGACATCGACGAGGTGGGATGGCCGGAGCCCGCAGCGGCGGCGGCGCGGACCGAGTCGACACGCAACTGCTGTGCCAGGGCGGTCAGTTCACGTGTCTTCGTGGTGGTCATGCGATTCCTCCCTGGGGGGTCCGGGCAGGCGGGCGAGTTCGGGTGACGCGGTGTCGAGCGGCACGGACCAGGAGCGCACCAGGCCGAGTTGCACCGACTGGCGGGGCAGTACGGCGTCGAGGAGCCAGTCGGCGGCGACCCGGACGCGGTTGCCGGGCATGGCGGCCAGGTGGTAGCCGCGGGTGACGGCCCCGGCGAGCGGGCCGGACAGCGGTATGCCGAAGGGGTTGGCGGCGGCCTTCACCCCGCCGAGGTCGACGGTGAAGCCCACGGGGCGGTGGCGGTAGGCGCGCCGCTCGCCCATGCCGAGGGACGCGGCGACGTTGTGGGCGGCGACCTTGCCCTGCCGCCAGGCGTGCTGTGCGGTCATCGTCGTGTAGCGGCCGGGGTTGTACAGGTCGGGCACCGCGGCCGCGTCGCCGCACGCGAACACGTCTGGGTGTCCTGGCACGTTGAGGAACGGGTCGACGAGCAGCCGTCCGCGCTCCAGCGGCTTTCCGAGGTCGCCGACGAGCGGATCGGGCCGTACGCCGACGCACCAGACGAGGGTGCGGGTGTCGACGAAGTCGCCGTCGTCGAGCAGGACCCCGTCCCGCGTGGCCTCCTTCACGGACGTGCGCGTGCGTACGTCCACGCCGCGCTCCCGCAGCACGCGGTCGGCGGTGTCGGACAGCCGGCGGTCGAGCTCGGGCAGCACACGGGGCGCGATGTCGAGCAGCATCCAGCGGGGGCGTATGCCCGCGCGCAGCGGATGGCGGCGCACCAGATCGTCGGTGAACAGCTGGCCGTTCGCGGCGACCTCGGTTCCGGTGTAGCCGGCGCCGACCACGACGAAGGTGCTGCGGGCGCGGCAGATCGCCGGGTCCGAGTCGATCGCGGCCAGCTCTATCTGACGGGTGACGTGGTCACGCAGGTACAGCGCCTCGGGCAGACCGCGGAAGCCGTGCGCGTGCTCGGCGACGCCGGGGACGGGCAGCAGCTTGTTGACGCTGCCGACGGCGAGCACCAGCCGGTCGTACGACAGCTCGCCGTGCTCGCCCTCCGGGCCCTGGTAGCGGACGGTGCGCCGGTCCAGGTCGATGCCGTCGGCCTCGCCCAGCACCAGTCGTACGTGCGGGAGGGTGCCGGCGAGCGAGACCGTGACCCGGCGCGGTTCGAGGACGCTCGCGGCGACCTGCGGCAGCAGCGGCAGATACAGAAAGTAGTCGGTGGGGTTGAGCAGGGTGATGTCGGCCTTGTCGCGGGTCAGGCGGGACAGGGTGCCGGCGGTCCGGTAGCCGGCGAATCCGGCTCCGACGATGAGGACTCGGGATCGGCTCACAGGGGCCTCCGCCACGGTCTTGTCGGGAATGGAGGACGGGAACACGGCTGCGGCTCCGGTAGGCGGCGCCGTCCGCCGCGGCGGCCATGGGACGGCGGCCGCAGCGCTTTCCGCGTCCCCCCGCAGGGGGTCGGCAAACGTCGCGGGCACCCGCCGCGGCCCCGGGGGGATCCGGCTGTACGCCCTCGCACCCGCGCTGGGCGAACACGGCCGCCCGGTGACGGCCGAACCGGAGGCACCAGGGTGCTGTTCACCTTCGGCGATCTGCCGCTGCGGCCCGGCGCCTGAGGCAGCCCTCAAGCGGTTCAGCAGATCCGCGTCACCCGGCGCCCCGCCAGTACCGCAGCGCCGACGGCCAGCCCCATGCCCACCCGCGCGCGGTTGCGGGACAGCCACTCCTGCAGCCCGGCGGAGCGCGCCTCCTCGTCGAACCGGCCGTGCGCGCCGTGGTCGTGGCCGTGCGGCCCGTCCGCCGGGGCCCACAGGTTGGCCGTGTCGGGCGGCGGCAGGTCCGGGGACTGCTGTGCGTCGTAGCCGGTGCGGGCCAGATAGCGGTCGAGCAGCCCGGGGACGAACGCGTTCGAGACGAGGGTGGTGGCGGTGGAGCCGCCCACCCAGTACTCGCGGCGCCGCGGGTGCGCGGCGGCATGGACGATGGCGCGGGCGGCCACTTCTGGCTGGTAGACGGGCGCGACGGGGCGCGCCCGGCGTGGCAGCCGGTCCAGCACCCAGTCGAACTGGGGCGTGTTGACCGCGGGCAGCTGCACCATCGTCGTACGCACCCTGCTGCCCTGATGCAGTAGTTCGCAGCGCAGTGACTCGTTGAAGCCCTGGATGGCGTGCTTGGCACCGCAGTACGCCGTCTGCAGCGGAATGCCGCGGTAGGCGAGCGCGGAGCCGACCTGGACGATCGTGCCGTGGTCGCGCGGCAGCATATGGCGCAGGGCGGCCCGCGTGCCCGACACGTACCCCAGGTACGTCACTTCGGTGACCCGGCGGAACTCGTCGGCACTGATCTCCATGAAGGGCGCGAAGACGCCGGCGAACGCGTTGTTGACCCAGACGTCGATGGGCCCCAGCGTCTCCTCCACCTGCTCCGCGGCGTCCTCCACGGCCTTGGGGTCCGCCATGTCGACGGGCACGACGAGCGCTTCGCCGCCCGCGCGCTGCACCTCGTCGGCGGCCGCGGCGAGCCCGTCGCGGCCGCGGGCCAGCAGGGCGACCCGGTCGCCCCGGGCGGCGAAGGCGCGGGCGGCCGCGCGGCCGACGCCCGCGCTGGCGCCGGTCACCACGACGGTCCTGCGGCTGCCGATCCTCATCACTCGCCGGCCCTCATCGCTCGGTCACTCGCTCACACCTCGTGGCTCACTACGCCCTGTGGTGCGGAGCCTCGGGCCCGGTCGCGCCGCTGCCCGGGGACGGCGGCACGCCGGGAGTGGGCGGCATGGGAGGCGGCGGCACCGGAGGCAGACCTGTACCGCCCGTGGGCGGTACGACCGGCGGGGCGTGCAGGCCGTAGGAGGTGCCGGGCGTCTCACCGGCGCGCTCGGCTTCTGCGAGGCGCTCGGGAGTGGGGCGATTCGCCGAGGGCCGTGCCGTGTTGCGCAGCACGACGGCGGCGACGGCGAGCAGCGCGGCGGTGATCAGGGCGGCTGCCCAGCCGGGCAGGGCGATGGCCAGCGCGAGTCCGACGGCCAGTGCGACGGCGGCGCCCGCGTACAGCGCCGCGGCCCCGGACCCCGCGTACAGCGCGGCGGTGCGGCGCCGCTTCCTGCTCTGCTCGCGCAGTTCGTCGCGCACGGTTTCGCGGGCGACCTGGGCGAGCTCGTCGATCAGTCCCTTGTCCAGGTGCTCCAGATGATCCAGACGATCCAAGCGGTTCATGGCGGCCGGGTACCCGGGCGGCTGGGCGTGTAACGCCGCCCTGGCGGAAGATCGCCCGAATCGATCTCGCCCCGGGCCGGCCCCAACTAGGCTCGCCCGTATGGAGATCTTGGGAACCACGCTCCGTATCTGCGTCGAGGACCTGGAGGCCTCGGTCCCCTTCTACGAGCGGATAGCGGGCAGCAGAGCCCTCCGCTTCGAGCGTGGGGGCGTGTCGGTCGCCGCGGTCGGCTGCTTCCTGCTGATGAGCGGCCCCGAGCAGGAACTCGAGGTGCTGCGGAAGGTGTCGGCGACGATCGCGGTGCAGGACGTCGACGAGGCCTGCGACGTGCTGAGCTCCTCGGGCGCCCGCATCCTCGCCGGCCCGCTCGCCACCCCGGCGGGCCGCAATCTGATAGCCCTGCACCCGGACGGGGCGGTCTTCGAGTACGTGGACCGGCGCACCGTGATGTAGCCGGTGACGGTCACATCAACTCGTCGTCCTCGAAGTCCGCGTCGAGCTCGACCCGGACCGCGGCCTCCTCCGCCGAGAGGCCGCCGGCCGAGCCCTCCTGGGAGTACACGTCCTGCTCCGGCGGAAGGTCGGGGTCCGGCTCGTCGTAGAGCAGGCCGGCCGGTTCGTCCTCCGGATCGGCTCCCGGATCGTGCGGATCGTGCGGCGTGGTCACGGCGACCGCCTCCTTCGGTACGGTCGGGTGTGCGTGCGGCTCCCGGGTGCCCAGGCCGGCGCGGGGTAGTCGTCACGGCGCGGCGCCCGCAGCGGCACCGGGTGACCCGTCTGTCGCGAGCCGGGCGTGGAGATGGGAGTCGTGGCGCTGTCCGTCCGCGTCCACGTAGAAGTCCCGCATGGTGCCCTCCAGCCGGAAGCCCGCCTTGGTCGCGACCCGGCACGAGGCCGGATTGACGAGGGCGTGGTCGAGCGAGAGGCGGTGCAGCCCGAGCCCGCCCTTCTCGCGCGCACCGAACGCCCAGCGGCTCGCCGCGTCCAGGGCGCATGTCGCCACACCTCTGCCACGGGCCTGCGGCGTCACCCAGTAGCCGAGGACGGCCTGGTCCGGCAACCGGTTGACATCGCGCACGCCGACGGAGCCGAGCAGTGTGCCGTCGGAGGCGTCGGTCACGGCGAAGGCCGCGCTGCCGATCTCCCAGCCGACGATGCGGGGCCTCAGCCACATCGCGGCCCGTTCGGCCTCGGGCGCTGCGACGACCGCCCTGCCGACGGCCCAGTGGAGAATCCCGGGGTCGCGGAACGCCTCCGCGACGGCTGGTTCGTCGGCCTCTTCGAAGGGCCGCAGCACGAGGCCGTCCGCCGGCTTGAGCACGCAGGGAACGAGGGAAGGAATCGTTTGCGTCACCGGTCAGTTCTAACCGATCAGCGGACTTCCGGACGGAACTCCCCAGAACCGCCTCAAAACCCTTGTGCCACCCTCGCCCCGATCGCTTATCGTCGACGCGCTTCCTGCCGGAAGCCCCGGCCCGGCCGGGCAGAGAACCATGACGTGGAGGATGACGGTGCGCTACCGCGAGCTGGGACGTAGTGGATTGTCCGTGTCGGAGATCGGCTACGGCGCGTGGGGTATCGGCGAGTCCGGCTGGGTGGGTGCCTCGGAGGACGAGTCCGTGCGCGCCCTGCACCGCGCCATCGACCTCGGCGTGAACTTCATCGACACCGCGCGCGGTTACGGCGAGAGCGAGCGGATCGTCGGCCGCGTGGTCCGCGAGCGGGCCGGCGACGAGGTGCGTGTGGCGACCAAGGTGCCGCCGAAGAACGGCGTCTGGCCGGCGCCCGACGGCCTGGACCCGGCCGAGACGTTCCCGGGCGAGCACATCCGCGAAAGCCTGGAGACCAGCCTGCGCGTGAGCGGCCTGGACCACTTCGACGTGCTGCAGTTCCACGTCTGGAGCGATGAATGGGTCGGCCGCGGCGACTGGCTGGAGACGATCGCCGAGCTGAAGCAGGAGGGGAAGATCGGCCTGTTCGGCGTCTCCATCAACGACCACCAGCCCGACAACGCACTCGCGCTCGTACGCAGCGGTGTAGTGGACAGCGTCCAGGTCATCTACAACATCTTCGACCAGGCACCCGCCGACGCGCTGCTGCCTGCCTGCGAGGAGCACGGCGTCGGCGTCATCGTGCGGGTGGCGCTGGACGAGGGCGGTCTCACCGGCCGTATCACGTCCGGCACCACGTTCCCCGAGGGCGACTGGCGCAACCACTACTTCCGTGACGACCGCCCGGCACAGGTCGAACAGCGGGTGGCCGCGATCGTCGCCGACCTCGGCATCGCACCCGACGAGATCGCGGAGTACGCATTGCGGTACGGCTTGAGTTCACCGGCGGTCTCCACCGTCATCCCGGGCATGCGCACGGTACGCAACGTCGAGCGGAACACCGCCCTGAGCGACGGGCGTCCGCTCACCGCCGACCAGCTCGCCGTACTGGCCAAGCACAGGTGGCAGCGCAACTTCTACGCCTGAAAGGCGCGTGCCGTCGCGCGTCCCTGAACCCGCCGTGTGCGTTCGGTCATGCCGTACCCGCGGCGGGCAGTTCCAGGCAGAGCTCGTAGCCGCCGTCGGACGTCGGCCCCGAGGTGACCGTGCCGCCGAGGAGGGCGGCGCGCTGCCGCAAGCCCACCAGGCCGTAGCGCGCGCTCGGCAGCGGGAACGGCGGTCTGGTCGGTGCGCTGTTGGTGACGGTGACGCGGACGGCGCCGCGCTTGTGGGCGATGCGGACCGTCGCGGTGGCGCCGGGGGCGTGCTTGCGCACGTTGGTCAGCGCTTCCTGGACGGTGCGGTAGATGGCGCGCTGAACGGTCGGCGGAAGGCTGGCCGGCAGGTGCGTCACCAGCTCCGCCTCGATGCCGCTGCCGTCGACCAGCCGCCGGAGATCGGCCAGGGACGGCTGCGGAGTCAGCTCCGTGAGGCGGCCCCCCGAGTCACGCAGGACGCTGACCATGTGCCGCAGCTCGTCCAGGGTCTGCACGCTCAGCCGCCGGATCGTCGCCGCCGCCTCCTTGGCCTCCGCGTCCCGCGTACCCACTTGAAGCGCCCCGGCCCGCACCGCGATCAGGCTGACCTGGTGGGAGACCACGTCGTGCATCTCCCGGGCCAGCTGTGCGCGCTCCTTGGCCAGCACGGCCTGCGCGGTCAGCAGCCGCTCGTGGTCGCGCGCCTCGGAGATCTCGGCCAGCCTCAGCGACAGATCGCGCCGGACCTGGACGAGCTGGCCCAGGAAGACGGGAGCCACCGCGGTCGCCGCGGTGTAGACCAGGGTGATGAGAGTCGGTGGGTGGAAGAGGTCGAGGTTCGGCGACGGAAACGACGTCATGTCGCCGAGCGTGAGCGCCAGGGCGCAGACGGCCAGCAGGACGCGGTTGCGGCTGAGCGAGGAGAGCGTGTACAGCGCGGCCAGCGCGGCGAAGATCGCGTCCGAGAGCATGACGGACGGCATCGTGAGCACGAAGGTGAGCAGCGGCAGGCGCCGTCGCAGCAGCAGCGCGGAGGCGGCGGTGAGGGCGCAGCCAATGCGCAGCGACTCGGCGAAGTCGACGTTGACCCAGACGTCGATCAGTGCTGCCGCGACGAAGGCGGCGTCGGGCAGCAGGGCGGTCAGGCGGCGCGAGGTCATCCCGCCTCCTCGTCCCGCGGCGGCTTGAGGAAGCCCGCCCGCTCGGCGAGCAGGGCCGCCTGGACGCGGCCGCCCACCTCCAGCTTGGTGAGGATGGCGCTCACATGGTCCTTGACCGTGCCCGTGCTCAGGTGCATCCGGGTGGCGATGTCCGTGTTGGACAGCCCCTCGGCGATGAGGACGAGCACGTCCCGCTCCCGGTCGGTCAGCCGGTCGAGGCCCCGGGCCGCGGTCTCCTGGCCGCCCGCCCCCAGGTAGCCGTCCACGACCGTCCGGGTGACCTTGGACGACAGTACGGTGCCGCCGGCGGCGAGGGCGCGCACCAGGAAGGGCAGCTCCTCGGGGTCGGTGTCCTTGAGCAGGAACCCGGAGGCGCCCGAGCGGAGCGCCGTCTCGACGTACTCGTCCATGTCGAACGTCGTGAGCATGGCCACCACCGGCGGCTCGGGCAGGCGGCGGAGGTCGGTCAGGAGGGTGAGTCCGTCCACGTCAGGCATCCTGATGTCCAGCAGCACGACGTCGGGGTGTGTCTCCCGCACCGCCCGGACGGCCTGGCCGCCGGCCACCGCAGCCACGACCTCGATGTCGTCCGCCGCGTCGAGAATGTGCTGGAAGCCCGTACGGATCAGGGCCTCGTCGTCGACCACCACTACCCGGACCACGCGTGCTCCACTCGCCGTCGGACCACTGTCCGATTCGTACCACGCGGCGCGGCGCCCCGCGGGCGCCCGACACCCGGTCCGGCCGGGCGGCGGGTGCGGACCAGCCGGTCGGCGGGGGCGGTTCTGGACACTTGCCGGATGGTTGAAGCCGCATGCTTCGCGGACCCTTGTGGACATGACGTGCGACGTATCAGGGGCCGTGCAGCCCGGGACGACACCGAGTGACCCGGGCGGACAGGCCCGCCCCGACCACCCGGCACCACGCCGGGCCGGGAAGGAGGTCAGTCATATGACGGTCCGCCTGACACTGCTGTGTGCGAGCACCTGGGACGCCTCAAGGGATGCGGTCTTCGGCGAGGGTGCTCTGAACGAGCGAGCTCTGCTCGAAGCAGGCGCCGCCCGAGCGCTCCCCCTGTACTCACCCGCCTTCCGTGCGCCGTCGGCCCGCTGCACGCAGCTCGCCGACGCCCTCGGTCTGGACACGGTCGTCGAACCCGCGCTCCGCGGTCTCGACCACGCAGAGTGGACCGGCCGCATCGTCAGCGAAGTCGTCGCCGACGACCCCTTCGGGTACCACGCATGGCTCACGGACCCGGACGCCGCGCCACACGGAGGTGAGTCCGTACGCGGACTGTGCCGGCGGACGGCGAACTGGCTGAACAACCTGGACCCCGAGACGGGACACGCACTGGCCGTCGTCGACGAGGCCGCCGTCCGCGCGCTGCTCCTCCACGCCCAGGGCGCAGCGGTACGGGCCTTCTGGCATCTCGACGTGCCGGCCCTGTCCACGGTCTGCCTCACGTCGAGCGGCGGCTTCCGCACCATCCGGCTCGAGCCGGTCCTGCACTGTGTGAGCGAGGGTCACCCGCGGACGGACGTGGTCGTCGGCGCGTCCTGAGGCCCGGCGGCACCTCCGGGGCCCAGCGACTCCTGTGAGGCTCAGCGTCGCCTCCTCAGGAAGAGGGCCCCGCAGAGGGCGCCGACGACGGCCGTGCCGAGCAGCGCCAGCCACAGCGGCATGACCACCACGGGGATCAGCAGCCGGATGCTGGTGCTCTGGGTGTTCTGGAAGATGAACACGAGGCCGAGAACCGCGAGCACGAAGACGGCGATCCTGCCGACCGTCACCGCCGAGCCGCCCGAACCACGCATGCCACCGCCCCCGGAGCTCCTCGGGCTCATGTGTGGCCCCTTCCATCGGAGGGTCGTCCGGCTTCCCCGACCAGCATGTACGGCCGACCGGGGTTACCGCGCGGTGGACGTTCCAGCGGAGTAGGACCAGGGGCCATACGGGTGCCCCAGCGCCTGCCCCGTACGGGAGTGCCCCCCGGTCTGCCCCGTACGGGGGTGGCCCCCCGGCCTACCCCGAACGGGTGACGTCAGCCGCGGACGACCGGCTGGCCGACACGTCACACCAGCGCCGGCGCATCCAGCGTCAGAGTCCCGACGTCCGCGTCCAGTTCGGCCGCCACCCCGAACGGAACCGTCAGCGCGCCCTCGCAGTGCCCGAATCCGAAGTCCTCCAGAACCGGCACCCCGAGCCCGCCCAGCCGGTCGGCGAACACGGCCCGCACCTCCTCGGGCGGCCCGCACTCCACCCATGAACCGAGCGCGATCCCGGCGACACCGTCCAGCCATCCGGCGCGCAGCAACTGCGTGAGGATCCGGTCGAGGCGGTACGCCTCCTCGCCGATGTCCTCGATCATGAGGATGCCGCCGGGCGCGGAGCGTCGTGCGAACGGTGTGCCGAGGTCGGCGGCGAGCAGGCTGACGCAGCCGCCCAGGGTGACGCCGTGCGCGCGGCCGGGCACCAGTGCCCTGCCGGGCGATGCGATCGTCCGGGTGCTCTCGGGCTCGAAGAGCGTGGCCCGCAGATGCTCCTGCGACCGCGTGTTCTTGAGGAAGTCGACGCCCGCGACCATCGGCCCGTGCAGGGTGACGAGCCCCGTCCGTGCCGCGAACGCCTCGTGCAGCGCGGTGATGTCGCTGAACCCGAGGAACACCTTGGGGCCCGCGGCACGCATCGCGTCCCAGTCGAGCAGGTCCACCATGCGCTGGGCGCCGTAGCCGCCGCGGGCGCACAGCACCGCGTCCACGGACGGATCGCACCAGGCGTTCTGGAGGTCGGCGGCCCGGTCCTCGTCCGTGCCCGCGAGGTAGCCGAAGTCCCGGTGCCGGTCGAGGACGTGAGGCCCCACGACGACGTCCAGGTCCCAGGCCCGCAGGATGTCCAGACCGGCCCCCAGCCGTTCCTCGGGCACCGGCCCGCTGGGCGCGACGACAGCCACACGGGCGCCGGGGGCGAGCCGGGCGGGGCGCGTCAGAGGGTTCACGCGACGCACACCCTGACAAAGGCGGGACGGTTCACTTGCTGAGCTCCAGGGTCGGGATGCCGGGCACGTCCAGGCCGAAGACCTGGGCGTACAGGGAGAGTTCGGATTCCAGGGCACGGATCATGGTGTCGGCGCGCCGGAACCCGTGCCCCTCGCCCTCGAAGGCGATGTACGCGTGGGGGACGCCCCGCCCCTCCATCCGGGCGAGGAACCGCTCGCACTGGGCGGGCGGGCAGATCACGTCGTCCAGTCCCTGCAGGAGCAGGAAGGGCGCCGTGATCCGGTCGGCGTGCTCCAGCGGCGACCGCTCCGCGTACCGTCCGGGCACGTCGGCGAGCGGCCCGATCAGCGACTCCAGGTACTGGGACTCGAAGTCGTGGGTCCCTCCGGAGGCCCAGCCTTCGAGGTCGAGGACGGGATAGATGATGGTGCCGCAGGCGTAGACGCCGGTGCTGGTCAACGAGGCGGCCGCCGTCCAGCCGCCCGCGCTGCCGCCGCGGATCGCGAGCCGGTGCCGGTCCGCGGTGCCCTCGTCGGCGAGGGCGAGAGCGACGGCCGCGCAGTCCTCGACGTCGACGACGCCCCACTGCTCACGCAGCCGGTTGCGGTACTCGCGCCCGTGCCCGGTGGACCCGCCGTAGTTGACCTCGGCGACGCCGATGCCGCGTGAGGTGAAGTAGGCGATCTCCAGGTCGAGGACGAGCGCGGCGCGGCCGGTGGGGCCGCCGTGCGCCCACACCACGTAGGGCGGCAGTTCGTTGCCGGGCGCGACATGGCCGGGGCTGTGCGGCGGGTAGATGTGGGCGTGGATGTCGCGGCCGCCGGGCCCGGTGAAGGTGCGGATCCGCGGTGCCGGGTGGTACGCGGGGTCCACGGGGTCCTCGTGCGCGGCACCGATCACCCGGGCGTGGCCGGTTCCGGTGTCCAGTTCCACGACCTCGTACGAGGTGCGGGGGCTTGCGGCGACGCCGAGGACGCGGGTGTCGTGCGCGGCGAGGGTCGGTGCCCACTCGGTCCAGGGGCCTGCCGCATGCGGGCCGGCCTGGAGATCGACGATCTCACCGGTCTCGGGGTCGAGCACGCCGAGGGCGGTGGCGCCCCGGCCGTGGACGACGGCGATCAGCCCGCTGTCGAGCGGCGCGAACCACGTGAGGCCGATCTTCCACAGCGGACCGCCGAACTCCTCGTCGCGCGGGCACAGCGGGGTGACGCCGCTGCCGTCGAGGGCTGTCCGGTACAGGTTCCACCAGCCGGAACGGTCGCTCGCTAACAGCAGTCGCCCGTCGGCAGCCCACTCCACCTGCGGGATGGACTCCTCGGGACCGCCCGCGACGGACACCGCGTCGCCGAACGTGCCGTCCGCCGTGACATCGGCGAGCAGGACCTCCGTCCCGTCCCACGGCATCCGGGGGTGGTCCCAGGCCAGCCATGCGGCGCGCGTGCCGTCGGGCGAGAGGCGCGGGCCGGTGACGAACCGGTGCCGGTCGTCGGAGAGTTCGCGCACGGCGCCGCGGTCCCGGGCGGCCGAACCGTCGAGCGGCACCGCGGCGACGACCCGCCGCACATCGGCCGGCCCGTCCCCGGTGAACTCCTCCAGTACGCACCAGACCTCGCCCCGGTCGAGGTGCACGCCCGGATCGGCCCAGCGCAGCCCGCCACCGACCGGCGAGAGGGGCGTGAGCGGGCGGGGCTCGGCGCCGGGGGAGTCGGGCTCGTAGGCGTACAGCCGCTGGTCCGCGAAGTTCACGAACACCAGCAAGGGTCCTTCGGGACGCTCGGCGGCGGCCCACGGCCGTCCGCCGTACTCGATGACGCGGCTGCGCACGTTCCAGGGGGCGGGCAGCACCGATTCCTCGCGGCCTTCGGCCCGCCGCCGCACCAGTGCGCGACGTCCGCCCTCCTCGGGGCGGGGCTCGGTCCACCACGCCTCGGCGCCGACCCAGCCCACGTACTCGGGCTGCCCGTCGTGCGCGGCTGCCAGGTCAGCGCCGATCGGCGACGGCCACGATCCGTACGGCCGGGTCTCCGCCATGTCCCCCACTCCCCTAGGCGTTGCGCAGAAAGCGGTCGAGGACGCGGACGCCGAAGTGCAGGGCCTCGACCGGTACGCGCTCGTCCACGCCGTGGAAGAGCGCGGCGTAGTCGAAGCCCTGGGGCAGCTTCAGCGGCGCGAACCCGTAGCCGGTGATGCCGAGCCGGGAGAACTGCTTGGCGTCCGTGCCGCCCGGCATGCAGAAGGGCACCACGCGCCCGCCGGGCGCGAACTCCTCGACCGCCGCCCGCATCCCGGCGAACAGCGCCGAGTCGACCGGGGCCTGGAGGGCCACCTCGCGGTGGTGGAACTCCCAGTCGACGTCGGGCCCGGTCAGTTTGTCGAGGGTGGCGCGGAACTCGTCCTCGGTGCCGGGCAGATAGCGGCCGTCGATGTAGGCGGTGGCCTCTCCGGGGATGACGTTGATCTTGTAACCGGCGTCCAGCATGGTCGGGTTGGTGCTGTTGCGCAGTGTCGGCTCGACGAGTGCGGCGGCCCTGCCGAGCCGTTCGACGAGGGCGTCCGCGTCGAAGGACTCGTCGTCGACGTCGAGCGGGCGCCCGTCGATGGTGTCGATGCCGTACAGGGCGGCGAGTTCGCGCAGCGCGGCCTTCACCGTCGGGGTGAGCCGCAGGGGCCACGCGTGGCTGCCGATGTCCAGGACGGCCCGGGACAGGCGCATGACCGCGTTCTCACGGTTGATCTTCGATCCGTGCCCGGCCCGGCCGCGCGCGGTGAGCTTGAGCCAGGCGGTGCCCCGCTCCCCCGCCGCGATCGGGTACAGCTCGTTGCCCTGGCCGTCGTGGAAGGTGAACGCACCGGACTCGCTGACGCCCTCCGTGCAGCCCTCGAAGAGGCCTGCGTGCTCGTCGGCGAGGAAGCCGGAGCCGTCGGCGGCGCTGGCCTCCTCGTCCGCGGTGAAGGCGATCACGATGTCACGTCGGGGCCGCACCCCCGCTCGCGCCCACTGGCGTACGACGGCGAGGATCATCGCGTCCATGTTCTTCATGTCGACCGCGCCCCGGCCCCAGACGACGCCGTCGCGGATCTCCCCGGAGAACGGGTGCACGGTCCAGTCCTCGGCCTGCGCCGGTACGACGTCCAGATGGCCGTGGACGAGCAGGGCGTCGGCGGACGGATCGGTGCCTTCGAGACGCGCGACCACGTTCGTACGGCCCGGGGTGCGCTCGAGCAGCACCGGCTCGAGTCCCGCCCCGGCCAGCTGCTCCGCCGCGTACTCGGCGGCGGGCCGCTCCCGGCAGTCGCCGCCGCCCCGGTTGGTGGTGTCGATCCGGATGAGGTCGGACGTGAAGGTGACGACCTCGTCCAGCGCCTGCTGATCCACCTGCTCAGCCATACTGCTCCTCCATCGCGGCCGAGACGATCGTGGTGACCGCCTTGAACGTGCGAATGGTCTCGTACATGGTCTCGTGGGTGTAGGCCACCTTCCGCTCGCCGGAGACCGCCACGCCCGGCACCACGGTGGCCGCCATCGACAGATGGTCGGCGTCGAACTCCAGCTCCACGGTGAACGGCCCGCCCTGGACGGGCTCGTGGCGCACGGCGAGTGGAGCCGCTTGCTTCGCCGCGGCCCTGATCTCGGCGGCGGTACGCGCGGGCGTACGGCACACGGCGGCGTACCGCGACACATGGTCCTTGACGGCCACCTTGAGCGCCTCTGGTGCGTACCCGAGAGCGTCCTCGCAGGTCAGGTCGTCGCCGGTGACGAGCACCACCGGCACACCGAACTCGGCGACGACATGCGCGTTCAGCAGACCCTCGCTCGCCCTGACTCCGCCCAGCCACACGCCGGTGATGGAGTTGGCGAGGTACGTGTGCGCGAGGACGCCCTCCATGCCCGCCCCGGTGTGGTACCCGACGAACGCGACCCCGTCGACGTCGCCGTGCTGCACGCCCTCGACCATGGACAGCGCCTTGTGGCGGCCCGTGAGCATCTGCGCCCGCTCGTCGAGGCGTTCGAGGAGCAGATTGCGCATGGTCCAGTGCGCCTCGTTGATGAGCACCTCCTCGGCGCCGCCGTCGAAGAACCCGAGCACGGCGGCGTTGACGTCCGAGGTGAACATCGAGCGGCACCGCTCCCACTGGGCGGTGCCCGGCAGCACGTCGGCGGGCCAGGTCACGCCCGTGGCACCCTCCATGTCGGCGCTGATGAGGATCTTCATGTCGCGTCACGTTACGCGCCGGGATGGGAACCGGCCAGGACGCGACAGGACGGTCCGCCCCGGTGCGCGTGCAGTCAGAGAGCGCGGCCGAGGAGGTCCAGCAGAGCAGTCCAGTGGCGTTCCGTCGCGTCTGCGTCGTACATCGCGGTGTCGGCCTGGGTGAAGCCGTGGTGCGCGCCGGTGTAGACCTCGGTGCGGTGGCGGACGCCCGCTGCGCTGAGGGCCTTGTCGAGGCGGCCGATCTGCTCCGGGGGCAGGGT
This sequence comes from Streptomyces sp. NPDC002577, assembly GCF_053594815.1. Taxonomy (NCBI): domain Bacteria; kingdom Bacillati; phylum Actinomycetota; class Actinomycetes; order Kitasatosporales; family Streptomycetaceae; genus Streptomyces; species Streptomyces sp. NPDC002577. Next base: position 252,459 of record NZ_JBSFWK010000004.1, on the reverse strand, counting down.
GGCGTCCTGGTCGGCGTGGCCGAAGTACAGCTCGGCGGTGATGTGGTCGGCGAGCAGGTGGGGGCTGTCGGGCGCGTCGGTGGCGAGGTACGCACCGTGGAAGCCGGCCGCGGCGGCGACCCGGTCCGGGTAGGTGCCGGCGGTGCGCAGGGCCAGGCCGGCACCCATGCAGTAGCCGGTGACGCCCACCGGGCCGTCGGTCGTCAGGGGTGAGCCGCCCAGCCAGTCGAGGTAGACGCGGGCGTCCCGCATGGCCGCCTCGGGGGTCAGCGTCTGCGCCGCCGGGCGGAGGGCCTGGATGATCTCCGGGCGCTCTGCCGGGTTGATGAACTCCGGCAGCTGCACCAGGGGCGCGCGGCCGTGGCGGTAGAAGACGTTGGGGACCAGGACGGTGTAGCCGGCCGAGGCAATGCGGTCCGCCATCTTCTTCAGGTGCGGGCGCAGCCCGAAGGCGTCCATGTAGAGCAGGACGGCGGGGTGCGGAGTGTTGTCGTCGGGGAGGGCCAGGTAGGCGTCGGCGGTTCCGTCCGGGGTGGGGATGTCGACGGATGATCCGTGTACAGCGGTGCTCATGGTCTCTCTTCGTCGTGGCGGAATCGTGGCTGTCGCGGCGGAATCGTGGCTGCGGATTTCCAGGGAACCTTCCCTGCGGGAGCCGGAAGGGCCGGGCTCAGTCGGTGATCGTCATGCGGGATCCGCCCGCCGGGCCCCTGACGGCGGCGTCGGTCAGCTCCTTCACGCGTGCGGCGGGGACCGGGACGCCCGGCGTCTCGAAGAACCAGCGCCCCGCCTCCTCCTGGCTCAGCCCTGCCGGCCGTTCCGCCATGTACGGCAGGACGTAGACCGGGGTGCCGGGCGCGCTGCGCCAGCTGTCGGCCAGGGTGCCGATGTCCACCGCGTCGTAGCCGAGGGCGTCCAGCATCGTGCTCACCTGCTGCTTGGCGGCCGGGTCGTCGCCCGCGACGGGGAGCGCGCTGCGGTCGGGGTCGCCGGCGGGCCGGGCGCTGGTGAGCAGGCGGCGGAAGTCGATGTTGTTGAACGCCTTCACCACGCTGGAGTCGGCGAGGTGCCGCTGCACCAGGGCGCTGGAGGTCACCTCGTCCGCGTCCAGCTCGGCGAGGCGGCCGTCGCGTTCCGGGTAGTAGTTCATCGTGTCGATCACTGTCTTGCCGGCCAGGGCGGCGGCGGGGAGCTGCGCGTAGGCATTCAGGGGGATGGTCGCCACGACCAGGTCCCCGACCCGCGCGGCCTCGCCGGGCGTGGCCGCGCGGGCGTGTGCACCGAGTTCGGCGACGAGGTCGGCGAGGGTCTCCGGGCCGCGGGAATTGCTCACCACGACGTCCAGACCGGCGGCCACCGCGAGACGGGCCAGCGCGCCGCCGATCATGCCGCTGCCGATGAGTCCGAGGGTCTTGGTCACTGTCTCGTGTCTCCGTTCCACAGGGCGACTTCAGAGGGCTGCTCGATCACAGGGCGAAGTTGAGCACTAAACATGAAACTGAGTGTCACGCTAGCGACCCAGTGTCGACACTGCAAGCCAGGATCGGCGAGGGAGCTACGATCGCAAGGTGACCGGAGCAGCGCGTACGAACACGAGGGACATCGCCCGGGCCGCCGTGCGGGCCGAACTGGCCCAGGTGGCCTTCGAGTTGTTCCACCGCGAGGGCTTCGACAAGGTCACCCTCGACGACCTGGCCGCGGCCGCGGGGGTGTCCCGCAGTACCTTCCTGCGCTACTTCGGCACCAAGGAGGATGCCGTCCTCGCCGCCTTCGACGGCCACGACAAGCGGGTCGCCGCCGCCCTGCTCGCCCGTCCCACCGACGAGGACGACTGGACGGCCCTGCGGCACGCCCTGGACACCGTCATCGAGCGCTACCGCCAGGACCCGGCCGGCTCCCTCGCCACGACCCGGCTCGTGCGGGACACCCCCGCCCTGTGCGCCCGGCATCTGAAGAAGCAGCACAGCTGGCGCCCGGCCCTGGCGCAGGCCCTAGCCGAGCGCACCGGCTCCACCCGGCCCCCGACGCTCGGCCAGTCGGTTCGGGCCGCCGCCGCGCTGGACTGCCTGAACGTCGCGCTGGACCACTGGATCGCCTCCGACGGCCGACTCGACTTCGTCGAACTCCTGGACGAGGCCTTCGCCGCACTCGCATCGCGGTGAGGGCGGACCAACCGGGACTCGGGGCGGAGCCGTCTGTGTGAACCGGGGAGACCGCCTCTCCGTGTCGGGCCCACCGCTCCGGGCGGTCACTGTCAGATGGTCACGGTCCGCCCTTCACCTCTGACTGTGAGCATGCCGTGAGCGCGTCGTGAGCACGCCCCGTTCAGCCGCGTCCCGAACAGGCGAAGGGGCGTCGCCGTTCGCCGCCGGGCCGATGGGAAGGCTGCCGGGCCGCCCGCACATACCCGCCACGGAGAAGGGAACTCCATGACCACCACCACTTCTGGTACGTCGAGTCGTGAGTGAACGACGCTCCGCGGCTGGAGACGTACTTCCGCGACGCCGAACGCGAGAAGACCTGCGAGGGAGTGCCCCGTGATGAGCACGTCATCCTGGTCCACCATCGCCCGGGTCCGCATCCTCGACGGCAGTGCGTCGGCCAGGGACGCGGTGCGGGCCGCGATCACTCGCTCGTTCGAAACGCTCGAGGTTCCCGTGGGCGCCCGCGGGGCGAGAGAAACAGCGCCGGCCGAGCGACCCTCAGGAGCCGAAGCCGACCGATCCGCCGGCGCCCCGGAGGACCGGCCCTTCGGCGTCGAGACCGCCGGCAGGCGTTTCTCCGCCGGCCGGGCTCCCCTCGCGCCCGCCGGCTCGGGCCCGGCCACCGTCGAGCTCATCGGCGACGTCGACGCGGTCGACCGCGTGGCGGCCGTGCTCACCGCCGAGTTCGCCACGGAGCACGTCTTCGAGGACCCGACGACCCTGACCCTGCGCGTCCACCCGGACACACACCGGCCGAGCCAGTACCCCGGACGGTAGGCCGCCGTCCGGCCGGAGGCGTCACCGGTACGACATGAGGCACCGGTACGACATCGGTCACCGGTAGGACATAGGTGACCGGTACGGCACCGGAGGACCGCCGGAACGTTCAGTCCTCGTGCCCGAGTTGCAGGTCCCGCTCCGTACGCCCGCCCGCGGCCACCCGGAGGACCGTGGCCACCGGCGGATAACCCGCCGCGATCACCGTGTACTCGCCGGAGGACAGGTCGACGAACCGGAACGTTCCGTCGTCGCCGGTCGTCAGCGTGTCCACCACGTTGCCCGCCGCGTCCAGCAGTGTCACCCGGGCGTCCGCGACGGGACGGCCGTCACCCGCGCGCACGGTGCCGCGCAGCACCGCGCCGCCCGCGAGCTCGACGTCCTGGCGGGTCTCGCGGGACGCCTGCACGGTGACGGGCAGGGCGACCGGCCGGAAGGCGGGCGCGCTCGCGGCCAGGGTGTACTCGCCGGCCACCAACTCCGTGATCACATAGCTGCCTTCGCGCCCGCTGCGCGTGGTGGCGACGACTTCGCCGTGCACGTTGGTGAGCGTGACGACGGCGTCCCGCACCGGCGTGCCGTCGGCGGTCACCACACTGCCCGCGAGCCGCCCGGCACCGCCGAGTACCACGTCGAGCTCGACGGGCCGTTCGCCGACGGTCACCGACACGGCCTGCGGCTGGTGTCCCCCGGCCGCGGCGATCAGGACGTACGAGCCGGAGCCGGGTGTCGACAGCGCGTACCGCCCGTCGTCGCCGGTCGCGCCCCGGCCGATCTGCCGGCCCCCGACGTCGATGAGGGTGAGTGCGGCGCGTGGGACGGCGGTGCCGTCGGAGTGCTGCACCAGGCCGCAGACGGGCACGCCGGCGGCGTAGGCGGAACGCGCCTGGGGGACCTGGGCGGCGGCGGACGACGGCTCGGCGGCAGGGCTCTGAGGGGGCGTTGCACTGGACAACAGGGGTGTCTCCTTGAGGAAGCAGGCGATCAGCAGGCCGAGGACGAGCACCGGCACGAGATAGAGGAAGATCCGCGGCATGGCGTCGGCGTACGCCTGGATGTAGCCGTCGCGGAGCGCGGCGGGCATCGCGTGGACGAGGCCCGGGGTGATGGACTGCGGGTCCGGCAGATCCGCGCCGGACGGAAGCCGGTCGGCGAGCGCGTCGGTGAGCCGGTCGGCGAAGAGGGTGCCGAAGATGGCGGCGCCGACGCTGCCGCCGATCTGCCGGAAGTAGTTGTGGGCGCTGGTGGCGGTGCCGAGGTCGGCGGCGGGCACGGCGTTCTGCACGGCGAGGATCAGTACCGGCAGGACGAGACCGATGCCCGCGCCGAGCACCGCCATCGAGATGCTGTACTGCAGCCGGGGCGTGTCGACTTCGAGCCGGGACAGCAGCCACATGCCGACGACGGCCAGGGCGCCGCCGAGGATCGGATAGATCCGGTAGCGACCGGTACGGCTGATCAGCTGCCCGGAGATGATGGACGCGCCGACGATGCCGCCCATCATCGGGAGCATCAGCAGTCCGGAATCGGTGGCGCTCACCCCGTCGACCATCTGCAGGAACGTGGGCAGATAGCTGGCGGCGCCGAAGAGCGCGACCCCGATGACCATGCCGACCAGGCTGGTGAGGGCGAAGACGGGGTCGCGGAACAGCCGCAGCGGGATCAGGGGTTCGGCCGCGAAGTGCTCGGCGACGAGGAAGAGCAGCGCCGCGCCGACGGCTCCGGCGCCGAGCCCGATGATCACACGCGAGTCCCAGGCGTACTCGGTGCCGCCCCAACTGGTCAGCAGCACGAGGCACGTGGAGGCCGCGCTGAGGAACAGCATGCCGAGCACGTCGAGCCGCGGTCTGGCCTTGGGCCTCGGCAGCCTGAGTACGACGGTGACGACAGCGAGTGTGACGAGGCCGAAGGGCACGTTGACGTAGAAGCACCAGCGCCAGGAGAGGTGGTCGGTGAAGTAGCCGCCGAGCAGCGGTCCCGCGACCGAGGCGAGGCCGAACGCGGCCCCGATGAGGCCCATGTAGCGGCCGCGGTCCCGGGGCGGCACGATGTCGGCGATGATGGCCTGGACGCCGATCATGAGGCCGCCGGCGCCGATGCCCTGGACGGCGCGGAACGCGATGAGCTCGTCCATGGACCGCGACCAGCCCGCCAGCGCGGAGCCGATCACGAAGACGAAGATGGCGAACTGGAAGACGCCCTTGCGCCCGAAGAGGTCGCCGAGCTTGCCGTAGACGGGCAAGCCGACGGTGGCGGTGAGCAGATACGCGGTGATGGCCCAGGACATCTTGTCGAGGCCGTGCAGCTCCCCGACGATCTTCGGGAGCGCGGTGGCGACGATCATCTGGTCGAGTGCGGCGAGCAGCAACGCGAGCATCAGCCCGAAGAAGACCATCCGGACGCGGCGCGCGCCGAGTTCGGGCGCGGGCGAAGGGTCCGGTCCCGGTGCCTGCCCGGGCGTCTGTGTCTCCCCGGTCGCCCCTGTCTGCCCGGGTAAGGGTCCCGCCGTGGCCGACCGGTCGTCTGGGGGCGCCGTCGGCAGATGGACGGTGCTCGTCCGCCCGTCCTGCTCGGCGCCCTTCGCCAGTGCCGTCCCGCCCACGTCTCCGCTCCCCTCGTCGCGCTTGCGCCGCCCATTTCTCGCATTACGCGACAACTACGAGCAAGCACGACGAGTCGCTCCTGAACGGGGCACGGCGGACGTCATCGCCGGTCGGAGCCCTACGGCGTACAACCGGGCCGAGCGGAAAACCACTCGAACCGGTGAGAGGGAGAGCAACCCGTACGGGTTAACCGACGGCCTCTCAGGGCTTTGCCCCGGGCGGAGCCGGATTCTGCACCCCGGGGGCTACTTCTCCGTCTCGGCGGCGAGCTTCGCCAGCACCGCGTCGTAGATCCGCCCGAGGCCCTTGGGTGCGAAGGTCTTCTCGAAGAAGCCGCCGATGCCGCCCGCACCCTTCCACACCGTGGTCACGACGACGCGCGACTTGCCCTCGCCCGCCGGGGTCACCCGCCAGGTGGTGACCATCGAGGAGTTGCGGTCCTTCTCGACGAGTTCGCCGTCGGTCGGCTCGGTCACATCGAGCAGGCAGTCGCGGACCCGCTTGCTGGTGGCCTGGAGCTTCCAGTGGACGAGAGTGCCCGCGCCGTCCCCGCCCTCGCGCACCTCGTACTCGCTGAAGTGCTCGGGCAGGAGCTTCGCGCGCGTGCCGCTGTAATCCGACAGCGCATCCAGGACGTCGTCCGGCTGGGCCGCGATGATCCGCTCCGTGGTGGCCTCGACCTGCGCCATTGCACTTCCTCCAGGACTTGGTGTTGCAGGGGTTGCGATCAGCCAACCACCCCGCTGCCGGGTGGCCCAAATCGGGGTGGCATCCGCCGGTCCGCCGTCGAGCGGGCCCGGCCGCCCGGCCGTCCCGGCACCGGGTCGCACGATCAAGGGAACAGATGTTCTATTCTGGGTCCAGTGCTACCGAGGAGGGTTCATGCGCTGGGAGAACCTCACCGACGGCCCCGAGGGGGACCGGACCCGGGACGCCGCGCTGTTCGGCACGGACGTGGTGACCACCCGCACCTTCGACAGCCCGGAGTTCCGGGGCATCACCTTCCACGAGGTCCGGGCCCGGTCGATCATCAACCGGGTTCCCGGGGCGTCCCGCATGCCCTTCGAGTGGACGGTCAATCCCTATCGGGGCTGCACGCACGCGTGCGTGTACTGCTTCGCGCGCAAGACGCACAGCTATCTGGATCTCGACACCGGCATCGGCTTCGACACCCAGATTGTGGTGAAGGTCAACGCCCCGGAGCTGCTGCGCCGCCAGCTCGCATCGCGCCGGTGGCACGGCGACCACATCGCGATGGGCACCAACGTGGACTGCTACCAGCGCGCGGAGGGCCGCTACCGGCTGATGCCGGGCATCATCTCGGCCCTGACCGACCACGCGAACCCGTTCTCGATCCTCACCAAGGGCACGCTCATCCTGCGCGACCTCGATCTGCTGCGCCGGGCCGCCGCCGTGACCGACATCGGCATCTCCGTCTCCGTCGGGTTCACCGACCACGAGCTGTGGCGCACCGTGGAGCCGGGCACACCCGCGCCGGAGCGGCGCCTGGAGGTCGTACGCACCCTTGGTGAGCACGGCATCGGCTGCGGCGTGCTGATGGCGCCGGTGATCCCCTTCCTCGGCGACCACCCCGACCAGCTGCGCGCGACCGTGCGGGCGATCGCCGCGTCCGGCGCGACCTCGGTGACCCCGCTCGTGCTGCATCTGCGGCCGGGCGCGCGCGAGTGGTTCATGGCGTGGCTGAGGCAGCACCATCCGCATCTGGTGCCGCGGTACGAGCGGCTGTACGCGGAGGGGGCGTACGCGCCCAAGTGGTACCAGCGGCGGATCACCCGTCAGGTGCACGAGCTGGCCGAGGAGTTCGGTATCGGCCCCTCACGCGCGCGTGCGGCACGCCGCATCCCCGTACCGGAAGCGGTACCGGAGGACGTCGCCGGACCGACGCAGCTCACCCTCATCTGACCTGGCCTGACGGCACGTCACCACCGGCGGGGATAAACATGACGTGAACCAAGGCGCCTGCTGATCGGGTCAATTCTTCGCTGATCACGTCATTTCTTTTCAGAACGCCTTCTTCCAGCCGGACTTTCCGGGACGATCTGCGGGGGCCGTAGCGCTTACGGTCCTTAACCCCCCGCAGTCCTGGGAGGCTCGATTGAAGAAGAGAGCAGCCGCTCTGTGCGGCGTCGCCGCCGTGGCGGCAGGGATGATCACGGCTGTTCCGGCCAGCGCCGGCTCCGCGACCGCCGCTCACACCACCCAGACCACCACCAAGCCCCAGACGCTCACCTGGAAGAAGTGCGGCACCAAGAACTATCCGACGCTCCAGTGTTCGTCGGTGAAGGTGCCCCTCGACCACTCACGACCAGGCGGCCGGCAGATCACCCTCGCGCTGTCCCGTGTCCCGCACACCGCGAAGACCTCCCAGGGTCCGCTGCTGGTCAACCCGGGCGGCCCCGGCGGCAGCGGTCTGAGCCTGGCGGGTTTCGTCGCCTCGTCGCTGCCGAAGAACGTGGCCGCGCAGTACGACGTCATCGGCTTCGACCCGCGCGGCGTGGGCGAGAGCGAGCCCGCACTGAACTGCCGCCCCGGCCACTTCGACCCGGTACGGCCCGACACCCTGCCGTCGACCGCGGCGATCGAACGGGCCAACCTGAACCGGGCCAAGACCTTCGCGAAGGCCTGCGCGGACAAGTACGGCGACGTGCTGCCGTTCATGGACACGGTCAGCGCGGCCAAGGACATGGACACGATCCGCGGCGCGCTCGGGGCGTCGAAGATCAACTACTTCGGCTACTCGTACGGCACCTACCTGGGCGCTGTCTACGGGAAGCTGTTCCCGCACCGCGTCCGGCGCATGGTGCTGGACTCGATCGTCGACCCCACCGGCGTGTGGTACGAGGACAACCTCCAGCAGGACTACGCCTTCGACGCACGCCACAAGGCGTTCATGGCCTGGATCGCCAAGCACGACGCGACGTACAAGCTGGGCACCAGCCCCGGGCGGATCGAGGCCGAGTGGTACGCGATGCGCGCCGCGCTCGCCAAGAACCCGGCGGGCAAGAAGGTCGGGGCGTCCGAGCTCGAGGACACGTTCATCCCCGGCGGCTACTACAACGGCTACTGGCCCTACCTGGCCGAGGCGTTCGCGGCCTACGTCAACGCCAAGGACACCGCTCCGCTCGTCAAGGCGTACGAGACGTTCGGCGCGGTCGACTCCGAGGGCGACAACGGCTACAGCATCTACACATCGGTGCAGTGCCGGGACGCGTCCTGGCCCCGTGACTGGAACCGCTGGCGCACCGACAACTGGCGGGTGTACGCGAAGGCGCCGTTCATGGCCTGGAACAACGCCTGGTACAACGCGCCGTGCGCCTTCTGGCCGACCCGCACGCTGTCCGCACCGGACATCTCGAACGCCTCCCTGCCGCCTGTCCTGCTGTTCCAGGCGACGGAGGACGCGGCGACTCCGTACGAGGGCGGCGTCACCGTCCACAACGAACTGCGCGGCTCCAGCCTGGTGGTCGAGCAGGGCGGCGGAAACCACGGCATCACGCTGGGCGGCAACACCTGCCTGGACGGATACCTGTCGGCGTACCTGTCGACCGGCAAGGTGCCGCGCGGCACCGGCGAGGCCGACGCGGTCTGCGAAACGCTTCCCGACCCCGACCCTGCGACGGCGAAGAGCTCCTCTGCGCCTTCGCGGGGCGGGGAACTGCACGGGCTGATGGGATTCCACGGCTGAACACCGCAGTAACGCCGGGGGCGTGGACGGGCGGCCGATTCATGCCCGTCCACGCCCCCGGCGGCGTTTTCGTGTCGCGGTCCCGGCCGCGACGGTGAGGTGTCGGTTCAGCCCGGCAGCCGCGCCAGCGAAGCCGAGGCCGCGGCCGACAGCCGGGGGTGGGCACAGGCAGCGGTCAGCACCGGGCGGGCGCGCGGGTCGCCCAGGGCGCCCAGGCCTTCCACACAGGCGAGGGCGATCCGCCAGTACGGGTTCTGGGGCGACAGGAGCCGTTCGAGCGTGGCGATGAGTGCCGGTGTGCTCTCGGGGGCCCGCAGTTCGGTCAGCAGACGCACGGGGTGGAGCGCGTACGCGGTGCGCAGTTCGTTCGTCGCCAGAGCCGCCGCGGCCCGCGCCGTCCGCGGGTCCCGAAGGCACGCAAGCGCATGGGCGGCCGAGGCGCAGCGCTCCGGGTCCCGGTGGTTGAGGAGCAGGACGAGCGCCTCGAAGGCGCGCAGGTCGCCGGCGCAGCCGAGCCGGAACGCGGCGAGTTCGCGGGCCCACAGCGGCTGCCCGCCGGCGGTCAGTACGGCCGCGAGGTCACCGAGGCGGTCGGTCGCCACCAGCCGCTCGTACTCCTCGGACCCTCCCGACTCCTTCCGTAAGCGATGCGTGAGCGTTCGCAACTCTTCGTCCATGTGCTCGTCCATGGCGCCCGAGACTAGTGGCGACGCACGTCACACACCCAGGGGGCACCTCGGAGAGCCAGGGGACTGGCGCGCTCGTTACTCACCGGTTAATCTCTGGGGGTACCTCCCAGGCCATTAAGGCACTGGGGGAGAGCGGGAAACACCCCCGCACCCCACTCATGGCGGCCTGGTGACGCAGCCGCCGCGAGGAAGTCGGTTCGGTACGCCACGTACCGCAGTACGACGCGGCTCCGGGACAGAGTCCGTCGGTTCTCCCTCACCGGGCGTGTGCAGTGCAGCGCTCACGCGCCGCCCGGAAGCGGCATCACATCCGCCCGCTGCCCGCCTCTTCGCGCACGGCACGGGCTCCTCAGTCGTCACTTCCACTTTTCAGGAGTCCTCGATGGACACTCCTCTGCCCTCCCTGAACACCATCGCCATCGTCGGGCTCGGCACCATGGGCGCCGGCATCGCCGAGGTGCTGACCCGTGCCGGACGCGAGGTCATCGGCATCGACATCTGCGAGGCCGCCGCGACCCACGCCGCCGGCGCTCTGGCCGCATCGACCGCGCGCGCCGTGGAGCGCGGGCGCCTCACCGAGCAGGAGCGCGCCGACGTGCTGGCCCGCTTCCGCACCTTCACCGACCTGCGGGCGGCGTCCCGCGCCGACCTGGTGATCGAGGTCGTCCCGGAGTCGTACGAGATCAAGCAGCAGGTCTTCCGCGAGCTGGACGCGATCGTCCGGCCCGACACGATCCTCGCCACCGGCACCAACGCGCTGTCCGTCACGCGGCTCGCCGCGGACTCCGCCCGGCCGGAGCGCGTGCTCGGCCTGCACTTCTTCAACCCGGCCCCCGCGATGAAACTCGTCGAGGTCGTCTCCTCGGTGCTCACCGCGCCGGCCGCCGTCGCGGCCGTCACCGACCTCGCGCTCGAACTCGGCAAGGAGCCCGTCGCGGTCGGCGACCGCCCCGGCTTCGTCGCCGACGGCCTGCTGTTCGGCTACCTCAACCAGGCAGCCGCGATGTACGAGGCCAAGTACGCGTCCCGTGAGGACATCGACGCCGCGATGAAGCTCGGCTGCGGCCTGCCCATGGGCCCGCTCGCGCTGCTCGACCTCATCGGCATCGACACCGCGCGTACCGTCCTGGAGACCATGTACGCCGCGTCGCGCGACCGGCTGCACGCGCCCGCGCCCATCCTCAAGCAGCTCAGCGAGGCGGGCCTGACCGGCCGCAAGTCGGGCCGCGGCTTCTACACCTACGAGGCGCCGAGCAGCGCCACCGTCGTGCGCGACGCGCTCACGCCGCTCGAGGGAGGCCGGCGCGCCGCCGGCCGCACCGTGCGCTCGGTCGGCGTCGCGGGCTCCGGCACCATGGCCTCCGGCATCGCCGAGGTCTTCGCCAAGGCCGGGTACGAGGTCGTGCTCGCCGCACGCAGTCAGGAGAAGGCCGAGACCGCCAAGTCCCGTATCGGCAAGTCGCTTTCGCGCTCTGTCGACAAGGGCCGGATGACGGCGGAGGCGGCGGCCGAGACGCTGGACCGGATCGTTCCGGCCGGTTCGTACGACGCGTTCGCCGAGGTCGACCTCGCGGTGGAGGCCGTCGCCGAGGACCTGGCGATCAAGCAGCAGCTGTTCGCCACGTTCGACAAGGTCTGCAAGCCGGGCGCCGTCCTGGCGACCACCACGTCGTCGCTGCCCGTCGTCGCCTGCGCCCGCGCCACCTCGCGCCCGCAGGACGTGATCGGCATGCACTTCTTCAACCCGGCACCGGCGATGAAGCTGGTCGAGGTCGTCCGCACGGTTCTGACGGGCGACGACGTGCACGCCACGGTCCTGGAGGTGTGCGCGAAGATCCGCAAGCACCCGGTCGACTGCGGCGACCGCGCCGGCTTCATCGTCAACGCGCTGCTGTTCCCCTACCTCAACAACGCGATCAAGATGGTGCAGGAGCACTACGCCTCGCTCGACGACATCGACGCCGCGATGAAGCTGGGCGGCGGCTACCCGATGGGCCCGTTCGAACTCCTGGACGTGGTCGGCCTGGACGTCTCGCTCGCCATCGAGCGCGTCCTGCACCGCGAGTTCCGCGACCCGGGACTCGCCCCCGCGCCGCTGCTCGAGCACCTGGTGGCCGCGGGCTGCCTCGGCCGCAAGACGGGCCGCGGCTTCCGCGAATATGCACGGCGCTGAGGCACCCGAGGACCGGACCGGGGAGCGCGCCGACTGGGGCGGACTGCTCGATCCCCCCGGAAACGCTCTCCCCGCTCCGGGCGGGGGGAGCCCCGGTCGTGCGCGTTCCGGTGCACGGATGCAGTACGTTCGGGGCATGTCCCAGCCCGCCAAGTCCTCCCGTACGTCGACCGCGCCCGACGCTCCGGAAAGTGCCGCCGGCAGTCGCGCCGCCGCCCAACGGCTCAAGATGCGCCGAGAACTGGCTGCCGCGGCCATGGAGCTGTTCGCGACGAAGGGGTACGAGGCGACCACCGTCGACGAGATCGCAGCCCAGGCCGGGGTCGCCCGCCGGACCTTCTTCCGGCACTTCCGCTCCAAGGAAGAAGCGATCTTCGCGGACCACGACGACACCCTGATCAGGGCGGAGGCGGTGCTGAACGCGGCGCCGCCGCACGAGCACCCGCTCGACACGGTCTGCCGCGGCATCAAGGAAGTCATGCGGATGTACTCGGCCCAGCCGGAGATCTCCGTGGCCCGCTACAAGCTCACCCGCGAGGTCCCGACGCTGCGCGAGGCGGAGATCGCCTCGGTGGCCCGTTACGAGCGCCTCTTCACCCGTTACCTCCTGGGCCACTTCGACGAGCACGCCCACGACGACGACGCCAACGACGACCCGCTGCTCGCCGAGGTCGCCGCGTCGGCCGTGGTCACGGCCCACAACCACGTACTGCGGCGCTGGCTTCGGGCCGACGGCCAGGGCGATGTGGAGGCCCAGCTGGACCACGCCTTCGCCATCGTCCGCAAGACCTTCGGCACGGGGATCGGGGCCGGGCGCATCTCCGGCGCCCACACGGCCGCGCCGGCGACCGTGGCCACCGGCGGGGACGTCCTGGTCGCGGTGGCGCGCACGGATGCGCCGCTGGACGAGGTCATGCGAACGATCGAAGAGGCTTTGCGGGCGCGCTAGCACTTCCTGCTCCGGCCCCCTCCGCGGACGCCCCGCGGAGGGGGCCGTTCCCGTTTCCGCACCGTTGTGGGCAGTCGTTCCGCTGGGGCGGAACGGGTGGGCACAACCCACGACGGCGGGCGCCCCTCAGACTCGGTCGCCCGGAGGTGGCACGGGGTGCCCTGCGTCGCAGGGGTGCCGCTGTGCCCACCCGTGCCGCCCTGGGGGTACCTCTCAGGCCCTTAGGGCACTGGGGGAGGCACGATTGCCCACAGCGGGGCTGGCAGCCCGCCGCCGCGGCGAACAAAGCAGCAGGTAGCGGGCCCGCAGAGGGCCCATCTGATCGATCATCGCTCATCTGTTACCAGCAGATGACAAGTGAGAGAAATTGTTGGCACGCAGTGTCTTGCGGCCTGGCACGCCGTGCCATACGTTGAAGGTGTCCGGGCGGCCGGCGTGCAGAGCACCTCCGTACGTCGGCTGTCCCCGCAAGCCACACGGCGAGCGCGCCCGGACGCCTGCGTCACAGGCAACCTCCCGCGCCACAAAGCGCTGCCGAAGCACCACCTCCGCCGAACCGACGGCACCTCACCCCACAGCTCCACCCGACGTTTCCCTCAGCGCTCCCCAGAAGCTTCCCCCAAGCTCTCGACACAGCTCGAGCAGGGGAGACCCCATCCGCCGGAGGCCACACCGTGATGAAGGAAATCCTGGACGCGATCCAATCGCAGTCAGCATCGAACAGCGGCTCCGCCGCAGTCACGGCCGCCGACTTCGCGGCCCTGCCCATCCCCGAGTCGTACCGCGCGGTCACCGTGCACAAGGACGAGACGGAGATGTTCGCCGGGCTCTCCACGCGCGACAAGGACCCGCGCAAGTCGCTCCACGTCGACGAGGTCCCCGTCCCCGAGCTGGGCCCGGGCGAAGCCCTGGTCGCCGTCATGGCGAGCTCGGTCAACTACAACTCGGTGTGGACCTCGATCTTCGAGCCGCTGTCGACCTTCGGCTTCCTGGAGCGCTACGGCAAGCTCAGCGAGCTCACCAAGCGGCACGACCTGCCGTACCACATCATCGGCTCCGACCTCGCGGGCGTCGTCCTGCGCACCGGCCCGGGCGTGAACGCCTGGCAGCCCGGTGACGAGGTCGTCGCCCACTGCCTCTCCGTCGAACTGGAGTCCTCGGACGGCCACAACGACACGATGCTCGACCCCGAGCAGCGCATCTGGGGCTTCGAGACCAACTTCGGCGGCCTGGCGGAGATCGCGCTCGTCAAGTCCAACCAGCTCATGCCCAAGCCCGCCCACCTCAGCTGGGAGGAGGCCGCGGCGCCGGGTCTGGTGAACTCCACCGCGTACCGCCAGCTCGTCTCGCGCAACGGCGCGGACATGAAGCAGGGCGACAACGTCCTCATCTGGGGCGCGAGCGGCGGCCTCGGCTCGTACGCCACCCAGTTCGCGCTGGCCGGCGGCGCCAACCCCATCTGTGTGGTCTCGAGCCCGCAGAAGGCCGAGATATGCCGCTCGATGGGCGCGGAGGCGATCATCGACCGCAATGCCGAGGACTACAAGTTCTGGAAGGACGAGCACACCCAGGACCCCAAGGAGTGGAAGCGCTTCGGCAAGCGCATCCGCGAGCTGACCGGCGGCGAGGACGTCGACATCGTCTTCGAACACCCCGGCCGCGAGACCTTCGGCGCCTCCGTCTACGTCACGCGCAAGGGCGGCACGATCGTCACCTGCGCCTCGACGTCCGGCTACAACCACGAGTACGACAACCGCTACCTGTGGATGTCCCTGAAGCGGATCATCGGCTCGCACTTCGCGAACTACCGTGAGGCCTGGGAGGCCAACCGCCTCATCGCCAAGGGCAAGATCCACCCGACGCTCTCCAAGACGTACACGCTGGAGGAGACCGGGCAGGCGGCGTACGACGTGCACCGCAACCTCCACCAGGGCAAGGTCGGCGTGCTCTGCCTGTCCCCCGCGGAGGGCCTGGGCGTGCGCGACCACGAGATGCGCGCCCAGCACATCGACGCCATCAACCGCTTCCGGAACATCTGAGGCCGGAGGTACATCAATGACTGAGCGCCAGACAGCGCCTGGGACTGAGGGCGCGCCGCCCGCGGCGGAGCCGCTGATCGGCACAGCGAAAGAGACGAAGACAAGGGAGCGCAGCGACCGCGGGCTGAGGAACGTCGACACCGGCACAAAGCGCCCTCAGCCCCAGGCGCAAAAGGAAAGGGACCGGCCGTGGCTCATGCGCACGTACGCCGGTCACTCCACGGCCGAGGCGTCGAACGAGCTGTACCGGCGCAACCTCGCCAAGGGCCAGACCGGTCTGTCGGTCGCGTTCGACCTGCCGACGCAGACCGGCTACGACCCCGACCACATCCTCGCCCGCGGCGAGGTGGGCCGGGTCGGGGTCCCGGTCTCGCACCTCGGTGACATGCGCCGGCTGTTCCAGGACATCCCGCTGGAGCAGATGAACACCTCGATGACCATCAACGCCACCGCCATGTGGCTGCTGGCGCTCTACCAGGTCGTCGCGGAGGAGCAGGGCGCGGACATCACCAAGCTCCAGGGGACGACGCAGAACGACATCGTCAAGGAGTACCTGTCGCGCGGGACGCATGTCTTCCCGCCGGGCCCGAGCCTGCGCCTGACCACCGACATGATCGCGTACACGGTCAGCCACATGCCCAAGTGGAACCCGATCAACATCTGCAGCTACCACCTGCAGGAGGCCGGGGCCACGCCGGTGCAGGAGATCGCGTACGCGATGTCGACCGCGATCGCCGTGCTCGACGCGGTGCGTGACTCGGGACAGGTGCCGCAGGAGCGGATGGGCGACGTCGTCGCGCGGATCTCCTTCTTCGTGAACGCGGGCGTCCGCTTCATCGAGGAGATGTGCAAGATGCGGGCCTTCACCCGTATCTGGGACAAGGTGACGAAGGAGCGCTACGGGATCGAGGACCCCAAGCAGCGCCGCTTCCGCTACGGCGTCCAGGTCAACTCGCTCGGTCTTACCGAGGCGCAGCCGGAGAACAACGTCCAGCGCATCGTGCTCGAGATGCTGGCCGTGACCCTCTCCAAGGACGCACGCGCGCGTGCCGTGCAGCTCCCGGCCTGGAACGAGGCGCTGGGCCTGCCCCGGCCCTGGGACCAGCAGTGGTCGCTGCGTATCCAGCAGGTCCTGGCGCACGAGAGCGATCTGCTCGAGTACGAGGACATCTTCGACGGGTCGCACGTCATCGAGGCCAAGGTGAGCGCCCTGGTCGAGGAGTCGCTCGCCGAGATGGAGCGGATCCAGGAGATGGGCGGCGCGATGGCCGCCGTCGAGTCGGGGTACCTCAAGTCGCACCTGGTCGCCTCGCACGCGGAGCGGCGGGCGCGGATCGAGGCGGGCCAGGAGAAGATCGTCGGCGTCAACTGCTTCAAGTCGACCGAGCCGAACCCGTTGACCGCCGATCTGGACACGGCGATCATGACGGTCGACCCGGCGGTCGAGGCCCGTGTCGTGTCGGCCCTGCAGAACTGGCGCGACACCCGCTACCAGCCGCCCTTCAACCACCCGCGCCCGTGCAAGGCGCTGGAGAAGCTGAAGGAGGCCGCGGCCACGGAGGCCAACCTGATGGCGGCCACGCTGGAGTGCGCCCGCGCCGGGGTGACGACCGGCGAATGGGCCGGCGCGCTGCGCGAGGTGTTCGGCGAGTACCGGGCGCCCACCGGCGTCTCGTCCGCTCCCGTCGCGGTCGCCGCCGAGGAGGGCACTCCGCTCGCCGACGTGCGCCGGAAGGTCGCGCGGACCGCCGAGGACCTCGGCACCGGCAAGCTGCGTCTGCTGGTCGGCAAGCCCGGCCTGGACGGCCACTCGAACGGCGCCGAGCAGATCGCCGTGCGCGCCCGCGACGCCGGGTTCGAGGTGGTCTACCAGGGCATACGGCTGACGCCCGAGCAGATCGTGTCCGCCGCGCTCGCCGAGGACGTGCACTGCGTGGGCCTGTCGATCCTCTCCGGGTCGCACGCGCAGCTCGTCCCGGACGTCCTCGACCGGCTCCGCGAGGCCGGCGCCTCCGACATCCCCGTGATCGTCGGGGGCATCATCCCCAACAGCGACGCCGAGGAACTGAAGCGCGCGGGTGTCGCCGCCGTCTTCACTCCGAAGGACTTCGGTATCACGGAGATCATCGGCCGTATCGTCGACGAGATCCGCACAGCCAACAAGCTCGACCCTCTGGAGGTCCCCGCATGACCACGCCTGCCGCGCCCGTGAACCGGCTGCGCCCCCGCCGCTCGTGTCTCGCGGTGCCGGGAAGCAACCCCCGGTTCCTGGAGAAGGCCCAGGGCCTGCCGGCCGACCAGGTCTTCCTGGACCTGGAGGACGCCTGCGCGCCGCTCGCCAAGCCCGAGGCCCGGCACACCATCGTGAAGTTCCTGAACGAGGGCGACTGGACCGGCAAGACCCGGGTCGTGCGCGTCAACGACTGGACCACCCACTGGACGTACCGCGACGTCGTCACGGTCGTGGAGGGCGCGGGCCAGAACCTCGACTGCATCATGCTGCCGAAGGTGCAGGACGCCCAGCAGATCGTCGCCCTGGACCTGCTCCTGACCCAGATCGAGAAGACGATGGGCTTCGAGGTCGGCAAGATCGGCATCGAGGCGCAGATCGAGAACGCCCAGGGCCTGAACAACGTCAACGAGATCGCCACGGCGTCGCAGCGCATCGAGACGATCATCTTCGGCCCGGCCGACTTCATGGCGTCCATCAACATGAAGTCCCTGGTCGTGGGCGAGCAGCCGCCCGGCTACCCGGCGGACGCCTACCACTACATCCTGATGAAGATCCTGATGGCCGCCCGCGCCAACAACCTCCAGGCCATCGACGGCCCCTACCTGCAGATCAAGAACGTGGACGGCTTCCGCGAGGTCGCCGGCCGTGCCGCGGCCCTCGGCTTCGACGGCAAGTGGGTACTCCACCCGGGCCAGGTCGACGCGGCCAACGAGGTCTTCTCGCCCTCGCAGGAGGACTACGACCACGCCGAGCTGATCCTTGACGCATACGAGTGGTGCACGTCCGAGGCCGGCGGCAAGAAGGGCTCCGCGATGCTCGGCGACGAGATGATCGACGAGGCGAGCCGCAAGATGGCGCTGGTCATCGCGGGCAAGGGTCGCGCGGCGGGCATGCAGCGCACCTCCAAGTTCGAGGCCCCGGAGGCGTAAGGATCATGCAGTTCGGACGCACCTACGAGGAGTTCGAGGTCGGGGCGGTCTACAAGCACTGGCCCGGGAAGACGGTCACCGAGTACGACGACCACCTCTTCTGTCTGCTGACCATGAACCACCACCCGCTCCACATGGACACGAACTATGCGGGGAAGACGACGGACTTCGGCAGGAACGTCGTCGTCGGGAACTACATCTACTCGCTGCTGCTCGGCATGTCCGTCCCGGACATCTCCGGCAAGGCGATCGCCAACCTGGAGATCGAGTCGCTCAAGCATGTGGCGCCGACGTTCCACGGCGACACGATCTACGGCGAGACGACCGTCCTCGACAAGTGGCCGTCCAAGTCCAAGGACGACCGCGGCATCGTCTACGTCGAGACCAAGGGCTACAAGCAGGACGGCACGCTGGTGTGCGTGTTCCGCCGCAAGGTGATGGTCCCCACCGAGACGTACATCAAGGAGCGCGGCGGCGAGCAGCCCGGCCGCCCCGAGCTGAAGTCACAGGAGAAGTAAGCCATGAGCCGACTCGCCCAGACCGCCGGTCTGACCGACATCCAGCAGGAGATCCTCTCCACCGTCCGCGACTTCGTGGACAAGGAGATCCTTCCGGTCGCCACCGAGCTGGAGCACCGCGACGAGTACCCGCAAGCCATCGTCGACGGCCTCAAGGAACTGGGCCTCTTCGGCCTGATGATCCCCGAGGAGTACGGAGGCCTGGGCGAGTCGCTGCTCACCTACGCGCTGTGCGTGGAGGAGATAGCGCGTGGCTGGATGTCCGTCTCCGGCATCATCAACACCCACTTCATCGTGGCGTACATGCTCAAGCAGCACGGCACGCAGGAGCAGAAGGAGTACTTCCTGCCGCGGATGGCGGCGGGTGAGGTGCGCGGCGCGTTCTCGATGTCGGAGCCGGGCCTCGGCTCGGACGTCTCGGCGATCACGTCGAAGGCGACGCGGGACGGCGACGACTTCGTCCTCAACGGCCAGAAGATGTGGCTCACGAACGGCGGAACGTCCACCCTGGTGGCGGTCCTCTGCAAGAGTGACGAAGGCCACCCGGAGGGCACGGCCCCGCACAAGTCGATGACGACCTTCCTGGTCGAGAAGGAGCCCGGTTTCGGAGAGGTCCGCCCCGGCCTCACCATCCCCGGCAAGATCGACAAGATGGGCTACAAGGGCGTCGACACCACCGAGCTCATCATGGACGGACTGCGTATTCCGGCCAATCGGGTGCTCGGCGGCACCACGGGCCGAGGTTTTTACCAAATGATGGACGGAGTCGAGGTCGGCCGGGTGAACGTCGCGGCACGTGGCTGCGGCGTCGCTCAGCGTGCGTTCGAGCTGGGCGTTGCTTACGCACAGCAACGGCACACGTTCGGAAAGCCCATCGCCCAGCACCAGGCCATCCAGTTCAAGCTGGCCGAGATGGCTACCAAGGTCGAGGCGGCCCATGCCATGATGGTGAACGCAGCTCGCAAAAAGGACTCTGGGGAACGAAACGACCTCGAGGCAGGGATGGCGAAGTACCTCGCCTCCGAGTACTGCAAGGAGGTCGTGGAGGACGCCTTCAGGATCCACGGCGGCTACGGCTTCTCGAAGGAGTACGAGATCGAGCGCCTCTACCGGGAGGCGCCGATGTTGCTGATCGGCGAAGGCACTGCTGAGATTCAGAAAATGATCATCGGGCGTAGGCTGCTCGAAGAGTATCGGTTCCAGGGTTAGATGTCCGAGTAAGGGGTGTTTTCTTCGAGAAGAAGATCACACCCCGTCAGCTCACTTCGGCCGTCGACTCGACATCGTGGCTTGCCCAGTTGTGGCCCGCTACCGATACGATCCCGGAAAGCCGCCGTCCCCCTGTCAACAGCGCGGCACCATCCGCTACGAAGGTCATCCATGCCCCACAGCCAAACCTCTGCACCTCGCGACAGCCTCGTTGGCGTACGTCTTGCGCGCGGAGCATCGCCGTGGCTCCTGCCGACCGTCGCCACCGCTGCCCTGAGCCTGGCCCGGTCCCGCCGCTCCAAGGCCGCGGCCGCCGTCGCCGTGCCCGCCACCGCTCTCGCGGCGGGCATGCTGTGGTTCTTCCGCGACCCGGAGCGTGAGATCGCTCCGGGCCGCGTCATTTCCCCGGCCGACGGCGTGGTGCAGAGCATCATGCCGTGGAAGGACGGACGCACCCGCGTCGCGATCTTCATGAGCCCGCTGAACGTGCACGTGAACCGCGCTCCCCTCGCGGGCACGGTGACGTCGGTCGAGCACATCCCGGGTGGGTTCGTGCCGGCGTTCAACAAGGAGAGCGAGAACAACGAGCGCGTCGTCTGGCACTTCGACACCGAGCTCGGCGACATCGAGATGGTGCAGATCGCGGGTGCGGTCGCCCGCCGCATCGTCCCCTACATCCCGCAGGGCACCAAGGTCGAGCAGGGCGACCGGATCGGCCTGATCCGCTTCGGCTCGCGCGTCGACATCTACCTCCCCGAGGGCGTCGAGGTCGCGGTCGAGGTCGGCCAGAAGACCGTGGCTGGGGTGACTCGCATTGACCGTGATTGATCCTGATACGAAGGCCAGCTGGGTGCCGGAGGCCGACGAGGTCGACGACGACGTGGAAGAGATGCCGCTGTCGCTGCGCCTGTCAATAGCGGACACCCTCACGCTCGGCAATGCCACGTGCGGCTTCATGGCGGTGTACTTCACCACCACCGGCATCCTGATCCCGCACCTCACGGGCAGCCAGGAGTCGGGCATGGCCCGGCACAGCGCGGCCACGGCCGTGATCCTCATGCTGTGTGCGGCGGTCTTCGACCTGTTCGACGGACTCGTGGCCCGCAAGCTCCGCTCGTCGCCGATGGGTGCGGAGCTGGACAACCTGTCCGACCTGATCAGCTTCGGCCTGGCGCCCGCGTACTTCGTCCTCGTCTACGGCATGGTCGCGGACGACGCGCACCAGCGGGTGGCGGCGCTCGGCGCGATCGTCGTGCTCCTGGCCGTCGTCCTGCGCCTTGCGAGATTCTCGTGCGTGACGATGAAGGACGGCATGTTCCAGGGGATGCCGTCGCCGTTCGGCGCGCTGACGGTCGTCTCGATCGTGCTGCTCGAGCTGCCGTTCTTCGCCACGCTGCTGGCGATCCTCGGCACGGCGTGGCTGATGGTGAGCCGGGTCGAGTACCCGAAGCCGCGGGGGCGGCTCGCGGTGGCGATGCTCGCCTGGATCGTCCTCAGCATGGGGCTGCTGACGGCCTGGGCGTTCGACGCGCCGGGCGGCCAGCTGCTTCTGCAGACCGGCTGCTCGCTGCAGCTGGTCCTCGGAGCGGTGATTCCCCTGTTCGCCACGGCGCGCAGGGTGAACAACTTCCGGGACAATCGGCGGGAGGCGCGGGCGGCGCAGCTGCCGTAGCCTCCGGCGGTACGCGGACGGGTGTGGCCCGAGCCTTCTGGCTCGGGCCACACCCGTTTTTGGGCGCCAAAGGTGCCTCAGGCCAGGAAGTCCCGCCCGATCCGCTCCGCCACCGTCTCCAGGATCGGCCCCGCCTCCGCGATGCAGCGGGCGACGTCGGGTTCGACGTCCGTCAGCGCGTACGCCCGGCGGATGCCCGCCTTCCCCAGCGCCTCGGGCCGGAGCGCGAGGCGGCCGCAGACCGCCACCACCTCCTTGCCCGCCGCGCGGGCCGCCGCAGCGACGCCCGCCGGGGCCTTGCCGTGCAGGGTCTGCTCGTCCAGCGATCCCTCGCCCGTGATGACCAGGGAAGCCCGCTCCAGCGCGGGCGCGAAGCCCAGCACGTCCAGCATGACCTCGATACCGGGCCGGAAACGCGCGCCCAGCCCGACGAGAGCGCCGTATCCGATGCCGCCCGCGGCCCCCGCCCCCGGCGACTGCGCGTACTCCGCAGCCAGCGGCCCGATCGCGTTCTCCAGGACCTTCGCATAGTGGCCGAGCGCGGCGTCGAGCGTCGCCACGTCCTCCGGGCTCGCCCCCTTCTGCGGCCCGTACACGGCGGCCGCCCCCGTGGGCCCGGTCAGCGGGTTGTCGACGTCGCTGGCGAGCACCACGTCGACATCGGCGAGACGCGGGTCGAGGCCCGACAGATCCGCGGAGGCCAGCCCCCGCAGGGACCCGCCGCCCGGCGCGACGGGCTCGCCGTCGGCGTCCAGGAACCGCGCCCCGAGCGCGGCCAGCATGCCGGCGCCGCCGTCCGTGGTGGCGCTGCCGCCGACGCCGAACACGATGGTGCGGGCGCCCGCGTCGAGCGCGGCGCGGATCAGCTCGCCGGAGCCGTACGTCGTCGCGGTCAGCGGCGCGAAGACGCCGCCGGGCAGCCGCTGGAGCCCGCTGGCCTCGGCCATCTCGACCACGGCGGTCCCGTCGCGCAGCGCGTACGCCGCCGTGACCTCGTCGCCGAGCGGCCCGGTGACCCGTACCTCGCGGCGCTGGAAACCGGCCGCGACTGCGGCCGCGACCGTGCCGTCGCCGCCGTCGGCCACGGGCAGCGCCTCGACCTCGACCCGCGGAGCGACGCGTCGCAGCCCGGCCGTGACCCGCTCGGCGACCTCCACGGCCGTGAGTGACCCCTTGAACTTGTCTGCGGCTATCAGCACGCGTCCGACCCGGCCGGACCCTCCCGACGGTCCTGACGGCCCCGTCGGCTGTGCCTTGCCCGCTGCCGTCCATGCAGCGTCCGCCACCGTTGCATCCCCTTGCTTCCGGGCCTTGCTGCTCAGCAAGGCAGTCGCGCCGCTGCGACCATAGCCGGAGGTGGGGCCCGCTGCCCATGGGCCGTCTCACGTGGTGGTTCCGGGACGTACCACGGCCGGGTGCGTCCCAGAACGGCGCCGGCCGAGCGAAAGCACCCGGGAATGGGTACACCGGAGACATGACCACTGTGGACGTGCATGTGGGCACGGATGTGGGCACGCGGCTCGACGACCGGATCCTCGGCGGCTGGCTCGGCCGGATCGCGGGCAACATGCTCGGAAAGCCGGTCGAGCAGGGCGACCACTGGACGCGCGAGCGCATCGACGGCTATCTGAGGCGGGCGGGCGCCCTGCCGCTCACCGGCTATCTTCCGGGACCCGTGTCCGAGTCCGACGAGTTCGCGCTGCGCCCCGAGTGGCGCTCGTGCGTACGGGGCCGTATCCACGGCAGCTGCCGGGACGACGACGTGGACTACGCGATCCTCGGCCTGCACCTGCTGGAGACCCACGGCTTCGGCTTCACCACCGAGCAGGTGGGCGAACTGTGGCTGCTGCGGCTGCCGTATCTGCAGACGTTCACCGCGGAGCGCGCCGCGTACCGCAACCTGGCGAACGGCCTCAAGCCGCCGCTGACCGCGACGTACGACAATCCCTACCAGGAGTGGATCGGCGCGCTCATCCGCGCCGACATCTTCGGCTGGACCTGCCCCGGCGCCCCGCGCCGTGCGGCGTCGCTCGCCCGCCGCGACGCGGTGCTGTCGCACACCGGCAACGGCGTGTACGGGGCGATGTGGGCGGCGGCACTGGTGTCCGCGGCGTTCACTGCGCCGAGTGCCCGGGACGCGATGGACACCGCGCTCATGGTGATCCCGGCGAGCAGCCGTCTCGCCCGGACGGTACGCCGTGTCATCTCACTGCACGACTCCCGTCTCGGCTGGGAGGACACCCTCGACGCGGTCCAGGAGGAGACCGCGGGCCTCAACTGGATCCACACGATCCCGAACGCCGCCGTCATCACCGCCGGGCTCCTCTACGGCGGCGGCGACTTCACCCGCGCCATCGCGCTGACGGTGCGCGGCGGCCTCGACACCGACTCCAACGGCGCGACCGCCGGCTCCGTCGCGGGCGTCCTGTGTGGCGCCGACGCGATCCCGGCCCAGTGGAAGGACCCTTTGGAGGACACCGTACGCAGCGCCGTGTTCGGCTTCGACGGGGCGCGCATCAGCCAACTGGCGGAGCGAACAGCGGTGTTGGCGAGGGCGCAGACCGTCTGAAGCACGGTGTCCGGAGCCGAGCTGGGACGGGGGCGCTGGTTACCCTTCCTTGGTGACCACTCCTGACTACGCCACCTACATCGCCGGCCTGCCCCGTGTCCTCGCCGGCGCCGCCGCACTCTTCCGTGACGCCGAGGGGCGCGTGCTGGTCGTCGAACCCAACTACCGGGATGGCTGGGCGCTGCCTGGCGGAACCATCGAATCGGACACCGGTGAGAGCCCGCGCCAGGGCGCCAGGCGCGAGACGCTGGAGGAGATCGGCCTCGACGTCGAGCTCGGCCGGCTGCTCGCGGTGGACTGGGTGCTGGGCACGGGGCGCCCGCCGATCGTGGCCTATGTGTACGACGGAGGCGTGCTCAACGAGGAGAAGCTCAAGTCGATCCGGCTGCAGGAGGAGGAACTGCTGTCGTGGCGGCTGGTGCCGCGCGCCGAGATCCAGCAGTACCTCCACGGCGCCCTGGGCCTCCGGGTCCTCGCCGCGCTCGACGTACTGGCGGAGGGCACGGGCACGGCGGAGCTGGAGAACGGCCGGCCGGCGGCGTGACGGCCGCGGTACGGAACCCGGAGCTGCGGAGCCCCGGATATGCGTTCGCCGCTGTGGGCCTAGGCTCAGCGGCATGAACAAGCCTCTCGTCGCCATCCTCAGCGGCGCCGGTATCTCCACGGATTCCGGCATCCCGGACTACCGCGGCCCGAACGGGCTGTGGCGGCGCGATCCGGAGGCCGAGAAGCTCGTCACGTACGAGTACTACATGGCGGACCCGGAGATCCGCCGCCGTTCCTGGCAGATGCGGCGCAAGAACCGGACGCTGCAGGCACAGCCGAACGCCGCGCACCGGGCGGTGGTCGACCTGGAGCGTTCCGGGGTGCCGGTGCGCGTCATCACGCAGAACGTGGACGGGCTGCACCAGCTCGCCGGGCTGCCGGACCGCAAGGTCCTCGAACTGCACGGGACGGCGCGGTCGGTGATGTGCACCGGTTGCGGCGCCCGCTCCTCGATGGAGGACGCGCTCGCGCGAGTCGCCGCGGGTGAGGAGGACCCGTCGTGCCCGGACTGCGGCGGGATCCTGAAGTCCGCGACGGTCATGTTCGGCGAGCGGCTCGATCCGGAGGTCCTCGGCCAGGCGGTCGCCATCACCAAGGCGTGCCAGGTGTTCATCGCGGTCGGGACGAGTCTGCAGGTGCAGCCCGCCGCGGCGCTCGCAGGACTCGCCGCCGATCACGGTGCCCGGCTGATCATCGTCAACGCCGAGCCGACGCCGTACGACGACCGGGCGGACGAGGTCGTACGGGAACCGATCGGGACGGCGCTGCCGGAGCTGCTGCGGCGGCTGGACCACTGACCGCGACAAGCCCCCGGCCCGCGATCAGAACAGCCCGGCCCCCCTCTCGAAGTCCAGCAGCAGCTGCTTGCGCTCCAGGCCGCCGCCGTAGCCGGTAAGGCTCCCGTCCGCGCCCACCACGCGGTGGCAGGGCACGATGATGCCGACCGGGTTGCGGCCGTTGGCGAGGCCGACCGCGCGGGAGGCCTTGGGGTTGCCGAGAGCCTGGGCGAGTTCGCCGTAGCTGCGGGTCTCGCCGTACGGGATCTCCCGCAGCTGCTCCCAGACGGTGCGTTGGAAGGGCGTTCCGTGGAGGTCGAGGGGGAGAGTGAACTCCTTCAGCTCGCCCGCGAAATAGGCCTTCAGCTGGGTGGCGATCTCGGCGAAGGCCGAGGCCGTGTCGTCGCGGTCGCCGAAACTCTCCTCGGGCGGGCGGTGGCGCTGGCCGGTCATGTAGAGGCCGGAGAGGACTCCGTCGGTGAGGACGAGGGTGAGCGGGCCGTAGGGGCTGTCCATGACGGTGTGCTGACGGTGCTGACGTGGTGACATGTCTTCGTGCTTTCCTTTGCGTAACTGCCCTACATGGGCAGGAAGTTGATCGGGTGGTCGTCGGTGGCCCACAGGTACTGGACCGCGTAGGCCCGCCATGGGCGCCAGGCCGCGGCGCGGGCGGTGAGTGCGGCCGGAGTGGACGGCAGGCCCAGTTCCTGGGCGGCGCGGCGCATTCCGAGGTCGGTGGCGAGGAAGGCGTCCGGGTCGCCGAGGGCGCGCATGGCGATGGCCTCGACGGTCCAGGGTCCGAACCCGGGCAGTGCGGCAAGCCGTGCACGGGCCTCGTCCCAGTCGCTCTCGGCGCCCAGGCGGAGGGTTCCGCCGGCGAGTTGCCGTACGAGTGTGGTGAGCGTGGTGCGGCGGCTGCGCGGGAGCGCGAGCGACTCGGGGTCGAGTCCGGCCAGCGCCTCGGGTGACGGGAAGAGGTGGGAGAGGCCGCCCTCCGGGTCGTCGACCGGCTCGCCGTGGGCGATGACCAGCCTGGCCGCGTGGGTGCGTGCGGCGGCCGTGGAGACCTGCTGACCGAGCACCGCGCGCACCGCGAACTCGGCCTCGTCGACGGTACGCGGCACGCGACGGCCCGGCGCCTTGTCGACGAGCGGTGTGAGCAGCGGGTCAGTGCGGAGCAGGTCGTCGATGGCGACCGGGTCCGCGTCGAGGTCGAGCATGCGGCGGCAGCGGCTGATGGCGACGGGCAGATCCCGCAGGTCGGTGAGGGTGAGGCGGCAGCCGATGTGGTCGGGGGTTGGGGTGAGCGCGGCGATTCCGTGCCCGTAGGGGAGGCGCAGCGTGCGCCGGTACGCGCCGTCTCGCCACTCCTCCACGCCGGGTACGGCGGTCGCGGCGAGGTGGCCGAAGAGGTTGTCGGGGTTGAGCGGGGCACGGAACGGCAGGCGCAGGGTGAGCGCGCCGGGGGTGCCCTTCGTGCCCGCGGTGCCCTTCGTCCGCAGGGCACGGGTGCGCAGCTCGCTCGGGGAGAGCGCGTAGACCTCCCGTACGGTGTCGTTGAAGGTGCGGATCGAGGCGAAACCGGCGGCGAAGGCGATGTCCGCCATGGGGAGCTCGGTCGTCTCGATGAGCAGGCGGGCGGTCTGGGCGCGCTGGGCCCGGGCGAGCGCGAGCGGCCCGGCGCCGAGCTCCGCGAGCAGCTGACGCTCGATCTGCCGGGTGCTGTAGCCGAGGCGCCCGGCGAGTCCGGGGACGCCTTCGCGGTCGACGACTCCGTCACCGATGAGCCGCATGGCGCGGGCGACGAGGTCGGCGCGCTGGTTCCACTCGGGGGAGCCGGGGCTGGTGTCGGGGCGGCAGCGTTTGCAGGCGCGGAAGCCGGCCTGCTGGCAGGCGGCCGCGGACGGGTAGAACGTCATGTTCTGCGGCTTGGGCGGCACGACCGGGCAGCTGGGTCGGCAGTAGATCCCCGTGGTCAGTACGGCGGTGAAGAACCATCCGTCGAAGCGGGCGTCCTTTGCCTGCACGGCGCGCAGACAGCGCTCGGTGTCGGTGTGCATGCCTCAAGGATGGTGCACGGCGAGGGGTGCGGGCTGGCGGGAATCCGACATCAACCTTGCGCTGCCTGGGGGCGCGCCAAGGCCTGCTCCGAGCGGGCCGCCGGCCGCGCGGGGCCGGGGCCCGGGGCGGGGCAACGGCCGCGTCAGTGCTTCGCCGGCTTGGCAGGCTCCTCCAGCGCCGCCTCGAACGCTTCGTACGCCACCTGGTCGAAGAGGACGAACCGCACCTCCTCGACCGGCGGCGCGGCGGCCTCGCGCACCGTGCGTACGGCGATGCGCGCACCGTCGGCGATCGGCCAGCCGTAGATTCCTGTGGAGATCGCCGGGAAGGCGACGGTTCGTGCGCCCAGCTCGGCGGCGATGCGCAGCGACTGCCGGTAACAGGAGGCCAGCAGTGCGGAACGGTCCTCGCCAGGGGACCAGACGGGACCCACGGTGTGGATCACATGCCCGGCGTTGAGCTTCCCCGCCGTGGTGGCGACGGCCCGGCCGGTGGGCAGACCTCCGCCGTAGACGGAGGCGCGCAGCTTGCGGCACTCCTCGAGGATCTTGGGGCCGCCTCGCCGGTGGATCGCTCCGTCGACACCCCCACCGCCGAGCAGTGACGAGTTCGCCGCGTTGACGATGGCATCGGCCGTCTGCTCTGTGATGTCCCCCCGGACCAGCGTGATCGAGGTCATAGCATCCATCGTACGGAGCCGGGCGGGGGCTGGGCAGGCCTTCTGACCCGTATGGCCTGCCGATTTCACAAGGTCTGCGAGGGCGCGGGAGAGCGTTGGCCCGCCGGACCCCCGCGTCGGACAGCGCGGGCGCGTGCGTCAGCCGCTCTGCCGCAGCCGCCGCCACACCGCCTTCGCCGCGTTGTGGCCGGACATCCCGTGTACTCCGGGCCCGGGCGGTGTCGCCGACGAGCAGATGAAGATCGCCGGGTGCGGGGTGTTGTAAGGGGCCAGGGACAGTTTGGGGCGGAGCAGAAGCTGCAGGCCGGAGGCGGCGCCGCAGGCGATGTCGCCGCCGACGTAGTTCGGGTTGCGCGCGGCCAGCTCGGGCGGACCGGCCGTGGCACGCGCCAGGACGCGGTCCCGGAAGCCGGGCGCGAACCGCTCCAGCTGCCGCTCGACGGCGTCGGTCAGGTCGCCGTCCCAGCCGTTCGGCACATGGCCGTACGCCCAGAAGACGTGCTTGCCGGCGGGTGCGCGCGACGGGTCCGCGACGCTCGGCTGCACGGTGATCAGGAACGGCGGGTCGGGCGCCCGGCCCTCGCGTGAGGCCGCCCGCAGGGCCGCCCCGATCTCCTGGCTGCTCGCCGCGACCTGCACCGTCCCGGCGCGACGCGGCTCCTCGGCGGTCCACGGCACCGGCCCGTCCAGCGCATAGTCGATCTTGAACACGCTCGCGCCGTACCGGTACCGCTCGTAGGCGCGCCCGAGGCCGGCGATCCGGGCGAGCGCGGCGGGCGAGGTGTCGAAGACGTACGCGCGGGCGGGCGGCAGGTCGTCGAGCCGCTTGACCTCGTACTCCGTGTGCACCAGGCCGCCGAGGTCCTTCAGATACGCGGTGAGGGCGTCGGAGATCGACTGGGAGCCGCCACGCGCGACCGGCCAGCCGCGCGCATGGGCCGCCAGCGCGAAGACGAGGCCGACGGCGCCGGTGGCGATGCCGTCGAGCGGCGCGATGACATGGGCGACCAGCCCGGAGAAAAGCGCTTTCGCCCGGTCGTCGCGGAACCGGCGCATGAGCCACGTCGAGGGCGGCAGCCCCACGAGGCCGAAGCGGGCGAGGGTGACGGGGTCGCGCGGGAGCGCGGTCAGCGGCAGCGACATGAAGTCGCGGGCGAGGGTGTCCCACCTGCTGGTGAAGGGGGCGACGAGCCTGCGATACGCCCCGGCGTCGCGCGGCCCGAACGACGCGGCCGTCTCGGCGACGGAACGCGACAGCACCGCGGCCGTGCCGTCGAGGAAGGGGTGTGCCATGGGCAGCGGGGCGTGGAGCCACTCCAGGCCGTACCGATCGAGGGGCATCGCCTGGAACGCGGGCGAGTTGATCCCGAGCGGGTGGGCCGCGGAGCAGGGGTCGTGCCGGAAACCGGGGAGCGTGAGCTCC
Organism: Streptomyces sp. NPDC002577; assembly: GCF_053594815.1. Classification (NCBI taxonomy): domain Bacteria; kingdom Bacillati; phylum Actinomycetota; class Actinomycetes; order Kitasatosporales; family Streptomycetaceae; genus Streptomyces; species Streptomyces sp. NPDC002577. The sequence continues at coordinate 222,704 of NZ_JBSFWK010000004.1, read as the reverse complement.
TCGGTGCGCGCTCCCCCGCCGACCGTGTCCCGCGCCTCGAAGACGGCTACGGAGAAGCCGCGGCGGGCCAGCTCGACGGCAGCGGTCAGTCCGTTCGGCCCCGCACCCACGACGACGGCATCGAGCATCGACGGCACCTTGGGACTCCCTTGTCAGCCGACGGCCACTGCAACCACAGGATATGCCGCGGCTCTGACAGCCCGGCGGGCCGTCGGTAGCCTTGGCCGGATGGTGGTGCATCGCTTCCGCGTCCGGTCCGACGAGGACGAGACCACGTACTGGTTCGAGGCCGCGGCAGACGGCCGGCCGACGCGCCAGATCTCCTTCAGGGGCCCGGCCCGTGTTCCCGTGACGGCTGCATCACTCACCGAACTCGCCCAGGTCCGCGATGAGTTCGGCCTGCTGGGCGCGCAGCTCTACGAAGCGGTGTACGGCGTCATGACCGAGGGGCTTGTGGAAGAGCCGCCGGATGCGGAACCGGTGACGAAGGAGGAGTTCACCACCGCCTGGCGGCAGGCCCGCTGGTACCGCCACTGCGAGGCGCCGCCCTACGACAGCGGACCGCTGCCTGCGGGCACCCGCATGATCGGCAGGATCGCCCGGACTCCCTGGCCGCCCGGCGTCACGGGCCTCTTCGTCGACCTGGGGCTGCCGGTCGGCGGCTTCGTCGACATGCTGTGGCTGCCACGCGATCCCGCCGGCTGGCCTGCCGTCGGCACGGAGGTAGAGCTGGAGGTGACCACCGTGCGCTTCGCCTTCGGTGAAGCGACGGCCGACGCCCAGATCAGGCTCCGCCCGACAGCAGCCCCGCCACCCGGCGAGCCGTGGCCGCGTCCCGGGCGGCCGTGAACGGCAGCGCGTTGCCGCCGGTGATACGGAACGGCTCGCCCGCACGTGTCAGATGCGCACCGCCCGCCTCCTCGACGAGCAGTATCCCGGCGGCGTGGTCCCAAGCGGCCTCCCAGGAGAAGGCCACGGCGTCCAGCTCACCGCGGGCGATGGCCAGATACTCCAGGCCGGCCGAGCCGCACGGGCGCGGGTCCACGCCGTCCACGCGCAGCCCGACCAGGGCCTGCTTCTGCTCGGGCGTGGTGTAGTCGGGGTGGGACGTGGCCACGTGAAGCACCTGGCCCGCGGAGGGCGAACCGGCCCGCAGCGGCACGCCGTTCAGCACGGCGCCCTGCCCGCGTACCGCCACGGCCAGCTCGTCGAGCGCCGGCGCGTACGTCCACGAGGCCAGCACCTGGCCACCCAGCGCCAGCGCGACGAGCGTGCAGAACCCGGGGTCCCCGTGCACGAACTGCCGTGTCCCGTCGACGGGGTCGACGATCCACACCGGCGCCTCGCCGCGGATGGCGTCATACGTGGCCGGGTCCGCGTGCACGGCCTCCTCGCCGACGACCACGGAGCCCGGCAGCAGCTCGGTGAGCGCTGACGTCAGGAACTCCTCGGCCAGCCGGTCGGCCACCGTCACCAGGTCGTGCGGCCCGTTCTTCTCGACGATCTCGTGCGCGGCGAGCTGCCGGAAGCGGGGCACGATCTCGACGGCGGCGGCCTTGCGGACCAGCTCCTCGACGTCGGTCAGTCCGTGGACGAGAAAGTCATCAATCATGCGTCCATGAGAGCACGCGTCACTGACATCGCCCGCCAGGGCGGTGTACCGGGGATGGAATCACCGTGAATGTCACGGAACCCGGTACACGGAACCCGGCACATGGACGATCTCAGCGTCCCACCGCGTACCCCTGCATCCCCCGCGGATTGGCCGCCGCCGACAGGACCCCGCTCTCCGGGTCCCTGGCCACCGCACACAGGCGCCCCTCCGACCACGGGTCCCCCACCGTCACCTCATGTCCCCGGCGCCTCAGCTCCTCGACCACCTCCGGGTCCATGCGGGACTCGACGGTGACGGAGCCGGGGAGCATGCCGCGCGGGTAGAAGGAGCTGGGGAAGCTGTCGTTGTGCCAGTTCGGGGCGTCGATGGCACCCTGGAGGTCGAGTCCGCCGCGTACCCGCTCGCGCAGCGCGACCGACAGGAAGAAGTGGACCTGCCACTGGTCCTGCTGGTCGCCGCCGGGCGTACCGAAGGCCATCACCGGCACCCCGTCCTTCAGGGCGAGGGACGGAGTCAGGGTCGTACGGGGCCGGCGCCCGGGAGTGAGCGAGTTCGGCAGGCCCTCCTCCGGCCACGCCATCTGCAGCCGGGTGCCGAGCGGGAAGCCCAGCTCCGGCACGACGGGGTTGGACTGCAGCCAGCCGCCGCTGGGCGTGGCCGCGATCATGTTGCCCCAGCGGTCGACGATGTCGAGGTGGCAGGTGTCGCCGCGGGTGCCGCCGTCCGGTGCGACGGCGGGCTCGCCGGGCACGGATGATGCACCGGGCGCTGCCGAGGGTCCGCTTCCGCCCACGGTGGGCTCGCCCACGCCCGCCCCCGCGACACCCGTCGGATCGGAGCCAGGGTCCCCGGCGGCCACCACGCGCGCGTGGGCGCACAGCTTCGGCGTCCGTCCGCCCGGGCCTCCCGGTCGCAGCTCGTGCGAGGCCTTGGCGCCGATCAGGGTGCGCCGCTGCTCGTTGTAGTCGCCGGACAGCAGTTCGTCGACGGGCACCTCCGCCGCGTCCCCGTACCAGGCCTCGCGGTCGGCCATCGCGAGCTTGCAGCCCTCGATGAGCAGATGCACGTACTCGGCGGAGCCGTATGCGGGCAGCTCAGGCGGAAGCAGGGCCAGCTGCTGCAGGAAGACCGGCCCCTGGCTCCAGCCGCCCGCCTTGCACAGCGTCCAGCCGCGCCAGTCGTACGTCACCGGCGCCTCGTACGACGCGGACCAGGAGGCCAGGTCGTCAAGGGTGAGCGTGCCGGTGTGCCGGGTGCCGCTGGTGTCCATCGTGGGGCGCTGTGCCTGCCGTACGAGCGCCTCGGCGATGAACCCACGGCTCCAGATCCGCCGTGCGGCCTCGATCTGCGCGATCCGGTCGGTGCCGCCCTCCTCGGTCGCCTCGGCGATCAGCCGGCGCCAGGTCGCGGCCAGCGCCGGGTTGCGCAGCAGCTCCCCCGGCTGCGGCGCCCTGCCGCCCGGCAGGTACACCTCCGCCGACGACGTCCACTCGGTCTCGAACAGCTCACGGACCGACTCCACGGTCTCACCGACGCGCTCCACGGGCGCGTGCCCGTCCTCGGCGTAGCCGATGGCGTACGCGAGGACGTCGGCGAGCGACTTCGTGCCGTGGTCGCGCAGGAGCAGCATCCACGCGTCGAAGGCGCCGGGAACGGCCGCGGCGAGCGGCCCGGTGCCGGGGACGAGGTCCAGTCCCAGCGAGCGGTAGTGCGCGACAGTGGCCCCGGCGGGGGCCACGCCCTGGCCGCACAGCACCCGCACCTCGCCGCCCGCGGGCGCGAGGATGATCGGCACCTCGCCCGCGGGCCCGTTGAGATGCGGCTCGACGACATGGAGGACGAAGCCCGCGGCGACCGCTGCGTCGTACGCGTTGCCGCCGCCCTCCAGCACGGCCATCGCGGACTGCGAGGCGAGCCAGTGGGTGGAGGAGACCATGCCGAAGGTGCCCTGGAGCGTCGGCCGGGTGGTGAACAAGAGTGCAGCTCCTAGCGTGGTGCGGTGGTGTGCGGATGTGCGGGTGTTCGGGGTCGTACGCAGGGGTCAGTCTCCGCCTGGAGAGCCGGTTTCGACAGGAGAGCCGGTTTCGGGGGGAGAGCCGGCTCCGGCGGCAGAGTGCGCTCCGGCGGGAAAGCCGGTTCCCGTACCGGCCGTGTCCGTCCGCGGAGGTGCGGCCGCGTCCGGTGCGCTGCCGTCGTCCGCGACCAGGTGGCAGGACACCTCGCGGCCACCGCCCGGCAGGACGCGCAGCTCGGGAACCTCGGTGCGGCAGCGGTCGACGGCCAGCGGGCAGCGGGTGTGGAAGCGGCAGCCGGGCGGCGGGTCGAGCGGGCTGGGGAGTTCCCCGCTCAGCACAATGCGCTGCCGCGAGCGCTGCTCGGCCGGGTCCGGGACGGGGGCCGCGGACAGCAGCGCCTGGGTGTACGGGTGCTTGGGGTCGGCGAACAGCTCGGCCGTCGGCGCCTGTTCGACGATCTGACCGAGATACATCACGGCGATCCGGTCGGCGAGGTACTCGACGGCCGCGAGGTCGTGCGTGATGAACAGGCAGCCGAAGCCTCGGTCGCGCTGCAGGTCGGCGAGCAGGTTGAGCACCGACGCCTGTACGGAGACGTCGAGCGCCGAGGTCGGCTCGTCGGCGACGAGCAGGTCCGGGTCGACGGACAGGGCGCGGGCGATGGAGATGCGCTGCCGCTGTCCGCCGGAGAGCTCGTGCGGATGCCGGTCGGCGTGCTCGGGCCGCAGCCCGACCTGCTCGAGGAGTTCCGCCACGCGCGCGCGTGCCGCCTCGCCCCTGGCCAACCCGTGCAGTCTCAGCGGTTCGGCGATGATCGCCCCCACGGTCATACGCGGGTCGAGCGACGACGAGGGGTCCTGGAAGACGAGGTGGAAGTCCTTGCGCAGCGGACGCAGGGCGCGCCTCGACATCCGGGTGATGTCGGTGCCGTTGACGCGCACGGTGCCGCCGGTGGGCTCGTCGAGGCGGACGGCACAGCGTCCGACGGTGGACTTGCCGCTGCCCGACTCGCCGACGAGGCCCACGACCTCGCCGCGGCCGACGGTCAGGGTGACGCCGTCGGCGGCGCGTACGGTGCCGCCGGCTCCGCTGAAGTGCCGTGCCAGGCCGACGAGTTCGAGTACGGGGTGCTGCACAGTGTCCTCGGCGAGGTCGGAGGGATCGGCGGTTTGCGTGGTCGCGGTGGTCACTGTCCGGCCTCCTCGGTGATGCGCCGGAGCGCGACGTCGTGCGGGTGCCAGCAGGCCGCCCGGTGCCCGGCGTCGGCGCCCGCGTCGGCCGTGACGGCCTTGAAGCCGGGACGGCTCGATGTGCACTGATCGTCCGCGCGGGCGCAGCGCGGGGCGAAGGTGCAGGCGTCGGGTTGTTCGTCGAGGCTCGGCACGAGGCCCGGGATCTCGGGAAGCCGCCGCTTGCCCCCTCCGCCGGACGTGACGGCCAGGACGGACCCGGCCTCCGCACCCTCCGCGACGGCCACGCCCGGCCTGAGCACCGCGCCGAGCAGGCCGCGGGTGTACGGGTGCCGGGGCGTCTCGAACAGCTCATGCACCGGGGCCTGTTCGACGGGCCGTCCCGCGTACATCACGAGGACCCGGTCGGCGATGTCCGCCACCACCCCGAGGTCGTGGGTGATGAGCACGACGGCCGTGCCGAGGCGTTCCCGCAGGGACTGCAGGACGTCGAGGATGCCCGCCTGGACGGTGACGTCGAGGGCGGTCGTGGGCTCGTCGGCGATGAGCACGGCCGGGTCGCAGGCGACCCCGATGGCGATCATCACGCGCTGCCGCATGCCGCCGCTGAGCTGGTGCGGATACTCGTCGATGCGCTGCCGGGGCGCGGGTATGCCCACCAGGTCGAGGAGTTCGACGGCACGCGCGCGTGCCTGCTTCTTCGTCAGCCCCTGGTGGCGGCGGAGCACCTCGCCGATCTGCCGTCCGACGGTGAGGACCGGGTTCAGCGAGGTCATCGGCTCCTGGAAGATCATCGCGATGTCCTTGCCGCGGACCCGCCCCAGCTCCTTCTCGCCGGCGCCGGCGAGCTCTCGTCCCGCGAGCCGGATCGATCCCGTGATGTGCGCGGTGGGCGGCAGCAGCCCCGTCACGGCCATCGCGGCGACCGACTTTCCGCACCCCGACTCGCCCACGACGGCGAGGACTTCACCGGCGGCGAGGTCGTACGACAGATGGTCGACGGCGTGCACGGTACGCGTACCGGACCGGAAGGACACCGACAGGTCCCGCACGCTGAGCGCGGCGCCTTCGGGCGCCACCGGCGCGGCGCCGGCAGGCGCGTCGGGAGTCCGGGTCCGAGGGGCGTCAGAGGTACTCATCGGGTGCCTCCACGGGGATCGAGGACGTCACGCAGCCCGTCGCCGAGCAGGTTGAACGCGAGGGTCGCCGCGACGATGGCGAGGCCGGGGAAGACGGCCATCCAGGGCGCGGGCGCGAGGAACGCCTGGGCGCTCGACAGCATCACGCCGAGCGAGGGGTCGGGCGGCTGCACGCCCAGGCCCAGGAAGCTGAGCATGGCCTCGCCGATGATCGCGGTCGGAATGCCCACGGTCGCCTGGACGATGAGCGCGGAGGTGGCGTTGGGCAGGATGTGGCGCAGCAGCACCGTCCCGTCGCCTCCGCCGTTGGCGACGGCCGCCGCCACGTAGTCGGCGTGCGCGAGGCGCAGCGTCTCCGCGCGGATGATCCTGATGACCGCGGGCATCTGCGAGATGCCGATGGCGATCGTCGCGTTGGTGAGTGAGGGCCCGAGGACGGCGGCGAGCCCGACGGCGAGGACCAGGAAGGGGAAGGCGAGCAGGGTGTCGGTGAGCCGCGAGACGGCGCTGTCCGCCGCCTTTCCGTAGTAGCCCGCGAGCAGGCCGAGGGGTACGCCGACGAGGAAGGCGAGCGCCACCGCCAGGAGGCCCACCTGCATGGACGCCCGGGCCCCGTAGACGACACGGGAGAGCTGGTCGCGGCCGAGGTCGTCGGTGCCGAGCCAGTGCGCCCAGCCGGGCGCGGACAGTGCGTTGTCGAAGTCGGGCTGAGCTGGGTCGTAGGGCGCGACAAGAGGCGCGAGCAGGGCGGCGAGGACGAACACCGCGGCGATCACCCCGCCGGCCACCGCAAGCTTGTTCGTGCGGAGGGCGCGCAGCTTGGCGCTGCCGGTTCCCCGGGTCCTCATGTCCCGTATCGCTGTCACGACGGCTGCCGTGGTCACCGGGCTGCACCTCCGAGCCGGATACGCGGGTCGATGACCGAATAGGCCACGTCGACCAGCAGGTTGATCAGGATGTAGGCGGCGGAGGTGCACAGCACCACGCCCTGCAGGGTCGCGTAGTCGCGGGTGAAGACGGCGTCGATGGTGAGCTTGCCGAAGCCCGGGAGGACGAAGATCTGCTCGGTGACGACGGCCCCGGAGATCAGGTGGCCGAGCTGGAGGCCCAGCACGGTCACCACGGTGACCAGGGAGTTCCTGAGCGCATGCCCGCCGATGATCTCGCGCCGCGACAGCCCCTTGGCCCGGGCGGTGCGTATGTAGTCGGCGGAGAGCGAGTCGAGCATGGCGGCCCTGGTCTGCCGCATGACGACCGCAGCCAGGCCCGAGCCGAGTACGACGGCCGGCAGCACCATGCGGCGCAGGTTGTCGAGGGGGTCCGTGCCGAACGGTACGTAGCCGGATGCGGCGAAGACCGGGAAAGCGATGGCGAAGGCGAGGACGAGCACGATGCCCAGCCAGAAGCTGGGCACGGAGAGCCCGAGCAGCGCCACGGCGTTCGCGATCCACTCCTCGGGCCTGCCGCGCCGGACGGCAGCGACGACGCCCGCGCCGATGCCGAGGACGACGGCGAACAGCAGGGACAGGAACGCGAGTTCGAGCGTGACGGGCAGTGCTGCGGCGATGGCGTCGGAGACGGGGAGCCCGGTGCGCGACGACGTCCCGAGGTCTCCGGTGAGGGCGTGCCCGATGAACCGTCCGTACTGGATCACGATGTTGTCGTCGAGTCCGTACTCGGCGCGGATCGCGGCGAGCGCCTCGGGGCTGCGTTCCTCTCCCGCGAGGGCGAGCGCCGGGTCGCCGGGCAGGGCCCGGATGCCGGCGAAGACGACGACGGAGACGAGGAAGAGGGTGATGACGGACTGACCGAGGCGCCTGAGCAGATAGGCGGCCATGGGGTTCCGTGGGGCACGGGCCTTCATGGCGGCCAGGAGCTTCGTCTGCCTGGTGGACTTCGGAGGCTCGCCCGGCGTGGTGGACTCGGCGGGTGGCGTGAGCGTCATCGCGCGTACCCCGCGTTCCTGACCCGGACCAGGCCGTCGCCGTAGACGCGGACGCCTGCCACGTCCTTGCGTGCGACGACGTAGTTCTTCTGCCGGTAGAGGTAGATGAGGGCGTGCTGGTCGTTGACGCGGCGCGTCAACTCGTCGTAGATGCGGGCGCGTTCGGCCGGATCGGCCTCGGCCCGGCCCCGGTCGATGAGGTCGTCGATCTTCGGGTCGGACAGTCCGTAGGAGTTCATGGCACCCCGGGTCTTCAGGAAGCTGGCGATGTTGCCGTCCGGGTCGAGCCGCCCCGACCAGCCGCTGGTGAAGGCGTCGTAGTCGCCGGAGTCGGTCTCTTCGAGGAGCGTCGCGTACTCGGTGGGGCGCAGGGTGACGTCGAAGCCGGCCTCCTTGGTCATGGCCTGGATGACCTGGCCGACGCGGTTCTGCTCAGGTGTGGTGGAGATCTTGAGCTCGAGCCGCACCGGGGTCTTCACGCCCGCCTCCTTCAGCAGCCGCTTCGCCTCGGCCACGTTCCGCTCAGGGCACTGCGACGCCTTGACGCCGGGCGCGATGGCGGATTCGGGCGAGATCGGTCCGCAGGCCGGTTCGTACATGCCCTGGAAGACGACCTTGTTGATCAGCCGGCGGTCGATGGCGAGCTCGAAGGCGGCACGCACGCGTGCGTCGCGCGCGAGGGGCGTGTCGACGGGACCCGGCTTCTCGCCGAGGCCCTTGACGTTGCCCACGTTGAGGCCGAGGCCCTGGTAGCCGAGCGAGGGTGAGTTGAAGAGCTGCAGCTCCGGCTCGGTGAGAGCGCTCCGGACGTCGACGGGCGTCATCTGGTCGCCGACCTGGATGTCGCCCGAGCGCAGATTGGCGAGGCGGACGCTGCCGTCGGGGATCGGCTTGTAGACCACCTTGTCGAGGTGGACCGTGTCGGCGTCGTAGTAGTTCGGGTCCTTGGCGAGCACGATGCGGTCGCCGCCGACGCGCTCCACGAAGCGGAACGGGCCGACACAGGAGGGATGGTTGGTGAAGTTCTTGCCGTACGTCTTGAGCGCCTTCGGCGACATCACCATGCCGGAGCGGTCCGCGAGGACGGCGGTGAGCGGGACGTACGACTCCTTGAGGGTCAGCTTCACCGTGTACCGGCCGGTGGCCACAGCGCTGTCGAGCGGAGCGAGTTCGGTGGCGCGGGCGGAGCCCGGCAGGTCGCGGTGGCGCAGCAGCGACGTCACGACGGCGGCGGCGTCGAGCTTCGTGCCGTCGCTGAACCGTGCGTCCTTGCGGACGCTGAAGGTGACCGTACGGCCGTCGGGCGAGGTCTTGGGCAGAGCGGTGGCGAGCTGGGGGACGACGGTGCCCTTTTCGTCGACGTCGTAGAGCTTCTCGCACATGCCGGCGAAGACCGTGCGGCCCACCAGCGTCTGTGCGAGCGACGGATCGAGCTTGTCGGGGTCGGCGTTGAGCGCGACCGTGAGGGTGCCCCCGTCGCGTACGGGGCGGTCGTCGGCCATGCGCTCCCCGCCGACCTCGGTCGCCGAGGACTGCAGGGAGCCGCAGCCCGCCGTTGTGGACAGAACCAGGACAACTGCCGCCAATGAAACGGCTGTTCGACGCACGTGAACAGACCTCCGACAGGGGGGACGCGGCGATCGGGAATACCGCAGAACGTATTTCGCATACATTCCGCGATCAAGGGGTGCGGCCAGCAGGCATGAGTGAAACCTGTGAAGTTTGAATGTCGCAGCGCGACATAAGTGTGCGCGCTACACACATCGACCTGACCGCAGCGCGCTGACAAGGCGCCAGGGGCGCCGCCCGGCGCGTGGAGGCGCATTGCCGGCTACGGCGACGCGCAGGCCGACCGAATGCGTCGCGTTGCCGCGCGTACGGACCAGGCGGATGGCACGATGGCCGCCATGACCACCGGGCCCGGCTTCCGCCTCGCGCGCTCCGCGATCTTCGCGGGCGCGTGTGTGGCGACGACGGGTCTGGGGCATGCGCTGATGTCCGGCGAGGCGCTGCCGGGCCGCGTGGTCGGGTCCGCGTTCGCCGCCGTCGCCCTCGCCGCCTGGTTCCTGACGGGCCGCGAACGCGGGGCCGCCGTGGTGACCGGCGCGACCGTGGTCACCCAGATCGCGTTGCACCTGGCGTTCACCCTGTTCTCGTCCTCGGCGACGACGGGCCTTGGGGCCACACCGTCGACGGCGCATCACATGGCCGGTATGCACACGGCCATGGGCGCGGGCACGAGTACGGGCATGGCGCAGATGCACCACCTGCAGCACACCATGGACCCGGCCTCGATGGCGTCGGGTCACCTGCACACGGCGGCCGGTCACGGCACGTCCCTCGGGATGGTGCTGGCCCACGCGCTGGCCGGGCTGCTGTGCGGACTGTGGCTGTGGCGGGGCGAGGCCGCGGCGTTCCGCCTCGGCCGGGCCCTCACGGCGTTCCTGTTCGCGCCTCTGGCGCTGGCTGTCGGCCTGTTCATGGCTGTGGCAGTGCCTCAGGGCCCTGCCCGCGTACGGCCGTTCCGCCGTGCCGGCCAATGGTTGCGCCGTCTGCTGCTGCAGCACGCCGTCCCGCGGAGGGGTCCGCCGGTACGTCCGGTCTGCGTCTGACACCACCCGTCCCGGCCACGGCCGGTGACCGGTGAAGCGGTGACGTACCGGAGTACCGGCGCGCGTTCACTTCGCACTCGAGACACTCGAAATCAGTTCGCGCTTGAGGCATTCGAGATCGCTTCGCACTTGAGGCGTTCGTCCGCATTCGAGTCCGTGTGTGCCTGGGCGCCGGGTCCTGAGATCCCGTGGCTCTCCGTCGTGCCCCCGAGTGGGCGTGTGCCTGGAGAGCCGCCCGCCGACGGAATCGCGCCCTCGCGCCGGTTCCGTCCGCATGCGAAGGACTTTTGTGATGACCCCTTCCCCGATACGGCTTCCTCGCGGCCGGATCCGGGCGCACAGCGACGCGCAGGTCACTGCGTGGGCGCTGGCCGCCCGGGACGGTGACCCGGAGGCGTTCGAGAGTTTCGTCCGTGCCACCCGCGGCGACGTGGGACGCTACGTCGCCTTTCTCGGTGGCGATCCGCACGGCACCGACGATCTCACCCAGGAGACGTATCTGCGGACGCTCACGGCCCTGCCCCGGTTCGCGGGCCGGTCGTGCGCACGCACCTGGCTGCTGGCGATCGCCCGCCGCGTCGTCGTCGACCGCTACCGCGCCGCCGCCGCACGTCCGCGTATCGCCGACACCCGCGACTGGCAGGCCGCGGCGGAGCGCACGCAGGCCCGTGGCCTTCCCGGGTTCGAGGACGGCGTGGCGCTGTTCGACCTGCTGAGGTCGCTGGACGCACCGCGCCGGGAGGCGTTCGTGCTCACCCAGCTCCTCGGTCTGCCCTACGCGGAGGCCGCGGGCGCGGTCGGCTGCCCCGTCGGCACCGTGCGTTCCCGGGTGGCCCGGGCACGCGAGGACATGACCGCGCTGCTGCGCCAGGCGGAATCGCGTAGCCAGGCGGAGGCGCACAGCCGGGCAGAGTCGCGTACCGGCAGCCCGCACGCGGCGAAGCCCGAGGTCCCGGCCACCAGGCCCGGGAGTTCCATACCGTCCGCTCCCCGGCAGGGGTCGCCGTTCGCGGCATCCCCTGGCTGCGGGAGCGCCGGGTCCCCGGGCCCTCGGATCCCACATCACCAGAACCAACACGGAGGTTGAACCATGACGGACATCAACGGCCTCGAGCCGATCGCCTCGTTCTGCGGCAACTGCAACTGCGGCTGCCCGCAGCTGTATGTCGACCCGAACGCTCCCGCCGATCGCCGTGTCATCCTCACGGACGACTTCGGGCAGCGGGTGCAGATGAGCGCGGACCAGTTCGCCTCACTGGTCGAAGAGGCCAGGTCGGGCGCGCTGGACGGCGTGCTCAAGGCCTGACCGGGGGCGGCGCGGTGGTGTGCTTCGAAGCTCACCACCGCGCCGCCTGCCCCGACACGTATGTACGAGGCGTCGCGGCCGTCTCAGTCCTCGGCCATGTGCCAGGCCGTCGTGCCGAGTTGCTGCTCGGGCCCGATGTCGAGCGGTTCCGTCATCCGTACGGTGACGGGTTCACCACCCGCCTTGGGTGCGATCCGCAGATACGCGCCGGCCCCCGCTCCCATGCGCCACAGCAGGCTCGTCTGCGCCGACTCGCCGGGCTCCAGGGTCAGCGGCCGAGGCTCCGGCTCGTCCCGCGGGGCCATGGGGATGGAGTCGGTTCCCTGTACGGCCTTCACGCCGTCCATGACCTTGCCGTTCTCGTCGAGGACGCGGACGGACGGATAGCCGTTCAGGCGGTACGGCCGCTTGCCGCAGTTGGTAAGCATCACCGTCTGGGCGCGCAGCCCCATGGCGCCGTCCACGGGGCCCGCCGAGATGCGCACACCTGACGTGGGACAGCCCGTCTCGTCCTGGACACGCCCGCTCGAACCCGGCCTCTGCCCTGGCGACCGCACCGGGGCGGGCGTTCGTGCCGCGGTGGGTGGCGCGGACGAGGTCACGGACGGCTCGGGCCCGCGCTCCGGATCCCGTTCGCGATCCAGCTCGGCCGACAGGCCGCACCCGCTCGCCGTGATCGCCGACAGGGCGGTGACGACGGCGAACAGGACCGATGTCCGTATCCCTCGTATCGCAGCCACGCGTCGATCATCGCACGCACAGTCGATTCGGGGCGGCGGAACCGAGATCGCCGAAGTGTCCGACGATCGCCTTGTCCCGGCCGGACCCCGCGGGCGACCGTGGGGGCATGACCGTCGCCGACCGTACGCACCTCCCGGTCCCCGAACCTGACCTGACCGAGGCCGAGTTGGTCGAGCGGGCCGTCGCACTGCGGCCCGTCCTGCTGGAACGCCAGCAGGAGACCGAGCGGCTGACCCGCTATCCGGCCGCCACCCACGAGGACTTCCTGCGGGCCGGTTTCTACCGGACCCTGCAGCCGCGCCGCTACGGCGGCTACGAGTTCGGACTGCCCACGTTCTTCCGCGTCGTCGTCGAGATCTCCCGCGGCTGCCCGTCGACGGGCTGGGCGCTGTCCCTGGTCTCCGCCCATGTGCTGCAGTTCGCCTCGCTGTTCGGCGAGGACGTCCAGACGGAGGTGTTCGGCGCGGACGGCGAGTTCCGTGCCGCGTCCACCGTCCTGCCGATCGGTTTCGCCCGGCCGGACGGCGACGACCACTACGTTCTCGACGGCACCTGGCCGTACTCGTCCGGCGCGCCGTACTCCACGCACTACGTGGGCCAGACCCTGCTCGCGCCCGAGAAGGAGGGCGATCCCCCTGGCCCGCTGCTGCTCTTCGTGGCGCCGCGGTCCGAGTGGACCGTGGTCGACGACTGGCACGGCACGCTCGGCCTGCGCGGCACCGGTTCCAACAGCATCCGCATCGACAACGGCCGCATCCCCGCCCGTCTGACCGTTCCGGCGAGCCTGCTGGACCTGCCCGTCGAGGGCGGCACCCCCGGTTCCCGGCTGCACGGCAATCCCATGTACGCGGGCCGGGCGGCCAGCTTCTTCCACGGCGAGCTGGCGTCGTTCATGGTGGGCACCGCCTATGCGGCCGCCGACGAGTACGCGGCGATCATCTCGGGCCGTCCGCTCGCCACCGACCCCGAACGCACCCGCGCCGACCTGCCCGACTACCAGCGCTACCTGGGTCAGGCGCTCGCCAGGATCTCCACGGCGGAGGCCGCCCTGCACAGTGCGGCCGAGGAGTACATGGAGGTCTGCCGGCGCAACACCGCGGGCGAGGCGCCCTTCACGATGGCCGAGGACGACCGGCTCGCGGCCGTGTTCCTCACCGCCGGCCAGCTCGCCTGGGAGGCACTCCACGGCATCCTCTACCGGACGGCGGGCTCCCGGCACGCCCGTGACGGAGCCCGTATGCAGCGGTACTTCCGGGACGGCGCGACCTACGTGAGCCATGTCGCGCCGAACATGGCCGATCCGCTGGCCCAGCGCATCGGTTCGGCCCGCGTGGGCCTGCCGTTCGATCACATTCCGCTGGTGACGTGACCAGCGGCCTTCCTCCGCAGCCGTCGGCCCTGTTCGCCGGGCTCGGGCTCAGGGTCGGCAGCGTCGCAGTTCGGGGACGCACTCACCGGTGAGGAGCTCGTGTGCGATCAGCCGTCCGGCGGTGGGGGCGAGGGTCACGGCCGAGTGCATGACGGCCACGTAGACGGACTCGTCCGGTGTGAGCCGCCCGATGAGGGGTCCGTTCGCCGGCATGGGGCGCCTGCCCACCCCGTGCCCGAGCAGACGGACGGGACCGAGGTCGTCGAAGGCTGACCGCAGACGCCCCAGTGTGCGCTGTGCGTGCCGGTCCAAGTCTGCGCTCGACCTTCCTTCTCCGTGAGCCGTGGTCATCAGGAGGTGACCGTCGCGGTACTCCCGGGCCTCGAACTGCGGGCCGGCGAGCACGGTCCTGACCAGTCCCGGCGGCGCCGCCACGCGCAGGGAGAAGGCCGGAGAGACCGCTATGGGCAGGGCCGCACCCAGCGGCTCGCACAGGGCCCTGACCTCGGTGCCGGCGGCGAGCACCACCGTCGATGCCGGATGAAGTCCCGCGGGGGACAGCACTCCTGTGACACGTCCGCCGACGATCTCGAGGGAGGTGACAGGCGCGCCGTGGACCACCCGCGCACCGAGCGCGCGAGCGGCGTCCACGAGCGCCACGGTCATGGCGACCGGATCGACACCGCCGTCGGTGGGCGTGTAGACGGCCTGCTCGGGAGGGATACGGAGGTTCGGTTCGAGCTCGGCGATCTCGCGGCGTCCGACCACGTACTGGCCGGGCCCCGGCCGCGGGCCCTCCCCGGGCCGCACCGAACCGTCGCTCCATACCAGCGAGCCCGTCCAGCGAACCGCCACTCCGGGCAGCTCGGCTTCGAGCCGCCGGTAGTCCGCGAGCACCGAGCCGCGCAGGTCCTCGGCACCGCCCGGCCAGTCACCACTGCAGCCACCGATCCACGCGAAGGAAGCGCCTGTGACTCCTGCGGCCGGTGACGGTGCCTGGTCGATCAGAGTCATGGGCGCGCCCCGGCGTGCCAGGTGATAGGCCACGGAGGAGCCGACGATTCCGGCGCCGACGACGACGATGTCCGCCATGGTCTACAGCGGGAGGTCGGTGAGGAGTTCGCGCAGCCAGCGCGCGCTCGCCACTTCTCCGGGCTCCCCGGCGTCCCGTGCGTCGCCGGCGCCCTCGACTGATCCGGGAAAGAGTCGGTCCCAGGAGCAGGCCCGGCCGATCGCCGCGAGGCGGCATGCCAGACTCGCCGCGCGCCGCAGTTGCCGGGCTGTGAGGCCGCCTTCCGTCCACGGTTCCAGGTAGGCGTCCCGTAGCCGCGGCAGCACCTCGGGTCCGTACCGCTCGCGGGCCACGCGTGCGGTGACCAGCAGGCTGCAGAAGGGATGGGAGACGGACGCGTCGCCCCAGTCGAAGAAGGTGAAGCGGCCCGGTTCCGGGGCGAAGACCTGAGCTTCGTGCAGGTCGGAGTGGTCGAGCGAATCGGCGACGCCCGTGCTCGCGAGCTCCTCGCACCAGTCGACCAACCGAGGTCGCAGCTCACGCAACGCCGTGCGGTCGCCGGCGTCCAGCACGGTGTTCTCCCCCGTGATCCGGTCGAAGATCCCGGAGAGTTCCCCCGTGCGCGCGCTGGGGACGCCGAGCTTCTCGATCTTTCCTGCGCAGGGGACGAGAGCGCGCTGCATCTCGGCGTACTGGCGCAGCATCTCTTCCCAGGCGCCCGGGCCGGCGGCCCCGTCATCGAGTACGTCGGCGAACAGCGTGCCGCCGTCCGGGAGCAGCGACCAGCCCTGTTCGGCGTCGACGGCGAGCGGGCTCAGCACATGGTCCGGGACCCAGGAGGCCAGCGCATTCCCCAGCGCTGCCTCGAAGGCGCTGGCGGGCGGATTCGCCTTGAACCACACGGCGTCGTGCTCGCCGACGGACATCCGCACCAGCACGGACCACGGCCGCAGCCGCACCTTGCGCTCCCCCGTCTCCCGCAGGCCGTGAGCGGCGAGCCCCTGTTCAGCCCACCCGAGCGCGGCCGCCCGCCAGCTTTTCAGCTCCCACGGTGTCACGGCCTGCGGATACCGCCCCCGGTCCACGGCCTCCGGCACTTCACGTCGCATCCCGCCATCCCATCTCTCGCCCGTCGAAGTCAGAGACGCCTGCGCTGTCAGGCGCGCCGACCCACACTCAGCAGGTGGCCGCTGATGCCCAGCAGGGTCGGCTCCGACTCGATGTGGCGTGCCGCCGCCAGTACGGCCTCGCGGCGGTCCTCGTCGTCGAGCCACTCCTCCACGCCGCCCATCAGCCAGGCGGCGCCCTCCAGGCCGTACTGCCCGACGGGCGTGAGTCCCGCGTCGGTGAACTCGCCGGGGACATCGGCCGGGTCGGCGAAGTAGGCGGTGGTGAAGAGTGCGTCCTCGCCGCCGGCGGCGTGTCGTCCGTCGGTGGCGTGGGCGTCGGTGCGGGCGCGTTGGAGCGGGTCGAAGTAGCGCTCCTGGCGGAGCACGTCGTGCAGTCCCGCGTAGCGGTTGATGGTGGCGGCGGCGACCAGTCCCCCTGGGCGGACAGTGCGGCGGGCCTCGGCGAGGGCACGCACCCGGTCCGCCCGCTCGGTCAGGTGGTAGAGGGGGCCGAGCAGCAGCACCACGTCGTAGGCGCCGTCGTCGGCCGGCAGTGCGCGGGCGTCTCCGTGCCGGGCGCTGACGCCCGGCAGCCGGTCCGCCTGCTCCACATGGAGCGGGACGGGGTCGATCAGCTCGACCGTGTACCCATCCCGGGCCAGCCACTCCGCGTGGACGCCGGTGCCGCCGCCGACATCGAGTAGGCGCGCGGGAGGTTCGGGAAGGTGTCGCCGCAGGATTTCCCGGGTGCGCCAGAACTCAAGTCGGCCGACGCCCTTTCTGAGACGTGCGTCCTCCTTGCCCTGGGCGTAGTAGGCGAGGATCTCTTCGCGTACGGAGGGCAGTTGCGTCATGTGACCAGGCTGCTGAACAGGCGTGACGGCACGCAACTGGTTTCGCGGGCGTGCTGCGCAGGGCGTGTCGGACGGCTGTACGTATCAAGAGAGGCTCGGCAGGGCGCGGAGAATGGAACAAGCCGGGCGCCCCTGTCGCCGCACAGAGACTCGTGTGAAACTGTCGTCCCCTCCGCAGTGTGGGCCGGGCCCTCAGTGCGGTTGCCCCTCTGCCGCCGAACTCCTGAGAAGTGACACGTGCGTCCTCTTCCTCTGCCGCTCACTCTCACCGCGCGCCTGCTGCCGGTCGCAATCCTCGCCGTCACGGGCTGGGCCTGGTCGTCCGACCCGGGCGCCGCATCCGACGGGCACACCGAGGCGTCGTCGGGCGGCGGAGCATCGCCATCGGCGCCGGCGGCTTCGGTGGCGGCGAAGACGTACCGTACGCCTCCGGCACCCTGCGGCAGCATTTCGGAAAAACTGCTCAAGTCGCTCGTTCCCGGTGCCAAGACGGCGGGCAAGGAGCTGTCCTCGACCGACAAGTCGGTGCGCCGCACCTGCTCCTGGAACGCGCTCAAGGGCTACGACTACCGCTGGCTCGACGTCACCTTCGAGATCAAGGACGACGATGCAGCGGCCCAGAAGGCGTACAAGGACCGTGTCGCGGAGAAGAGCGGCGGCGGGGCGGTCCCCGGTCTCGGCGACACGGCCTACTCCGTCGTGAACCTCACCACCGAGGACAAGCAGGAGACCCGCGAGGGAGCGGTGATCGCCCGCGCGTCCAACGTACTGGTGGCGATCACGTACAACGGCAGCGACTTCGAGACGAAGAAGGCGCCCAGTACGGACGAGATCAACAAGGGCGCCATCAAAGCGGCCAAGGACGCGGTGGCCGCGTTGGAGGACGGCCAGAAGAGCTGACCGTCCTCCACAGTCGATGCCGGCCGAAGGCGGCCGAAGCCCCTACACTCCGGCCTGCTCCCGACCTCGTCCGGCCATCAGCACCACGTACAGCACCAGCGCCGACGCCAGACCGATCGCCCAGCCGTAGTCCGCGAGCGGCTTGAGGAACGGGATCAGACCGTCCACCGGGAAGGGCCCCTGCTTCGCGCCCTTCGCGTCGACGGTGGAGTAGGACCCGCCGACCGCCAGCAGGCCGCCCACCAGGAAGGCCAGGATCGCCCTCCAGTTGAAGCCCGAGGAGTACCAGTACTGACCCTCGCTCTTGTAGAGGTCGGCCAGGTTCAGGACGGTGCGGCGCACGATCCAGTAGTCGGCGATGAGGATGCCCGCCACCGTGCCGAGGAGACCGCCGACCACACCGAGCCAGGTGAAGATGTAGAACTCGGGCGTCGAGATCAGCTTCCATGGGAAGATCAGCACACCGATGACGCCGGTGATCAGCGCGCCCGTACGGAAGTTGATGAGCTTCGGGGCGAGGTTGGCGAGGTCGTACGCCGGGGAGACGACGTTGGCCGCGATGTTCACGGAGATGGTGGCGACCAGCACCGTGATCAGCGCGTACACCAGACCGAAGACGTTGTCGGCCTTGGCCGCCAGCGTCACCGGGTCCCAGATCGCCTCACCGTAGACGACCTCCGAACCGGAGGTGACCAGCACCGCGAGGACGGCGAAGAGCGTCATGGTGGTGGGCAGGCCCAGGGACTGTCCCCAGATCTGGGCGCGCTGCCCGGCGCCGAAGCGGGTGAAGTCGGGGATGTTCAGCGACAGGGTCGACCAGAAGCCGATCATGCCCATGAGGGAGGGGAAGAAGACGGTCCAGAAGTCGGGGCCCCAGCCCAGCTTCGAGGGCTGGTCGAGCAGGTGGCCGAAGCCGTCCGCCTTGACGGCGACCCAGATCAGCAGCACCAACGCGCCGGCGATGACGAACGGGGCGGCCCAGTTCTCGAAGTGGCGCAGGAAGTCCATTCCCCGGTAGATGATGGCGAGCTGCAGGGCCCAGAAGAGGATGAAGCAGAGCCACAGCGGCCACGGGTTGCCCGCGATCTGTCCGGCCTTCTCCCACTCGCCGCCGGTCAGCTTGGAGCCGAGGGCGAAGATGCCGCTGCCGCCGATCCAGGTCTGGATGCCGAACCAGCCGCAGGCGACCCCGGCCCGGATCAGGGCCGGGATGTTGGCGCCGCGTACACCGAAGGAGGCGCGGGCGAGGACCGGGAACGGGATACCGTACTTCGGGCCCGCATGCCCGGTGGCCAGCATCGGCAGCAGCACGATGACGTTGGCCAGGGCGATGGTGAAGACCGCCTGCTTCCAGTCCATGCCGAGGGCCACGAGACCGGACGCCAGGGTCCAGCTGGGGATGCAGTGGGCCATCGAGATCCACAGGGCGGCGAAGTTGTACGTCGTCCACTTGCGCTCGGCAAGCGGCACCGGCCGCAGATCCTCGTTGGCGAACGGGCTGTGTTCCGGGTAGGCGCCGGGGCTTATCTCTACGCGGCCGTCGGCGGCCGTGATCTGAGAGGCCGGGTACTGCGCGGCGGGCTGTGGTGGCGGGCCCGTGGGGACGGTGTCGGTCATGAGCAGGCCAATCGGTGAGGAGTGTAGGGAGAGGCCGTGCCGTGCGGGGGTGGCCGGTGCCCCTCCCCCGGGACGGCGGGGAGGGGACGACAGTGGGGTTCCCAAGATCGGGCTACCGGGTCACCCGGCGAGGATCGCCGGAATGACCGTAGATCCATACGCGTCGATGACGCGTTCCTGCGCATCGTGCATGTCGTACACCGCGAACTGATCGACCCCCAGCTCCCGCAGCTCCTTCATCTTCTCGATGTGCTTCCCGACCGGCCCGATCACACAGAACCGGTCGACGATCTCGTCGGGCACGAAGGCGGTGTCGGGGTTGTCGGCTCGCCCGTGGTGCGAGTAGTCGTAGCCCTCGCGGGCCTTGATGTAGTCGGTCAGTTCGTGCGGCACCATGCCGGAGTCCGAGCCGTACTTGGACACCAGGTCGGCGACGTGGTTGCCGACCATGCCGCCGAACCAGCGGCACTGGTCGCGGGCGTGCGCGAGCGCCTCCGGGGAGTCGTCCTCGGTGACGTACGCGGGTGCGGCGACGCAGATCTTGACCGCGGCAGGGTCGCGGCCGGCCGCAGCCGCCGCGTCCTTGACGGCCTTCACCATCCACTCGGTGAGGAACGGGTCGGCGAGCTGCAGGATGAAGCCGTCGGCCTCCTCACCGGTCATCTTCAGCGCCTTCGGCCCGTACGCGGCCATCCAGACGGGAAGGTGCGCGTCCTCCTTCGCCCAGGGGAACCTGATGACCGTGCCGCCGAGGTCGGCCTCCTGCCCGGAGCCGAGGGCCCTGATCACCTTCATGGCCTCGCTGATCCGGGCCAGCGTGTTGGGCTTGCGGCCCGCGACGCGCATCGCGGAGTCGCCGCGCCCGATGCCGCACACGGTGCGGTTGCCGTACATGTCGTTGAGGGTCGCGAAGGTGGAGGCGGTGACCTCCCAGGTGCGGGTGCCGGGGTTGGTGACCATCGGGCCGACGGTCAGCTTCTGGGTGTTGGCGAGGATCTGGCTGTAGATGACGAAGGGCTCCTGCCACAGCACGGCCGAGTCGAAGGTCCAGCCGTAGGTGAAGCCGTTGCGCTCGGCGCGCTTCATCAGGCTGATGACGCGGGAGGCAGGGGGGTCGGTCTGCAGGACGAGTCCGAAGTCCATGGCGCCACTCCTAAGTGCTCAGTGTGCTCAGGTGAGGTACTGACAGGTGGAGCGCGGGGTGTAGACGCCGTGCCCGGCACGCCCGGTGAACTCCCGCTCGGTGATGACGAGTTCGCCCCGGGACAGCACGGTCTCGACGCGTCCGGTGATCCGCTTCCCCTCGTATGCCGAGTAGTCGACGTTCATGTGGTGCGTCTCGGCCGAGACGGTCTGCTCGGCGTGCGGGTCGTAGATGACGACGTCCGCGTCCGCGCCGGGCGCGATCGTGCCCTTCTTCGGGTAGAGGCCGAACATCCGGGCCGGGGTCGCGCAGGCGATCTCGATCCACCGCCGGCGGCTGATGTGCCCGTCGACGACGGCCTGGTGGAGCAGGTCCATACGGTTCTCGACGCCCGGCAGACCGTTGGGGATCTTCGAGAAGTCGCCACGGCCGAGCTCCTTCTGGCCGACGAAGCAGAACGGGCAGTGGTCGGTGGAGACGACCTGGAGGTCGTTCGTCCTGAGGCCGCGCCACAGGTACTTCTGGTGCTCCTTGGGCCGCAGCGGCGTGGAGCACACGTACTTGGAACCCTCGAAGTCGGGCTCCGCGAGGTTGTCCGTGGACAGGAACAGGTACTGGGGGCAAGTCTCGCCGAAGACGTTCAGTCCCTCGTCGCGCGCCTTGGCCAGCTCGGCGACCGCCTCCATCGCCGATACGTGCACCACGTACAGCGGGGCGCCCGCGACCTGCGCGAGCTTGATGGCGCGATGGGTGGCCTCGGCCTCGAGGAGCGCCTTGCGGACCTCGCCGTGGTACCTCGGGTCCGTCTCGCCCCGGGCGAGGGCCTGCTGCACCAGGACGTCGATCGCGATGCCGTTCTCGGCGTGCATCATGATCAGCCCGCCGTTCTCGGCGGAGCGCTGCATGGCGCGCAGGATCTGGCCGTCGTCGCTGTAGAAGACACCCGGGTACGCCATGAACTGCTTGAAGGAGGTCACACCCTCCTCCACCAGCAGATCCATCTCCTTCAACGTGTCGTCGTTGACGTCGGAGACGATCATGTGGAAGCCGTAGTCGATCGCGCAGTTGCCGTCGGCCTTCGCGTACCAGGTGTCGAGGCCTTCGCGAAGGGAGTGGCCGACGCTCTGCACCGCGAAGTCGATGATCGTGGTGGTGCCGCCCCAGGCGGCGGCCCGGGTGCCCGTCTCGAAGGTGTCGGATGCGAAGGTGCCGCCGAACGGCAGCTCCATGTGGGTGTGCGCGTCGACTCCGCCCGGGATGACGTACTTCCCGGTGGCGTCGATGGTGCGGTCGGCCGTCCAGGCCTCGGCGGCCGGGGTGCCGTGCGCGGCGAGGGCGGCGATGCGCCCGTCCTCGATCAGGACGTCGGCATGGATCTCGTCGGCGGCGGTGATGACGAGGCCACCGCGGATGACGGTACGGCTGCTCATTGCTCCCTCGTTTCCTCGTAGGAAGTCCTCGTAGGGAAGGCTCGTGGGGAAAGGCTCGTAGGGGAGGTGCTCCCGCGGGCCCGGTCCGGCAGGACCAGGCCCGCGGACGGTACGCAACGGCTGCTCAGGGCCTGGTCACGGCGTCGTCAGCGGCGTGTACGCGCCGGGGGCCCGGTCGCGGTAGAACTGCCAGCGGTCGCGGACCTCGCGGAGCTTGGCCATGTCCAGGTCGCGGACGACGAGTTCGGTGTCCTTGTCGCTGGCGACCTCCCCGACGAACTGCGCCTCCGGGTCCACGAAGTACGAGGTCCCGTAGAAGTCGTTGTCGCCCAGCTCCTCCACGCCCACGCGGTTGATCGCGCCCACGAAGTACTCGTTGGCGACGGCCGCGGCCGGCTGCTCCAGCTGCCACAGGTACGCGGACAGGCCGCGCGAGGTGGCCGACGGGTTGAAGACGATCTCGGCGCCCGCGAGACCCAGCGCACGCCAGCCCTCCGGGAAGTGCCGGTCGTAGCAGATGTACACGCCGATCTTGCCGACCGCCGTCTCGAAGACGGGCCAGTCGGAGTGGCCGGGGCGGAAGTAGAACTTCTCCCAGAAGCCCTCGACCTGCGGGATGTGCGTCTTGCGGTACTTGCCGAGGTACGAGCCGTCGGCGTCGATCACGGCCGCGGTGTTGTAGAGGACGCCGGGCTGCTCCTCCTCGTACATCGGCAGGATCAGGACAAGGCCGAGCTCCTTGGCGAGCGCCTGGAAGCGCTTGACTACGGGTCCGTCGGGGATCTGCTCGGCGTACTCGTAGAACGCCTTGTCCTGGACCTGGCAGAAGTACGGCCCGTAGAACAGCTCCTGGAAGCACAGGACTTGTGCGCCCTGTGCGGCGGCGTCGCGGGCCGCCTGCTCGTGGACCTGGATCATCGACTCCTTGTCGCCGGTCCAGGCGGTCTGGAAGACGGCGGCGCGGACCACTCTGCTCATCGGGACCTCCGGTCGCTCGGTGTGCCGTGAGCCTAGAAAGCCCCGGCAGCGCCTCGGAGTTGCACCGTGTCACGTCTGCGGCGGGGTGGCGTTCCACGGTGTCACCCCTGTTCAGGCCGGATGCTTCCCTGCGTTCCGGGCGGTTTGCCGTGCTGTTTCCGCCGTGTGCCGGCGCACTGTGTGCCATGGCGTCACCTCCGCTGCGCGTCGTGCGCGAGCAGCGCGATATGGATGGACGCGGCCTGCTCGAAGTCGTCGAGGTCGACGCCGAGCCGGGCCTCGATGGCCTCCAGCCTGCGGTACAGCGCGGGTCTGCTGACGTGGTGCAGCTGGGCGGTCAGCGACTTGTTGCGCCCGGTCGCGAGATACGTCCGCAGCACCGGCAGCAGCTCGGGATCCCCATCACCGCCCCCGCAGAGCAGCCCGTCGAGCTCGCGCTCGGCGAAGGACTGCACATGCGGGTCGTCCCGCAGCAGCCGTACGAGACCGCGCAGCCGTACGTCGCGCAGCCGCACCAGCGCGGGAAGGTCCTGGTCGACGGGCGTGTCCGCGGCGGCCTCGGCGACGTGCAGCGCCTCCCGCAGACCGGCGGGCACGTCCTCCCAGGTGGTACGGGGCGCCGCTGCGGCGACGACGGGGCAGCTCCCGGCCCCGGTGCGCAGGCGGGCGGCGAAGTGCGCGGCCAGAGCGTCGGCGTCCTGGTCGCGGGCGAGGCTCAGCAGGACGGCGGTGAACCCCTCGGACAGCTCTCCGACCAGTCCGGACAGGCCCAGCAGCCGTAGAACGCGGCCGAGTTGGCCCGGATCGCCGTCCCGTACCACCAGCGGGACGAACGTGCGCCGGTTCACGGGCAGCCCGGCGGCGCGCGCCCGGGGCAGCAGCTGCCGGGCCGGTACGACGCCGGAGAGCACGTCGGTCAGCAGGCTCTGCGCGGACTGCTCCTCCCAGGCGGCGACCGTACCGCCGAGCAGGCGGTGCAGGACGAGGGCCTCGGCGCCGCGGTCGGCGAGCAGCCGGCCGGTCGCGGAGTCGCCGCGGTAGCCGCACAACACGAGGCGGCCCCAATGCTCGCCGCGTCCGCCGATGTCGGCGCGGATCCATCCGTCGCCCTCGTTGCCGCCCGCCTGGCGCGCGATGCGCTCCCAGTCGCGCAGCACGTCGTCCACCGCGGACCGCTCCCCCGCGGTGGCGAGGACGCGGTGCGCGAGGTTGGTGAGGATGACGGGGCAGGCGCTGTGCCCGGCGATCTCGTCGAGCAGCCGCTGCAGTGGCGCACCCGTCGTGATCAGCCCGGTCAGTGCGGTGCGTACGGCCTCGGAGAGGCTCACGGCCGCGAACTTGCGCCGCACCAGCCGGGACTGCACCTCCTCGGTGAGTTCCGCGAAGGGGAAGGGCCGGTGCAGCACGACCATCGGCATCCCACACCGCTCGGCGGCCCGCCGCATGGACTCGGGCGGGGCGGGGAAGGCCCGGCCGAGTCCGAGGACGACGGCCGCGGCCTCCGCGCGGTCCAGCGACCGGATGTACTCGGTCTGGATACGGGCGTCACCGGCGAGCAGCACGCCGGTGGTGAGCACCATCTCGCCGCCGCTGAGCATCACGCCGACGTCGGCGGCCTCGGCGACGTGCACCCAGCGCACCGGCCGGTCGAGCTGCCCCGCGCCCGCCACCACCTCCGGCTCGCCCGCCACGACCCGTTCGAGCGCGAGGATCTGGCGTACGGACAGGGCCGTTTCGGGAGCCGGGACGGTGGTGGTGACGGTCATGGCGACCCCTCCATGCGGCTGAACTAACAGACGCTGCTCAGGGCCCGTTCGAGGATCGCGGCGCCTTCTTCCGCCTCCGCGACGGTGAGCGACAGCGGTGGGGCGACCCGCAGCACGCTGGTGCTGTGGCCCCCGCCCTTGCCGATGAGCAGCCCGCCGGCGCGGGCCTCCTCGAGCACGGCGGCGGCCGCCTCCGGGCTCGCCTCGTCGGTGCCGGGCTTCACCAGCTCGATGCCGATCATCAGTCCTCGGCCGCGCACTTCCCGCACCCCGGGCAGCTGGGCGCAGATGCCGCGCAGCCGCTCGATGAGGAGGCCGCCGACGCGCCGGGCGTTGCCCTGCAGGTCGTGCTCCAGCAGATACGAGAGGTTGGCGAGGCCCGCGGCCATGGTGACCGGGGAGCCGCCGAACGTCGAGATGGAGTTGGCGTCCAGGCAGTTCATGATCTCGCCGCGGGCCACGACGCCGCCGATGGACATGCCGTTGCCGATGCCCTTGGCGAAGGTGAGCATGTCGGGCGGCCCGGCCTGCCCGTGCGCCTGCCAGCCCCAGAAGTTGTCGCCGGTACGGCCCCAGCCGGTCTGCACCTCGTCGGCGATCCACAGGATGCCGTGGCGCTGGAGGACCTGGCGGAACGCCGCGTACAGCCCGTCGGGCGGGGACGTGAAGCCGCCGACGCCCTGGACGGGTTCGGCGATGAGGGCCGCCACTCCCCCGCGGGTCTGGCCGAGCATGTCTTCGAGGTCGGCGACGCAGGCGGTGATGAACTCGTCGTCGCTCAGGGCCGCGAACGGCCCGCGGGTGCGGACGCCGCCGTGGACGTAGAGCGTCTGCAGCGGCGAGAGGCTGGTCGGGGACCAGCCGCGGTTGCCGGTGATGCCGATCGAACTGAACGAACGGCCGTGGTAGCTGTTGCGCATCGCCAGGATCTGGTTGGAGCGGCGGTACGCGGTGGCCAGCAGCAGCGCCGTGTCGTTGGCCTCCGTCCCGGAGGTGGTGAAGAAGACACGGGCGTCCGGGATGCCGGACAGGGCCGCGATCCGCTCGGCGAGCTCGATCATCGGCCGGTTGAGGTAGAGCGTCGACGAGTGGATGATCCGCCCGGCCTGCTCGCTGACGGCCTTGGTGACCTCGGGCAGCGCGTGGGCGGTCATGGTGGTGAGGATGCCGCCGAAGAAGTCGAGGTACCGGTTGCCCTCGGAGTCCCAGACGTGGCGGCCCTCGCCGTGCGTGATCTCGATCGGGTCGTCGTAGTAGAGGGCCAGCCAGTCGGGGAGGACGGCGCGGTGGCGGTCGTAGAGGTCTTTCACGGCTGTACCAGTCCTTCGTACGCGTCGGGTCGGCGGTCGCGGTAGAACGCCCACTGGTTGCGTACCTCGTCGATCAGGTCGAAGTCGAGGTCGCGGACGACGAGCTCCTCGGTCTTGTCGCTCGCGGTCTCGCCGACGAACTGGCCGCGCGGGTCGACGAAGTAGCTCGTCCCGTAGAAGTCGTTGTCGCCGTACTCCTCCTGGCCGACGCGGTTGATCGCGGCGATGAAGTACTCGTTGGCGACGGCGGCCGCGGGCTGCTCCAGCTGCCACAGGTAGGCGGACAGACCGCGGGATGTGGCCGACGGGTTGTAGACGAGCTGGGCGCCGTTCAGGCCGAGCTGCCGCCAGCCCTCCGGGAAGTGCCGGTCGTAGCAGATGTAGACGCCGACCTTGCCCACGGCGGTGTCGAAGACCGGCCAGCCCAGGTTCCCCGGCCTGAAGTAGTACTTCTCCCAGAAGCCCTTGACCTGCGGGATGTGGTGCTTGCGGTACTTGCCGAGGTACGAGCCGTCGGCGTCGATCACGGCCGCGGTGTTGAAGTAGAACCCCGACTGCTCGACCTCGAAGACCGGGACGACGATCACCATGCCGGTCTCGCGCGCAAGGTCCTGCATACGGCGCACGGTGGGGCCGTCCGGCACGGGCTCGGCCCAGCGGTAGTGCTCGGCCTCCTGCACCTGGCAGAAGTAGGGGGCGTTGAAGACCTCCTGGAAACCGATGATCTTCGCCCCTTGGCGAGCCGCATCGCGTGCATGCTCCTCATGCTTTGCGATCATGGATTCTGTGTCGCCTGTCCAGGTCGCCTGGACCAGTGCGGCGCGTACGACGTTGGCCATGAGCTGCTCCTTCGACGGGAACGTCAGAGAGCCTCTACGCCCGTAGAAACAGGGTGTAGAGGCCGAAAGTAAGCCGCGTCGGGGAGCTGGGCAAGACCATAGCCGTTAACCGGCTGAGTCGATCATGTTTCGCACCCGAGCGGGTGAGGTGCGGGCGGGCGTGCGCCGACCCCTGTGCGCCTACCGCGCGCCCGCCCGAACTCGACGCCTGCTCATGTGCTCACGCGCTCAGCCCGGCCACCCGGAGTGCGTGTACGAGGTCCCAGTGCCGCTCGTCGGACAGCGCCTGCGCGGCGTCCAGGAGCAGCGGCACCAGCAGGTCCGGGTCGCTCTGGGCGCTGCGGGCGGCCTCCTCGGGGGTGCGGACCCGGACGTACGCGTCGAGCAGGACGCGGGCCTCGCGGGTCCGGCCCTCGTCGACGAGCGCTGCGACGGCGTCGCCGATCTCCCGGGCGGGCCGTACCACGCCCTGGCGCAGGATCTGGTCGCTGTCCGAGGTGCGGCCCGCGGCGGACAGGGCGTCCGCCGCGGCGACGAGCCGGTCCGGCGGCAGTGACGCGGTCTCCCACAGCAGCGTGGCCCAGTCGGCGCCGAGTCCGGCGTGGTGCAGTCCGGCGGCGAGCAGCGGGAAGCGGGCGGGCGGCCAGTACGCGGCCTCGACGAGCACGGCGTGGGCCTCGCCGCTGCGGCCCTCCGCGCGCAGCCGCACCAGGGTCTCGACGGTGCCCGCGACGGCCCGGCGCGCCTCGCCGTCGACCGGCAGGGCCTCCTGCCCGTGCTGGGCGTCCTCGGCGGCTCCGGCGAACCGGGCGCCGCGGGGGGTGCCGCCGGTCGTCGCCGGAGCGGGCATCACCGGCAGCGGCATCGCGGGCATGGCGGCGGTGTCCGGCGCCGCCTCGATCCCGGCGAACCGGGCGCTGCCGCGCCGGCGCTTGGTGCGGGCCTCTGCTTTGCGGTTCTCGGCTTTGTCGGCTCTCTCGGCTTCCCGGGGCTCTGCCGTGCCGCCGCTCTCGGCTTGCCCCGTCTTGGGAGCGGGGTTCGCGGACCGGGGAGCGGGCTCCTGTCCGGTGCCGCGGCCGACGCCGGTGGCGGGGCCCTCGGCGGGGTGTCCGGGGTGGTAGCCCCCGGCAGAGGCGGGATCGGACCCCGTGGCCGCGGGAGCGTACCGCCGGGCGGATGCGGACGCGCCTCCGGCAGCGCTGGGGCCGTAGCCCCCGGCAGACGGGGATCGGTCCCCGGCGGGTCCGGGGCCGTATCCGCCAGCGGACACAGACCCGTACGCGCCGGGCGCCCCGTGCTCCGGGGCGGCCGATCCGTAAGCGCCCGTGGACGGGCGAGTCGGCCCGTCCTGGTGCTGCGCCGGCCCGGCCGCCGAGGGGCCGTCGGCCGAGGGCTCCCGGTCCTCCGGGCGGAACCAGTCGTCGGGGACGCTGGTGCGGCCTGCCGTGACCGAATGGCCCGCGCCCGGCCGCACGGGGCCCGCCGGGCTCTCCGGTGCGGCGGGCTGCCGCCAGGCCGGGCCCGGCCCAGGCACCTGGCCGTCCGGTGTGAAGGCCTCCGAGCCGCTCCACAGCCGATCCACCATGGCGATGCGGGAGCGGAATTCGGCGCAGCGCGCCGTCGCACGCTCGTGGTCGTCGCGGGCCCAGGCCAGGTCCAGGCGGAGAGCCTCGGCCTCGTCCGGCGATGTGGCGTCGCGCAGCAGCCCGCCCAGTTCCGCCTGGCGCTGGGCGGCATGCCGCTGCTCCCTGAGCATGACGTCGAGCCGGTCGCCGAGCGCCTCCCGGCCGCCGGGCCTGGCGTCGTGTGCGGCCAGTGCCGCGGCATGCAGGCTGCGCGCCTGCACGGTCTCCGGCCCGGCGATCCAGTCGCCGCGCTCCGCGGCGAGGTCCTGGATCAGGGACTCGACGACATCCCAGGGCGGCACCTCCCGGCCCTCCAGGCAGGCCTGCATCCCTTCGGGATCGCGCTGCCAGAAAACGCCGCACCAACCGGAGCCCTGATCGAGCTGAGTCACGAGCCTTCTCAGATAGGCCGCGAACTCCCGAACCTGATCCGGGAGTTGTTCCACTGTCATCGAAGCCCGCCCGTTCAGACTGGAATCTTCCGATCCGCCAGGAAACACCCGTCGTGTTACAGGCGCGCTACGAGCAGTTTGCAGTGCAGCCGCAAAGCTCTCTGCGAGGGCTGGAGGGCGGCTGTGCGGGGGCGTTCCGCCGTTGCGGGGTACCCGCCCCTGGGTCCCACGTGAGGGCACCGTACGTCGCGTGGGTTGTGCCCACCCTCCCCCAGCTACCGCTGGGAGGTGCCCCCAGCCCTGCGGGACGATTGCCCACAACGGGAGCGGCTCGTGCCGCCACAACGGTCG
Organism: Streptomyces sp. NPDC002577; assembly: GCF_053594815.1. Taxonomy (NCBI): domain Bacteria; kingdom Bacillati; phylum Actinomycetota; class Actinomycetes; order Kitasatosporales; family Streptomycetaceae; genus Streptomyces; species Streptomyces sp. NPDC002577. Next base: position 193,445 of record NZ_JBSFWK010000004.1, on the reverse strand, counting down.
ACCCGCAGACGCGCTCCGGCCGAAGGGGACGTGGCGGGATGTGCGCCCGCTGGGGGTACCTCCCAGGCCCTTAAGGCACTGGGGGAGGCCGGCGCACAGTGTGGGCTCGCCTGACGATCTACGGCTCGGCGCCAGACCGAGGACGTACACCGCCGCGGCCCCGACCCACCCACCGGCAGAAGGCGCACCAGCCGCCCACCGCCCGCAGCCGCGCACGCCCCGCCCCACCCACCGGCAGGTGGCAAGACCGCCACCCGCCGGAGGCAGCCGCTACGAAGCCGGCCGCACCACCATCGCCGACCCCCCACCCCGCCGTACCGTCTCGGCCGCCGCGAGCCAGCGGCCGTCCTTCAGGCGCTGGACTCCGGTGGCCGCGCCGATCTCCGGGTTCTGGCGGAAACCATGGCCGATGGACTCCAGTTCCGCCTTCAGCGGGCTGTTCCACAGGCCCGGTTCGAGTTCCGTCGTCGTCTGGTTGCGCTGGCTGACGCGCGGCGCCGCGATGGCGTCGACCAGCGGCAGGCCGCGGTCGAGGAAGCCCGTCAGGGTCTGCAGCACGGTCGTGATGATGGTCGCGCCGCCGGGCGAACCAAGAGCCACCACCGGCTTGCTGTCCCGGTCGAGGACGATCGTCGGAGACATCGACGAACGCGGCCGCTTGCCGGGCCCCGGCAGGTTCGGGTCGTGGACGTCGGGGCTCGCGGGCGCAAAGGAGAAGTCGGTGAGCTCGTTGTTGAGCAGGAAGCCGCGGCCCGGCACGGTGATGCCGCTGCCGCCGGTCTGCTCGATGGTGAGGGTGTACGAGACGACGTTGCCCCACTTGTCGGCGACCGTGAGGTGCGTGGTGTTCTCACCCTCGTACGTGGTCGGGGCGGCCTTGTCGCCCGTCGCGCAGGCGGCCGGGTCACGCGGATCGCCCGGCGCGAGCGGGCTGGTCAGCACGGCGTCGTCCTTGATGAGGCAGGCACGTGAGTCCGCGAACTTCTGCGACAGCAGCTCCTTCGTCGGGACGTCCTCGAAGGCGGGGTCGCCGACCCAGCGGCCGCGGTCCGCGAAGGCGATCCGGCTCGCCTCGATGTAGCGGTGCAGGTACTGGACCTCGCTCGCCTTCGAGAGGTCGGTCTTCTCGAGGATGTTGAGCGCCTCGCCGACCGTCGTGCCACCGGAGGACGAGGGCGCCATGGAGTAGACGCCGAGGCCGCGGTAGGAGGTCTTCGTCGGCGCCTGCCGCTTGGCGCGGTAGGCGGCGAGGTCCTTCAGCGAGAGGTCACCGGGCCGCGCCACCCATCCCGAGGACGGGTCCACCGGCGGCTCGTTCACCGTGCGCACGATGTCCTTCGCCAGGTCGCCGTGGTAGAGCGCGCCGACGCCCTTGCGCCCCAGCTCGGCGTAGGTGGTGGCCAGATCGGCGTTCTTGAAGGTCGAGCCGACCGCCGGAAGCTCACCGCCCGGCAGGAACAGCTTCGCCGTGTCCGGGAAGTCCTCGAAACGGGCCTGGTTGGACTCGGTCTGCGAGCGGAAGGTGGCGTCGACGGTGAAGCCGTCGCGGGCCAGCCGCTCCGCCGGTTTCAGCAGCGTGCCCAGCGACCGGCTGCCCCACGCGTCGAGAGCGCTCTGCCAGGTCGCGGGGGTGCCGGGCGTGCCGACGCTCAGTCCGCTGGTGACCGCGTCGGCGAAGGCGAGCGGCTTGCCGTTCTCCAGGAACAGCCCGGAGTCGGCGGTCAGCGGCGCGGTCTCGCGTCCGTCGATGGTCTGGACGGTACGGGATTTCGCGTCGTAGTAGACGAAGTAGCCGCCTCCGCCGATGCCCGACGAGTAGGGCTCGGTGACGCCGAGGGCCGCCGCGGTGGCGACCGCTGCGTCCACCGCGTTGCCGCCGTTCCTCAGGACCTCGATGCCGGCGGCGGACGCGTCCGCGTCGACGCTGGCGACCGCGCCGCCGTATCCGACGGCGACCGGTGTCTTCTCGGGCGGAGACGCCGCGTCCGAGGAGGGTGGCGCGGCCGCGCCGAGCGACACCACGGCCGCCGTAACGGCCACGAACGACAGGCTCCGCGCAACAGGGCGACGCATCCGTACCTCCAGTCGACACCGGTACCGGCAGCCTAACTTCACTGCCATGCTCCCGTCAGGACCGCCTGTATCCACACTGAGCTCGAACACGGGTACGCGCGACCGCTACCATGCGCGCCCATGACTGACGACGTGCGCAACATCGTCCTCGGCGTGGTGGCGGCGGGTATCAGCGCCGCGCTGGGCTGGCTCGCCCGTACGTATCTGTGGAAGCGGAAGCTCCGCCGCAAGCAGGCGTTCTTCGGGCTGCCTGCCAATTCCGAGTCCCTGCTGGTGGTCAACCGGGAGGCGGGCGGCCCGGAGCTGACTGTGATGCGGCACGATGTGTTCGCGCTCCTGGAACTCTCCGCACTGATCAAGGACTGCGGTGCGCACGCACAGGTCGTCGCGCACGATGCCGCCCAGCAGGGCTTCGGTGAGCGCACGGAGTTCTGCGTAGGCGGTCCGTCGTCGAACCGCCGGATGGCGGCTCACCTTCAGTCCCTCCTGCCGGGCGTCCTCGTCAACACCGACGCGGAACCGGGTCCGGACCGCGGCGCCTTCCAGATAGGCAGCGAGCGCTACCGTGCGGAGCCCGGCAAGGCCGAGTACGTGGTCCTCGCCCGGCTCACCGCAGGCCAGAGCCGGGCCGCGAGACCCGTGTTCCTCTTCTGCGGCCAGCGCGCGATCACCAACCAGGCGGCCACGCGCTATCTGGCCCGCAACCACGAGCGGCTGGCGCGCAAGCACGGCAGCGGCTCGTTCGTGCTGCTGCTGAAGGTCGTCAACTCGCAGGCGTACGGCCCGGACGTGGTGGAGCTGGTCGCCGACGTCACGCGGGCCGCGCAGGCCCCGGCACCGGCGACGTCCGCGCCCCGTACCTCTCATCGCGCCTCATGAGCAGGCCGGTTGCGCGCGGACCCCGTACCGGCCCTCGCACAACAATCGTTACTCCCACGTAATTTACCGATGGGTTACCCCCGGTAAGCCATCACGGTTACCGTCAGGTCACTTTTCACTGGCACGAGTCAGGAAGGTGGCCATGGGACACCCGCACAAGGTTCTGCGTACGACGGGCGTGGGAGTCGTTTCCGCGACCTTGGTCGCCGGCGCCGCGCTCGGCCTCGCCCCCGCCGCCGCGCAGGCGGCTCCGGCCGTGCAGGCGACGGCGACCGGCACCGCGTACGCCCCTGGCATCCGGTTCGTCGACATCACCGGCGACGGCGGCACCGTCCTCCAGGCCAACGTCGTCACGCCGGCCGCAGCCGCCGACGCCACCCGCAGATTCCCGGTCGTCGTGCTCCCCACCAGCTGGGCCACACCGCAGGTCGAATACCTCGCGCAGGCGCAGAAGCTCGCCGACTCGGGCTACGTCGTGGTCACCTACAACTCCCGCGGCTTCTGGCAGTCCGGCGGCTACATCGAGGTCGGCGGCCCGCAGGACATCGCCGACGCCTCGAAGGTGATCGACTGGGCGCTGGCGAACACCCCCGCGGACCCGGCGAAGGTCGGCATGGCAGGCGTCTCGTACGGGGCGGGTATCAGCCTGCTCGCCGCCGCACACGACAAGCGCATCAAGGCGGTCGCGGCGCTCAGCGGCTGGGGCGATCTGATCGACTCGATCTACAGCGGACGCACCCAGCACCTCCAGGCCGCCGCCATGCTGGGCGGCACGGCGTATCTCACGGGCCGCCCGAGCCCCGAACTCCAGCAGGTCCTGAAGGACTTCCTCGGCTCGAACCTGGCCAAGGAGCAGGAGCTGATCGCGTGGGGCAAGAAGCGCTCCCCGGCCTCCTACGTCGACCAGATCAACGCGAACGGCGCCGCGATCATGCTGGCCAACGCCTGGGGCGACACCATCTTCCCGCCCAACCAGTACGCCTCGTTCTACGAGAAACTGACCGGCCCGAAGCGACTCGAACTGCGGCCCGGTGACCACGCCACGGCCGAGGCGACAGGGCTGCTCGGCCTGCCCAACGACGTGTGGACCGACACGACCCGCTGGCTGGACCACTATCTCAAGGGCGCCGACAACGGCATCGACAGCGAGCAGCCCGTACAGATCAAGTCCCGTACCGACGGCGGCTACGAGGGCTATCCGGACTGGAAGTCGGTCGGCCCGACCCGCAAGAAGATCGCGCTGGCGGGCACCACCACGATCCACGCCAATGTCGACTCCGGTGCCGACGGCGGCATCCTGATGCTCTCAGGCGCCCTCGACCAGTTCGTGCAGGTCCCGCCGGTCGCCTCCGTCCCGCTGCTGCCGCGCCGCTACGCCGCGGTGTGGCAGTCCGAGAAGTACGCCACGGCGCAGCAGGTCCGCGGGACGACGAAGCTGCACACGACGGTGACCAGCACCGACGAGAGCGGCACCCTCGTCGCGTATCTGTACGACGTCGGCCCGCTCGGCCTGGGCAAGCTCGTCAGCAACGCCCCGTACACCTTCCACGGGCAGACGCCCGGCAAGCCGTTCGCCGTCGACCTGGAGCTGTTCTCCACGGCCTACGACGTCCCGGCAGGGCACCGGCTCGCCCTGGTCGTCGACACGGTCGACCCGCTCTACATCGAGCACAACCCGACCGGCGCACAGCTGACCTTCTCCTCGTCCGCGGCCGACCCGTCGTACGTGTCGGTACCGCTGCGCGAGCAGTGATCTTCGGCTGACGCCGGGCAGGGGCGTTCCTGCGGGTGGTCTGTTCTCCCCCCATCGCTCCTTCCCCCCTACGGCTTGGGCGCCGTAGGGGGCCCGGCCCCCGGTAGCAGCGTCCCCGGTTCCGCCGGAGCGACCTCCACGGCCTCGGTCTTGGGGCTGCGCCGCTCGAGCTTCGCCACCCAGGTGGCGAACCAGGACAGCAGCATGCACATCCCGATGTAGATCGGCGAGATCACCATCACCACGGGGATGAACGGCAGGTCGTAGTCGAGGTTCCCCGCGATCAGCTTCCCGGCGTGCAGGAACTCCTCGTACGTGATGAGGAAGCCCAGCGAGGTGTCCTTGAGAGCCACCACCAGCTGGCTGATGATCGCGGGCAGCATGGCGCGCACGGCCTGGGGGACCAGGACGTACGACATGACCTGGGTCTTGCGCATGCCGAGCGCATACGCCGCCTCGCGCTGCCCGCGGTCCACGGAGTTGACGCCGGAGCGGAAGACCTCGGCGAGGACCGAGCCGTTGTAGAGCGTCAGTCCGGCGACGAGGGCGGGCAGCGGCTGGACCTTCAGCGCCACGAAGATGAAGAAGATCATCACCAGGACCGGCATGGCGCGGAAGAACTCGACGATCAGCGTGGCCACCCAGCGCACCGGCGCGTGGTCCGACAGCCTGCCGACCGCCAGGACGCCGCCGAGCGCGAGCGAGAGCACTGCGGCGATCGCGAACGCCTTGAGTGTGTTGCCTAGCCCCCGCAGGAGGAGTTCCTGGATACCCTCGTACTCGAAGGGCATCCACTTGGTGTAGGTGAACTGGCCGGTGTCGAAGAGCAGGTACAGCAGCCACGCGATGAGCCCGATGATGACGAGCGTCGCGAGAACGCCGTAGACGAGGTGCCGCTTGCGGGTCTTGGGGCCGGGGATGTCGTAGAGGGCGGAGGCGGATGCGGCGGCCGCGGCGGTACGGGCCATGGGGCTCATCGGGCGACTCCATAGCGCTGCTCCAGCACGTTGAAGATCGCGCTGATGGTGAGGGTGATGATCAGGTAGCCGACGGCGATCCAGACGAAGGTCCAGACGATGTTGTAGCCGCGTTCGCTGAGGATCTTGTAGGTGCCGAGGAGTTCGGTGACGCTGAACGCGCCCGCGATCGCGGAGTTCTTGGCGAGCGCGATGAGTGTGGAGCCGACGGGCGGGATGACTGTGCGGAACGCCTGCGGCAGCACGACGGTCGACAGGGTCTGGCTGAACGTCATGCCCAGACTGCGGGCCGCCTCCCCCTGCCCTCGGGGCACGGTGTTGATGCCTGCGCGCAGCGCCTCGCAGATGAAGGCGGAGGTGTAGCAGCCGAGGGCGAGGACCGCGAAGAGCTGGAACGGCAGAACGATTCCGAACCGCGGCAGGCCGAGCAGCACGGCGAAGAACAGCAGCGTGAGCGGGGTGTTGCGCAGCACCGCCACCCACACCGTGCCGATGACCCGCAGCGATCCGACCGGCGCCACTCGGAACGACGCCATGACGAAGCCGAGGACGAGCGCCAGGATCGAGGCGTAGACAGTCAGTTCGATGGTGCCGAGGAAGCCCTCGACGTAGACGGAGAAGTTGTCGATCAGTACGTTCACGCGGGCCTCCCTCAGCTCGCCGGGTAGCGGTCGATGGGCGGCGGCGTGGGCGCCGGGACGCCGGACAGGCCGAGCGTCGCCTCGTACGCCTGCTTCCAGTAGCCGTTCTTCTCACCGTGCTGCAGCGCGTCGTTGATCGCGTTGCGCAGCGCGTTGTCGTGGCGCGGCACGCCGATGCCGTAGGGCTCCTCCGAGAACGGCTTCCCGACGACCTTCAGCTCGTCCGGCAGCTTGGCCGCGAAGCCGATGAGGATCGCGTCGTCGGTGGTGACGGCGTCGACCTGGTAGGTGAGCAGGTTGTCGACGCAGACCGAGTACGTGTCGTACGCGACGAGGATCGCCTTCGGGTACTGCTCCTGGATCCGCTGGTATGGGGTCGATCCGCTGGCGGAGCAGACGCGCTTGCCGTCGAGGTCCTCCGGTCCCTTGATGTCCTTCTCGTCGGCGCGCACCAGCAGGCTCTGGCCCGCCATGTAGTACGGGCCGGCGAAGCCCACGAGCTTCTTGCGGTTGTCGTTGATCGTGTAGGTGCCGACGTAGTAGTCGATCTGGCCGTTCTGCAGGGCCGTTTCGCGGTTCGCGGAGGCGATCGTCTTGAACTGGATCTTGTTCGGGTCGAGGCCGAGGTAGGCCGAGACCATCTTGGCGATCTCGATGTCGAAGCCGGTGTACTCGCCCGTCGCCGGGTCCTTCTCGCCGAGGTACGGCTGGTCCTCCTTGGCGCCGACGATGAAGTAGCCGCGCTTCTTCGCCTGCACCCAGGTCGGCGATTCGGGCAGCTGGAAGTCCTTGTTCACCTCGAACGTGGGCAGTTTGTCCTGCGCGGGGCCCTTCACCGGCGGGCTGCCCTCCTTGCCGCAGCCGACGGCGGCGAGGGCGGTGAAGGCCGCGATCACCAGCAGGGCGAGGGCGCGGCACAGACGTGTCGTACGCATCATGGCTGTCGTCCCCCGCCTCAGTGCTTGAGGATCTTGGAGAGGAAGTCCTTGGCGCGGGTGCTCTCCGGGTTGGTGAAGAAGTCGTGGGGGGCGCGGTCCTCGATGATGCGGCCGTCGGCCATGAACACGACGCGGTTGGCGGCGTTGCGCGCGAAGCCCATCTCGTGGGTGACGACGACCATGGTCATGCCGTCCCGGGCGAGCTGCTGCATGACCTCCAGGACCTCGTTGATCATCTCGGGGTCGAGGGCCGAGGTCGGCTCGTCGAAGAGGAGCGCCTTGGGGTTCATGGCGAGGGCGCGCGCGATGGCCACGCGCTGCTGCTGGCCGCCGGAGAGCTGGGCGGGGTACTTCTCGGCGTGCGCGGCGAGGCCGACGCGGTCGAGGAGTTCACGGGAGCGCTGGTCGGCCTCGTCCCTCTTCCGTTTGCGGACCTTCGTCTGAGCGAGAGAGATGTTCTGCAGGACGGTCTTGTGCGCGAAGAGGTTGAAGGACTGGAAGACCATGCCCACCTCGGCGCGGAGCTTCGCGAGGGCCTTGCCCTCCTCGGGGAGCGGCTGCCCGTCGAGGTGGATGCTGCCCGACTCGATCGTCTCGAGCCGGTTGATCGTGCGGCACAACGTCGACTTGCCCGACCCGGAGGGACCGATGACCACCACCACCTCCCCCTTGCCGACTGTGAGGTTGATGTCCTGCAGGACATGCAACGTCCCGTAGTACTTGTTCACATCACGCAGTTCGATCAGAGGATCGACGGCCAATGGATCAACGGCCATGCCCAGCTCTACCCACTCTCAGCGGTCTCGGTTCGCGCAAACTATCCACCGCAATATGGGATTTAACGCATGACACGCGCTTACTGGAATAAAAGGTATTTGTCGGGCGATGAGCCTTGGTGAGGGACACACTCGGGCCGCTCGCGCCCTCTCCTTGGCCGGATCTTCCGTCAGCCCTCGGAGGCCTCCGCGTACACCTGGGAGAGCTGGGGCGCGCCGTTCACCGCCCAGTCGAGCCCGGACTCGACGACGTGGATCTCGCGGCCCGAGGCGAGCCGCACCACGGGGTGGCCACCGGGCCAGACGTGCCAGGCCGCGCCCGGCACGGTGCGCACGATGACCGTGCCGAGGTAGAGGCCCGCGTCGTTGCCGAGCCACGGCAGCATCTCGGGGTCGTCGCGCCAGCGCGGCAGCAGCTGGTCGAGCGCCTCCAACGAGGCGGCGGAGTCGTCGAGTTCCAGACCCGTCTCCCCCGCCTGGGAACGCAGCAGCTCGCACTCGGACAGGAGCGCGCCGACACCCTCGGGGTCGGCCGCGAACGCGGCCGCGAGCACATTGCTCCGTGCCGTCTCCGCCGACTGCCGCTTGCGCCAGATGTCCAGGAAAGGGATGTTCATACCACCCAGACTGGCACCGACCCCCGTCCGGGCACCACAGGCGCGCGGAGCTACCCGTTCGGGAGGAGTCCGGCGCAAGTTCGGACGGTGTTCTGGTCCGATTCATTGACGCGTCCCTGTCCCCTCTTTAGCTTCATGGCGCACCAGTCACCTTGTCCCCGAGCGGGAGGAGTCGGTCGTGCGCCGACGCATAGGGGGTCCGGCCGCGTTACTCGCCCTTCTCGCCACGGTGGTGCCCGTGGCGTCCGCCGAGGCAACACCCGGTAACAGAGCCGAGCCGCTCCCTCTTGAGCGGCTCTTCGACAACAGGGCGGTCAGCGACGACGCACGCCCCGGCGACGCGGACTTCGACGGCTCCGGCGGCTCGCTGTCGGCCCAGGACCTCACGGCCGCCGGATGGACCCCCGGGCGCTCTTCGACCGTGGACCGTGCCCGCCTGACCTGGCCGCACACGGCCCCCGGCGAGCCGGACAACGTCCGCGCCGACGGCCAGTCCGTACGGCTGCGCGGGCGCGGCGACGCCCTCGCCTTCCTGGTCGCCGGCACGGGCGGCGAGACACAGGGCACCGGAACGGTCCGGTACCAGGACGGCTCGCACAGCACCTACCGGCTGACCGCCCCGGACTGGCGCACCGGTCCCCTGGCCACGAAATCCGTTGCCCTGCCGCACGTCAACACACCCGGTGGCCAACTCGCCGACAAGGCAAGGCTGTACGTGGTGACGGTGCCGGTCGTGCGCGGACGCGCCGTCGCCTCCGTCGAGCTGCCCCGGGACAACGGGCCTGACCTGCACGTCTTCGCGCTCTCCGTGCGAACGACGACCGAGGGATGGACGGGCAGTTGGTCGGCGTCCCCCGCCGGTTACGCGGCCGTGGGGCCCTGGACGGACCGGACGGTACGGCTCGTCGTGCACACCAGCACGGGCGGACCCCGGGTGCGGATCCGGCTCGAGAACACCTTCGCGGCCACGCCCGTACGCATCGGCAGTGCGACCGTGGCCGTGCAGGACGCGGGCGCGGGGGCCCGCGGCGAGCCCATGGCGCTGTCGTTCCGGGGCGCCGCCGGGACGGAGATCCCGGCAGGCGCACAGGCGTTCAGCGACCCGCTGGACTTCGACGTGCCCGCCGGCACCAACCTGCTGGTGAGCTTCCATCTGCCCGGCACGGTGACGGCGGCGCCCCTGCACAGCCAGGCCATCCAGCGGTCGTACGTGAGCGAGCCGGGCGACCACGCTGCGGACGGCTCATCCGCCGCGTACACCTCGACGATCACCACCTGGCCGCTGCTGACCGGGGTCGACGTGGGCGGTGGGCCGGGTTCCGTGGTGCTCCTCGGCGACTCGATCACCGACGGGGTGCGCTCGACGCAGGACGCGAACCGGCGGTGGCCCGATGCGCTGGCCACCCGGCTGCTGAACCAGAGCGCCGTCCCTCGGTACGGGGTCCTCAACCAGGGCATCTCGGCGAACCGTGTGGTCACCGACCGTTACCCCGGCGACGGCGTCTCCACCGACACCGGCGGCGTCAGCGCCCTGCACCGGCTCGACCGCGACGTCCTCGCCCAGATATCGGTGCGGACGGTGGTGGTCTTCCAGGGGATCAACGACGTCCGGTGGGGGGCTTCGGCGGAGCAGGTGATCGCCGGGCTGCGGAAGATCGCCGGGCGGGTCCGGGCGCGGGGGCTGCGGGTGCTGGCCGCGACGATCACGCCCTGCCGGGGGGAGTCGCTGTGCACCGCCTCCGCCGATGCGGAGCGGGTTGCCGTCAACGCGTACATCCGGGAAAGCGGTGGGGACTTCGACGGGGTGCTGGACTTCGATGCCGTGGTGCGGGATCCGGCGGAGCCGGCGCGGATGCTGCCCGCCTATGACAGCGGGGATCATCTGCATCCGGGGGATGCGGGGTTGGCGGCGATGGCGGTGTCGGTGGATCCGCGGGTGCTGGGGCCGTAGGGGCGGGGCGTCGCGCTGGGCGGGCTCACAATGAGCCCGCCCAGCGATTGAGGACGAGCCCGAAGGGCGATTACACGTCCAGGTCGACCACGACCGGCGCGTGATCCGACGCCCCCTTCCCCTTCCGCTCCTCCCGGTCCACGTACGCATCCGACACCGCCTTGGCGAACGCCTCGTTCCCGTAGACGAGGTCGATCCGCATGCCCCGGTTCTTCGGGAAGCACAACTGCCGGTAGTCCCAGTACGTGAACGGCTGCTCGTACTTGAGAGGACGCGGCACCACGTCCGAAAGCCCCGCCTCCCGCAGCGACACGAGGGCCGCCCGCTCGGCGGGAGTGACGTGCGTGAGGCCCTCGAAGAACCCGGGGTCCCACACGTCGTCGTCGGTCGGCGCGATGTTGTAGTCGCCCAGCACGGCGAACGGGCGGCTGCCCCCCGCGTCCCCGGCGACCGCCGCCTTGAGGGCCTCGAGCCACTGCAGCTTGTACGCATAGTGCGGGTGGTCCACCTCGCGGCCGTTCGGCACGTACACCGACCAGACGCGGGCCTGGCCGCATGTCGCGGAGATGGCACGGGGCTCCTCCGCGCCGTCGTACCCGGGGTCGCCCGGCAGGCCCCTGACCACGTCCTCGATGCCGACCCTGGAGATCACCGCCACGCCGTTCCACCGGCCGGTGGCGTGCACCGCCGATTCGTAGCCCAGCTCGCGGAGCTGCTCGACCGGGAAGCCCTCGGCGGTCGTCTTGGCCTCCTGCAGGCACAGCACGTCCGTACCGCTGCTCTCCAGCCAGGCGAGCAGCCTCGGGAGGCGGGCGGTGATCGAGTTCACGTTCCAGGTGGCGATGCGCATGCCCTACAACCTACCCGGCGGGTACGACAACCGGCCCGGCCGAGGAGCGGCCGGGCCCGGCCCGCCCGGCAGCCCCCTCAGAGCTCCGCCGAGGTCCCGGGCACGAGGCGGAAGTGCTCCGCCCCGCCCAGCGCGCCGATCTGGTTGTCGTAGACGGGCCTGGCCAGATCCGTGAGCAGCGCGTCATGGATGTCGTACGCCCGCTGCGGCTTGACCTCGCGGACGTAGTCGATGACCTCGGAGATCTTGTTCCAGGGGGCCATCACCGGGAGCATCAGCGTCTCGACGGGCCGGCCGGGGACCGTGAGGGCGTCGCCCGGGTGGAAGAGCGATCCGTCGACGAGGTAGCCGACGTTGGTGATGCGTGGAATGTCCGGGTGGATCACGGCGTGCAGTTCGCCGTGCACCTGGACGTCGAAACCGGCGGCCCTGAAGGTGTCGCCGTGCCCGACGGTGTGCACGCGTCCGGGGAAGGCGGGGCCGATCTTGTCCGCGACGGACTTCAGCGTCCAGATCTCCGCGGCCGGGTTGGACTCGAGGCCGGCCCGCAGCCGCTGTTCGTTGAAGTGGTCCGCGTGTTCGTGCGTGACAAGGATCGCGTCGGCGCCGACCGCGGCGTCCTCCTCGCTGAAGCCGCCGGGGTCGATGACGAGGGTCTGTCCGTCCTTCTCCAGCCGGATGCAGGCATGAGACTTCTTCGTGAGCTTCATGGGTCCCATCCTGCAACGCGGCCCTGCCTGGCCGCGTACGGAGTCACAAAGCACCCGCGTGCGCGGTCACTCCTGCGGAGTCGTCTCCTCTCTTATGACCGCCTGCGCCACCTTGAACGCGCTGTTGGCCGTGGGGACACCGCAGTACACGGCCGCATGCAGCAGCACTTCCTTGATCTCGGCCGGGGTGAGCCCGTTGCGCAGCGCCGCCCGGGTGTGGAAGGCGAGTTCCTCGAGATGCCCGCCCGCGACCAGGGCCGTGAGGGTGACGCAGCTGCGGGAGCGCCGGTCGAGCCCCGGCCGGTTCCAGATCTCGCCCCAGGCGTACCGGGTGATGAGATCCTGGAAGTCCCCGGAGAAGTCGTCGGCCGCCGCGAGGGCCTGGTCGACGTGCGCGTCGCCGAGCACCTCCCTGCGGACCTTCAGACCGGCCTCGTACGGGTCGGGACGGCCTCCGGTGACGGGCTGCTGCGGTATCGGCGCGATCTCCGCCACGGGCACGACGGGCGGCGGCGCGAGCACCGGCTTGACCGGAGCCGCCACGATCGCCATCTGTCCCGTGGCTGTGTCCACGGCGGTCTGCCAGGCGCTGGAGAAGTGGCGTACCAGCAGGTCGGTGACGGCCGCCGGCTGCTCGACGGGCGCGAGGTGCGAGGCACCGGGGACGACGGCGAGCCGGGCGTCGGGGATGCCGGCGACCAGCGTGCGGGCCTCGGCAGGGCCGGTCACCTGGTCCTCCGAGCCGACGAGTACGAGCGTGGGCACACCGATGCGGCCGAGTTCGCTGCGGATGTCGAAGGCCGCGAGCGCCTCGCAGGCCGCGATGTAGCAGCCGGGATCGGTGGTCCTCACCATCTGCACGGCCCACTCGGTGATCGCGGGCTGGTTCGCGGCGAATCCGGGGGTGAACCAGCGCTCGGGCGAGGTGCGGGCGATCGGGTCGAGACCGTTCGTGCGGACGATCACGCCGCGCTGCCGGAACTCGTCGGCGGTGCCGAACCGGGGCGAGGCCGCGATCAGTACGAGCGAGGCGAGCCGCTCCGGGTGGCGCAGCGCGAGGTCGGCGCCGATGGCACCGCCCAGTGCGCAGCCCGCGTACCCGAACCGCTGCACTCCCAGCTGGTCCAGCGTGACGAGCAGCCGGTCGGTCAGCTCGCCGACCGAAGGAGCGGGGTGGGCAGGGGCGCCGCCGTGTCCTGGCAGGTCGAACCGGAGCACCCGCCACTGGCGCGTCAGCTCCGGAACCTGCCGGTCCCACATGTGCCAGGTGGTACCGAGCGAGGGGCCGAGGATGAGGACCGGGGCGTCTTCCGGGCCGTCGAAGCGGTACTGAAGGGCAGGGGTCGTCGTCTCACTCACTCGCTCCACGCTAGCTTCCACTGCTGTGAAGGTGGACATGGGGCCCTGATCCCGCACGCCGCGCACACGCAACGGACACGGGAGTCTCCATCGGATCGGGGCCGCCGCGGCGGCAGATGCGGGCGTCAGGACGGCGTCGGCGGCGCCGTCTCGGCGGCGGTCAGGGCCTCGGCCGCCGTGGCCGCCGCCGCTTCCACGAGCCGTATGCCGGCGGCCATGGACGGCTGGTCGTCGCTGAGCACGGCGATGAGCAGGCGATGGCCGTCGTGCTGTACGACACCGATGGTGTTGACCACCCACAGACCGGTCGCGCTGCGGGGCAGCCAGCCGTTCTTGAGCGCGGTGGCTGCCCGTGTGTCCGCGGTGGCGGCCGGTGTGTCTGCGGCGGCGGTCGTCGGGCTGTGTGCGGCCGTGACACCCCAGTCCTGGCCCGGATGTATGTGGGTCATCAGGTCGTACAGGTACGTCCTGGACGCACTCGACAGCGCGGAGTCCTCGCGGGTGATCGCCTCCAGCAGGCGCAGCTGGTCCGCCGCCGTGGTCCGGGTCAGGCCCCACAGTCCGCCCGCTCCGGGCGTGGTGGCGGTGAGCCCCAGCCGCTCGTTGGCCTCGGCGAGGCCGGCGGCACCGCCGATCCGTGACCAGAGGCGGCTGGCGGAGGCGTTGTCGCTGACGCGGATCATCGGTCCGGCGTCGTTCTCCTCCTGCTGCGTGAGGGAACGCCCCTCGCGCTGTGCCCGCAGCAGGACCGTGGCGAGGATGTCGGCCTTGACGATGCTGGCGGTGGCGAACCGGTGGTCCTCCGGGGCGTACACGGCACGGACGCCGGTCTCCGCGTCGGCAACGGCCAGGGAGAAGTGGCCTGGGGCGCCTTCGGCCACGTCCGCCAGGGCGTCGGCGAGCCGGGCGTCGGCGGCTGCGCCGGCTGCCGCTTCGGCGGCCGCGACTGCGGCTGTGGAACGGCTCGAGACGGTGTCGGCGCTCACCGGTGCGACGACTCCGGACGGTACGGGCCCGGTGGGCGCGGTTCTGGACTGCACGGGAGGCGAGACTGCCACGGGCAGCGGGCCGAAGGCCATGGCCGCGGGCAGCGTACGGGCGGCGCCATCGGCCGTCGCCCGCGCGGCCGTGGGCGGCCCCGTCACGCACGTGTCGCCCAGCACCAGGGCCGCAAGCGCGGCGCACCACAGGGCCCACCAGGGCGCCCGCGTCCACCAGAACGTTCCTCCGAGTCCCCTCACGGTTCAGAGGAAAGCGTCGTCATGTTTCGCCGGGATGAGGGTTGCGGTGCGGTTCACGAAACAAGCGGGCGGGGCAGGCTCAGCCGGGTTCCGGATCGGTTCCCGGTTCCGGATCGGTTCCCGGTTCCGGATCGGTTCCCGGTTCCGCCGGTTCCGGAGCCGCACCTGCTCCCAGGAGGCCCGTCAGAGCACCGACGGGGTCCAGGTCCGGGGTTCCTCTCGGCCACCAGTCGTCGCGGCCGGGCTCGGACTCGTACGCGTACCAGAGGCCGTCGCGGCCGAGGCGCAGCTGGACATGGCCCTGGGGGTGGGTGAGGCGGTTGTGCCAGGGGCGGAAGGGCGGGAAGTCGGCTGCGAGGAGCGCCGGCCGTGCGCGGTCGAAGCGGCCCGCCGGCGGGTCCCACTGCTCCTCGAGAACGGCGAGACCCGCTTCGCCTCCCTGGCGCCAGGCGGCGACCGCGCGGGCGAGTTCGGCGGGGGTGCGGCCGGCTGCGGATGCGAGCGACGCGTACAGCGCCCGGCCGGTTCCGGTGAGGCCCGAGCCGGGGCGGGCCGCGGCGAGGCGGACGGCGTCCTGCCAGAGCGTCAGCCCCGCGACTGGGTCGCGGCCGGTGGCGAGCAGCGCGTGCGCGCGGGCCGCCGCATCGGTGGCCAGCTGGTCGAGGGCGAAGGGGTCCGGACCTCCCGGGGCCGCGGGGTACACCGGCGGATGCTCGGGGTGCGGGGGCGTGGGCAGCGGGGCCGGGAGGGGCGGGAGTGTGCGCGGGGCAAGGGCGTCGCCGGCCCGTACGCCGGGGAACGGGGGCAGGGTCTGTGCGGGGCGTGCGGCCTGCGCGGCGTTGCGGCGCGCCAGCTCGTCCAGCAGCTCCCGCTCGCCTCGGCCGCGCATCAGCAGCAGTACGAAGGGGTCCTCGTCGAGCAGGCGGGCGGTCTGGTAGCAGAGGGCGGCGGCGTGCTTGCAGGGGTGGCCGAAGTCGGGGCAGGAGCAGTCGGGTTGGAGGTCGCCGGGGCCCGGAAGGAGGTCGACTCCGCAGTCGGCGAGCGAGTGCGGCATGTCCTTCTCCAGCAGCGCGGCGATACGTCCGGGACGCTCGGCCGCCGCGTCCAGGAAACGGTCCCACTCGTCGTCGGAGAGGACACGCAGGCCGATCCGGGTGCGGTACGGGCGGGCACGGCTGCCCTGCACGTACGCCAGGACGAGCCCGGGCGTGACGGTGATCGCGCCCACGTTGCCCTGCGCGGCATAGCGCCGGCCGCGGGCGAGCCGGCCCTGGTCCAGCGAGAGTTCCTCCAGGGCGTCGGTCCAGGCGTTGCCCCACCACGTGGTGGCGAAGCGGGCGTCGGGGGAGGCTAGGCCCGGAGGGAGGGTGCCGAAGGTACGGCGCAGGTCGGGGCCGCGGCTGCCGCCCGGCATGCCGCTGGCGGGCTCGGCTGCGGAATGGGGTGCGCTGTGAGCGACGCTTACCCGCCGTCGTGGTGCTGTGCCCACCCTCCCCCATTGCCTTGAGGGCACGGGAGGTACCCCCATCGCCCCAGCGGAACGATTGCCCACAGCGGTGGTGGTGGCCGGTGCTCCCGGTGCGGCCGGGCGCCGCTGCGCGGCGCGCAACGCTTGCCGTGCTGCGTCGCCGGGGCGCGGCACCGGCGCATCCTCCGCGGTGCGTCCCTCCTGCGGTGCTGCGTCCCGCCCATCGTCGGAATCCTGCTCGCCGTCAGGCCGTGCTTGAGACTCCGCATCGTCCTCGGCGCCACCGGAGCCCGTACCTTCGCTTCCCTCCCCCTTCTCCCGGCGGGCGGCGCGCAGGGCCCTGCGGACCACGTCCGCCGGACGAGCCGCATCAGCGGAGCCGGACGTCGGCGTCGGCGTCGAGCCAGGCGTGAGCGTCCCGCCGTCGTCCGCTTCCGTGCGGTCGGGATCCGGCTGCTGCTGCGAACGGCGTGTCACGACTGCCTCCGTAGGGAGACCAGGTCGGACAGCTCCCGGTCGGTCAGGTCCGTGAGGGCCGTCTCGCCGGAGGCGAGGACCGCGTCGGCGAGGGCGCGCTTCGCCTCGAGCATCTCGGCGATGCGGTCCTCCACCGTGCCTTCGGTGATCAGACGGTGGACCTGGACGGGCTGCGTCTGCCCGATGCGGTACGCACGGTCGGTGGCCTGTTCCTCGACCGCGGGGTTCCACCAGCGGTCGAAGTGGATCACGTGTCCCGCACGCGTGAGGTTGAGGCCCGTACCGGCGGCCTTGAGTGAGAGGACGAGGACCGGGGTCGCCCCGCTCTGGAAACGGTCCACCATCCGCTCGCGCTCGACGACACGTGTTCCGCCGTGCAGCAGCTCGGCGGGCACGGCACGCTCGGCGAGGTGCGCCTGGAGCAGCCGGGCCATGCCGACGTACTGCGTGAAGACGAGCGCCGAGCCGTCCTCGGCGAGGATCGTGTCCAACAGCTCGTCCAGGAGGGCGAGTTTGCCGGAGCGGCCGAGGAGGCGGGCAGCCGTACCCTCCTTCAGATACTGCGCCGGGTGGTTGCAGATCTGCTTGAGCGACGTGAGCAGCTTCAGGACGAGGCCCCGGCGCGCGATCCCCTGGGCGGTGCCGATCACGGTCATGGACTCGCGCACCACCGCCTCGTACAGCGAGGCCTGTTCGCGGGTGAGCGGCACCGGATGGTCCGTCTCGGTCTTGGGCGGCAGCTCGGGCAGGATTCCCGGGTCCGACTTCTTGCGGCGCAGCAGGAAGGGCTGGACGAGCCGGGCAAGGCGCCGGGCCGCCTCATCGTCCTCTCCGCCCTCGACGGCACGCGCGTGCCGGGCGCGGAACGACTTGAGCGGTCCGAGCAGCCCAGGTGTCGTCCAGTCGAGCAGCGCCCACAGCTCGGAGAGGTTGTTCTCGACGGGGGTGCCCGTGAGGGCGACCCTGGCCGGGGCGGGGATCGTGCGCAGCGCGACCGCCGTCGCCGAGTACGGATTCTTGACGTGCTGCGCCTCGTCGGCGACGATCATGCCCCATTTCTCCTGCGCGAGCAGGGGCGCGCTGGACCGCATCGTGCCGTACGTGGTAAGGACGAACCCACCGCGGTCGGGCCCGTCCAGAGTGCGGTCCGGGCCGTGGTAGCGGCGGACGGGGACGCCCGGCGCGAAACGGGCGATCTCCCGCTGCCAGTTGCCTAGCAGCGACGCGGGGCAGACGACGAGGGTCGGCTCGTGCCGCGCCCGGCGCAGGTGCAGGGCGATGACGGTGACGGTCTTGCCGAGGCCCATGTCGTCGGCGAGGCAGCCGCCCAGGCCGAGCGAGGTCATCATGTCCAGCCAGGCGAGTCCCCGGAGCTGGTAGTCGCGCAGCCGTGCCCGCAGCGCGGGCGGCGGCGCCACGGTGGCCACCCCGGCGGTGATCCGGTCGCGCAGTGCGGCCAGCGCGCCGACCGGCACGGCCTCCACCGTCTCGCCGTCGACCTCCGCGGTGCCGGTGAGCGCGACGGAGAGCGCGTCCACCGGGTCGAGGAGGCCGAGCTCGCGTTTGCGGGCCTTGCGCACCATGGCCGGGTCGGCCGTCACCCACCGGTCGCGCAGCCGTACGACGGGCCGGTGGGCCTCGGCGAGCGCGTCCATCTCCGCGTCCGTGAGCGGATCCCCGCCGAGCGCCAACTGCCAGCGGAACTGCAGCAGGTCCTCGGCCTCGAAGAAGCCGGTGCCGTCGGTCGCGGAGCCGGGTGCCGGTCGCACGACCGCGGTGGCGGAGACGTCCCGCGCAAGGTCGCGCGGCCAGTGCACGGCGACCCCGGCGGCGCCGAGCCGAGTGGCGGCGGGCCCCAGCAGGTCGTACAACTCCTCCTCGGACAGTGCCAGTACGTCCGGTACGTCCTGGTCGGTCAGGCGGTCGAGCGGGGGCCAGACCCGGGCGGCGCGGCGCAGGGCGAGGGCCGCGTCGACACGCGCGCGTGGCCCGAACGACGCCTCTCCCTCCCCCGCCCACAGCGCCGCCGCGTCGATGACGAGCGTCGGGTCGGCGAGGCTGTGCACCTGCACGACGGCGGCCCCGGCGCTGCGGGCGCCGTCCGTGGAGTCGAAGACGTCGTACGCGGACAGGTCGAGGCGGAGCGATATCCGTACGCCCGCGTCCATTCCGGCGGCGACCTCGGCGGCCCAGTCCCGCGCCCCGGGCAGCGGCTGCGGCTCGCGCGCGGCGAACGGCGCACCGGTGGCGTGCGGCGCGGCCGGCGTACGCGGCAGGGTGTCGGCGACCGCGTCGAGGAAGGCCCTGACCAGCGCCTCCGGGTCGGGCAGGTGCAGGGGGACACGGTCGGGGAGCGGGGTGGCATGGCCCTCGTACGGCAGGGCGGCGGCGATGGCGCGCAGATGCGCGGTGTCGTCCGCGTCGAGCGGGCCGGCGCGCCAGGCGTCGTACCCACCGGGGGCGAGGCCGGGCAGCAGCCGGCCGCGCGCTGCGAGCCGCAGGGCGTGCAGGGCGGCGGCGCCCCAGCAGGCCGTGGCCGGGTGGGCGGCGGGGTCGTGCCGGGCGCTCACGAGCAGGGGAAGGGCGTCCGCGAGCGGGAGCAGCAGCGCCGGGACGGGTGCCCTGCGGACGCCTGTGCGGCCGTGGCGCCGGACGACGGTGAGCTCCGTGAGCCGGCCCGAGTCCGACCGGTCACCAGACCCCGGCCGGTCACCGAGTCCCGTACTGTCACCCGCAGGCAGTGCCCCGTCACCCTCCGGGTCCCAGAAGGCCACCTGGCCCTCCCGCGGCACCTGTGACGGCAGGAAGATCGCTGCGAGCCGCACGGACACCGCCTGGTCCACAGCCTGCACACTCACGCGTTCCTCCTTCCGTCGCACACGTCGGATCAACCTCGGATCAGACGTCTTCGACTCTAACGACGCGGACTGACAGCGGCGGAGCGCGGCGGACGGTCACCACGGGTCACCTATAGGTGACGTCCGATGCGCTGTAGCGGCAGTACGTTCCGTCCGGACCGCTGCCGACGGCGGTCGGTTCGGCGCCGGAGTCGTTGCCCTTGAAGCGCTCGCAGATGGTGATCTCCCTGCTGCTGTCGCCCACGACGGTCACGCCCGAGACGGTGGCCGTGTCGCCGTAGTTGGAGTTCACGCCGACCAGGACCTTGCCGGGGCCGGTCGCCCGGACATTGCTGATCACGATGTGGCGCCGGTACTGGGTCCTGCAGTTGCCGCACGAGCGGGCCAGCTTGCCGAAGTCCTGGACCTGGAAGTCCCTGATCGTCAGAGTTCCGGCACCGTTGAACTGGAAGACCTTGTCGTCCGCCTTCCTCGCCCCGCCGCCGACGACGAGGTACGTGGCCGACGAGGACTTGCTCTTGAAGGTGGCCGCGTCCTCGCCGACGTCCTCCCACCAGACGTTCTGCAGGGTGCAGCTGCCCAGGCAGTGCACGCCGTCGGCGGCCGGGCTGCCCAGGACGACGTTCTTCAGTGTGGCCCCGTCGGCGAGCTCGAAGATCGCGCCCTGGTCCTCGTCCTGGCTTCCGCTGCCGAGGGCACCGGAGCCGTAGAAGCGCTTCAGGCCGCCGTCGTAGGTGCCGGACACCTCGATGGTGGCGGTCACCGCCCTACTGGCGGCCGGAGCGGGCCATGCACCGAGGGCCGTGCCGGAGGTCGCAGACGTGCCTTTCGACGATTTGGAAGCCGACGCCGAGGCGGACGCCTTGGCGCCCCGGCTTGCCGAAGCCGAAGCAGAGGCCGACGCCGATGCCGACGCAGAGGCGGAGGCCGACGAGGAAAGCGAGGAGGAAACCGAAGGTGAAGCGGACGCGGTCGGCGAGGTCTTCTGCACCGGCAGCAGCTTCCAGCTCCTGCCGGCAGCGTCGGAGCAGGAGTCCTGCTGCACGAGCCCGGCCGCCGTGTCCAGGCACTTGCCGCTGCGCTTGTTGACCAGGTGATAGGCGCTCCCGGCCTTGGCCG
The DNA here is from genome assembly GCF_053594815.1 of Streptomyces sp. NPDC002577. Lineage (NCBI taxonomy): Bacteria > Bacillati > Actinomycetota > Actinomycetes > Kitasatosporales > Streptomycetaceae > Streptomyces > Streptomyces sp. NPDC002577. Next base: position 172,758 of record NZ_JBSFWK010000004.1, on the reverse strand, counting down.
GCTTCCACACCTGCGAGGCGCTGTCGTCGCAGGTCAGCTGCTGGACCGCCGCCCCCGCGGACGTCGACGCGCCCCTCACTCCGGCGCACAGCCCGCTGCCTGCGGCCTTCACCGTGAACCCGTCCCCGGAGGCGGTCAGCTTCCAGGTCTGCTCAGCGGTCTGACCGGCGGTCCGCTCGGCGGTGCCGTCGCACGCCGCGGTGGCCAGCCGGGTGCCGCTCACCGTGGCTGCGGACGGCACCTCGAGGCACCCGTGGTCGGCGACGTTCACCACCTTGTACGTGCCCGCGCCCGGCCCGTCGGCCGATGTCGAAACCAGTAGGCTGACGGCGATCGCACCGCAGGTCAGGGCCGCCGCAAGCGCGCCGATCAGCACGGTCCAGCGGCGGTTGGTCTTTCTGTGCCGAGCAGTGCGCAGGGCTGCCCTTGTGCTCAAGGCGGTGACTTTCGTTAAGAGGGCCGGGAAGTCGTCTCGGACCCTCTGTCGTCACCGCCCCGGTGAAAGTTGCCTCTTCTACGAAAATTTTTCAGCGCGTATCCTCACGTGCGGTCTCCCGCACGCGGCCTCACGCCACAGCGCCGTCACGGCGTCGCCGTGGACACCACGTAGACCATCGGATGCTCCGGGTTCGACCGGTCGACCACGACGTCCAGCGTCGGCTCCGGGTCCTTCTGCTCATGGGTGAGCCCGGCCCAGAAGCCCGGTGCGGAGAAGTCCCAGCCGACGATCCTGCGGTCCCGTGGGCTGATGGCGATGTCCTGGTCCTCGAGGGTGTGGGCGCTGCTCCCTATCCGGTCGAGGAACGTGTCCAGGCCGTCGTTGCTCGTGAGGAACTGGACGTAGAGACGGCTGGTCTTCCAGTTGTTCGTCTCGTAGTAGGCGACTTCTTTTGAGTACGCCGGTATCGGCACGTCGTAGAGACGGCGCTGGACCCGGGACGGCCAGCCCGCCGTGAGGCCGGTCGCGGAGTACTTCTCTTCCTTGTCCTTGCCGCTGTCGCGGCTCTGGTCGGCCGAGATCGCGAGATAGCCGGCGGGGATGCCGATGAGGAGGACGATGATGAGCGCCGTCAGGAAGCGGCGGCGGATCACGTGCCGGGGGGCCTCGGGGCGTGCGGGCACTCGGCTCTCGTCCGGCGGCGGCGACTGGCGGGGCACGACGGGCGTCACGGGGTTCCCTGGGTGGTGCGGTTACGTGTGCGGCGGGTGTGGGCGGCGGCCGGTTCTGTCCAGCGGCGGCCGGTGCGGGCCGCGACCGGAAGGGCGTGTGTCACTCCGGCCCCTCCGCCGTGCCCGCGCGGCCTCGCGCCTGCGCGTACCTCTCGTACCGTTCGTAGCGCTCGACGCGCCGCCGCTTCGCGCGCCGGAAGCGGCGGGCGACCAGGCGGGCCAGGTCGGCGGCGCCGACCATACCGGCCTCGGGGCCGAGCTGGGCACGGACGATACGGGCCTCGGGGCGGTATCCGCGACCGGTGAGGTGGCGCTTGAAGGCGTCCCGCGCGGGGCCGATCAGCAGGTCGTCGGCGGCCGAGACACCGCCGCCGATCACGAAGCACGACGGGTCCAGCGCCGCCGCCAGGTTCGCGATGCCGACGCCGAGCCACTGGCCGATGTCCTGGAGGAGCTCGACGCACATGGCGTCGCCCTCGCGGGCCAGCTCGGTGATGAGCGGCCCCGTGATGTCCGGGATGTTGCCCTTGACGTGCTCGATGATGTTGAACGCCACGGGGGAGTCGGCGGCGGCCAGCTCACGGGCCTCGCGGACGAGCGCGTTGCCCGAGCTGTACTGCTCCCAGCAGCCGCGGTTGCCGCACGGGCAGCGGTGGCCGCCGGGCACGACCTGCATATGGCCGAACTCGCCGGCGACGCCGTACTTGCCGCGCTTGACCTGCCCGTCCTCGAGGATCGCGCCGCCGATACCCGTACCGAGCGTGATCATGACGAGGTGGTCCTCGCCGCGCCCGGCGCCGAAGCGCCACTCGGCCCAGGCGGCGGTGTTCGCGTCGTTGTCGACCAGTACGGGCACGGAGAGCCGCTCGGAGAGGCGGTCCCGGAGGGGCTCGTTGCGCCAGGACAGGTGGGGTGCGAACAGGACGCGGGCGCGGTCGGCGTCGACCCAGCCGGCCGCGCCGATGCCGACGGCGTGCACGTCGTGCCGGTCGGAGAGGTCCAGGACCAGCTCGACGATGGTGTCCTCGACGACCCTGGGGCTCTTGGACTTGTCGGGGGTCTCCGTGCGGAGCTTCTCCAGGATGTTGCCGTCCGCGTCGACGACGCCCGCCATCACCTTCGTACCGCCGATGTCGATCCCGACGGTGGGTACGCGGGGGGCCGTGAGATGGGAACGGCGCTCACGCGTCCCCACGGCGGTCCGCAGGACGGTGGCCCGGCGGGAGCCTATCGGGGCGCCCGCTGCTCGGGAGGAGCCGAGAGCCCGGGGCAGTGCGAGGTCGCGGTAGGTGCTCATCGCGCCGATTCTGCCTCACGCCCGTACGGGCCTGCATGACGACGCCCGGCCCCCGGGGAGACAAAGAGCGTGCTGTTCAAGAACATTTCGGTCAATTCACTCGATTCGGTGTCGCTTCCGTCGAGTGCCCACGCGCGTCGGCGGACACCGACGCCCGCTCCAGTTCGTGGCGGAGGGCCTCCAGCTCCGATCCGCCCGCCATCTGCCGGGTGAGCTCGTCGAGCGTGATGGCGTCCTTGAGGTGGCTGCCCGCCATGGTGCCGCGCTTCAGCAGGACGAAGCGGTCGCCCACGAGGTAGGCGTGGTGCGGGTTGTGTGTGATGAGGACGACACCGAGCCCCGCGTCCCGTGCGGCGGCCACGTACTTCAGGACGACACCGGACTGCTTGACGCCCAGGGCCGCCGTCGGTTCGTCGAGTACGAGGACCTTGGCCCCGAAGTGGACGGCGCGGGCGATCGCCACGCACTGCCGCTCGCCGCCCGAGAGGGTGCCGATGGGCTGGTCGACGTCGCGCAGGTCGATGCCCATGCGCAGCAGTGCGGAGCGGGTGGTCTCGCGCATGTACGCGGTGTCGAGCCGTTTGAAGGGACCGGTGCCCTTCGTCGGTTCGGAGCCGAGGAAGAAGTTCCGCCAGACCGGCATCAGGGGGACGACGGCCAGGTCCTGGTAGACGGTGGCGATGCCGCGGTCCAGGGCCTCGCGCGGGCTGCCGAGCCGGGCCTCGTCGCCGTCGATGCGGAAGGTGCCCGCGTCATGCTGGTGCAGGCCCGCGATGATCTTGATGAGTGTGGACTTGCCGGCGCCGTTGTCGCCCAGTACGCAGGTGATCTCGCCCGCGTGGACCTCGAGTGAGACGCCTTCCAGGGCACGAACGGTGCCGTAGTACTTGCTGACGTCGTCGAGCTCGACGAGTGCGGTACGCGCCGCGGTGGTCGTCGTACCTGCGGTCATGAGGTGGCCTCCGCACGCTTGCGGACCCAGGCGTTGAGCAGGGTCGCGAGGAGCAGCATCGCTCCGAGGAAGAACTTGAACCAGTCCGGGTTCCATTCGGCGAAGACGATGCCCTTGCTCGTCATGCCGAAGATCAGGGCACCGACGGCGGACCCCACCGCGGAGCCGTACCCACCGGTGATCAGACAGCCGCCGATGACGGCCGCGATGATGTAGATCAGCTCGTTGCCGACGCCCTCGCCGGACTGCACGACGTCGTACGAGAGAAGAAGGTGCTGGCCGGAGACCCAGGCGGCGAAGGCGACGCCCATGTAGAGGCCGATCTTGGTCTTGTTGACCGGGACGCCGACCGCGCGGGCCGCGTCCTCGCCGCCGCCGACGGCGAAGATCCAGTTGCCCGCGCGCGTACGCAGCAGGATCCAGGTGGCGACGGCGACCAGCGCGAGCCACCACAGGATGGTCACCTTGACGGTGATGTCGCCGACGGTGAGCTGGGATGCGAACAGGGCCCTGGCGGAGGCGAACCCCTCCATGTCGGAGATCGACTTCGTGGAGACCGTGCCGCTGATCAGCTTGGTGAAGCCGAGGTTCATGCCGGTCAGCATCAGGAACGTGCCGAGCGTGATGATGAAGCTCGGCAGCTTGGTGCGGGTCAGCAGCACGCCGTTGAAGAGCCCGAAGGCGAGCGTGACCAGCAGCGAGACGCCGACACCGACCCAGACGTTCGCGGTCATCTGGTAGCTGAACATCGAGGAGATCAGCGCCGAGCTGGTCACCATCACGCCCGCGGACAGGTCGAACTCGCCGCCGATCATGAGCAGCGAGACGGGGACGGCCATGATGCCGATCGTCGACGCCGCGTACAGGACGGTGCTGAGGCTGGACGCGCGCAGGAAGCTGTCCGCGATGATCGCGAAGAAGAGGAAGACCGCGACGGCGCCGACGACCGAGCCGAGTTCGGGGCGGCCGAGCAGCCTGCGCAGCGGCGAGGTGCCGAGCAGCCGTTCGTCCTGGCCGGTCTTGTGCGGCGCGGGGCCGGGCTCCGTGCCGGGCGCCTGGGCGGGTGCGGTGCCGGTCACCGGGTCCCCCGCTCTGTGTACTCGGCGAGCGCGGCGGCCTCGTTCTTCGTGACGATCTGCGGTCCGGTGAGCACCGGCTTGCCGCCGCCGAGGACGTTGGAGTTGTACTTGTACAGCCACAGCAGGTCGACGGCCTGGTAGCCCTGGAGGTACGGCTGCTGGTCGACGGCGAAGCCGAGCGTGCCGGCCTTCAGCGCCGAGGCGACCTTGGCGTTGAGGTCGAAGGTGTCGACCTCGGCCTTGCTGCCCGCACTCGTCTTGGCCTTGACGGCGGCGTCCGCGTAGGGCGCGCCGAGCGTGACGACGGAGTCGATGGACGGGTCGGCCTGCAGCTTGGCCTCGATGGAGGACTGGACGTCGGGCATGTTCGTGCCGTCGACGTAGAGGTTCTCCATCTCGCCGTCGAAGGTGTCCTCGGCGCCGGCGCAGCGCTGCTCGTGGCCGACGTTGCCCTGCTCGTGCAGGACGCAGAGCGCCTTCTTCTTGCCGCGCTTGTTCAGCTCGTCGCCGACGGCCTCGCCCGCGACGGTCTCGTCCTGGCCGATGTGGGTCAGCGCACCGAACTCCTTGGACTCCGCGGAGCCGGAGTTGACGGTCACCACCGGGATGCCGGCCTTGACGGCCCGGGCCACGGCCGCCTTCATGGCGTCGGGCTTGGCCAGCGTCACGATGATGCCGTCGACCTTCTTGTCGACGGCGGCGTCCACGAGCTGGGCCTGCTGCTGGGCCTCGTCGCTGTGCGAGTACAGGAAGTTGATGTTGTCCTTCACGGCGGCCTGCTTGGCGCCGTTCTGGACGATGTCCCAGAAGGTGTCGCCGTCGCCGGAGTGGGTCACCATCGCGATGGTCCAGCGGGGCGTGTCCACGGCGGCCCTGCCCTCCGCGGCCGCGGCCTTGCGGGCGTCCTCCGCGCGCTTGCCGCCGGTGCTGCTGCATCCCGCCAGGGACAGCCCGAGCGCCGCCACCAGCACGGCGCCCATCGCACGTACCCCTGTCCGAACCCTTGCCACGACGCCGCGCCCTTTCCTGAACTCTGCTCGACGGTCGGGGCCGGTGTTCTCCGGCCCCGAACGACCCATTATCGAGGACAGAAATCCGTTATTCGGACACATGGTGCCGTGTGCAAGATCACGCCCGAGCGACGCCGCAGGGCCTGAAAGGGGTCTGAGCAGCGGAAATCAGGGCCGGACTGCGGCGTTCAGGGCCGTACCAGCAACTGGAACTCGAACGAGTAGCGCGAGGCCCGATAGGTGTGGGAGCCGAACTCGACAGCGCGGCCCGTGTCGTCGAAGGTCGTGCGCTGCATCGTGAGCAGCGGAGCGCCTTCGGGCTCGGTCAGCCGCTCGGCCTCCTCGGCGGTGGCGGAGCGTGCGCCGATGGTCTGCCGGGCGCTGTGCAGCGTAATGCCCGCGGCGCGCATCAGCCGGTAGAGGCCGGTGGCCTCGAGTTGCGCGGTGTCCAGGGCGAGCAGCCCGCGGGGCAGCCAGTTGCAGAGGTACGCCATGGGCTCGCCGTGGGCCAGCCGCAGCCGCTCCACACGGTGCACGTCACTGCCCTCCGCGACCCCGAGCGCGGCGGCGACCTCGGCGGAGGCGGGCTCGAGGACGTTGCCCAGGACCCGGGTGGCCGGGCGCTGTCCGGCCGACTCGAGGTCGTCGTAGAGGCTGCTGAGCTCCAGCGGCCGCTTGACCTGGCTGTGCACGACCTGGGTGCCGACGCCGCGGCGGCGTACGAGCAGACCCTTGTCGACGAGGGACTGGATGGCCTGCCGGACGGTCGGCCGGGACAGGCCGAGCCGCGCGGCGAGTTCGATCTCGTTGCCGAGGAGGCTGCCCGGGGTGAGCGTCCCGTGCTCGATCGCCGCTTCCAGCTGCTGCGACAGCTGGAAGTACAGCGGGACCGGGCTGCTGCGGTCGACGCTCAGTTGGAGCGACACGGTGGCATCGACTTCTGGTTTGGGCACGGACCGAGGGTAGTCGCGGGTGAATGATGACGGGAACTTGAGAGGTTCTGTTGTCCGGACAACCGTACGATTCGCGCGTGATATCGCTCACAGCACACGGAAGCACGCATCATCGCGTCGCCCCTCTGGTGAAGCCGTTGTAGATGTACCGCTGCAGGAAGAGGAACGCGATCAGCGTGGGAAGGATCACCAGCACCGCGCCCGCCGAGATGGTCTCCCAGTGCGCCCCGAAGGGCCCCTTGAAGCGGAAGAGCGAGGTCGAGATGGTGCCCAGGTCCTCCGACGGCATGTAGAGGAACGGGATGTAGAAGTCGTTGTAGACCGTGATGCCCTTGATGATCACGACGGTCGCGATGGCCGGCTTGAGCAGCGGGAAGATGATCTTCCGGTAGACGGTGAAGGCGTTCGCGCCGTCCAGTCGCGCCGACTCGTCCAGCGAGACCGGGATGCCCCGGATGAACTGCAGGAAGATGTAGATCGACACGATGTCCGTGCCCATGTCGAGCAGGATGGGCGCCCACCGGCTGTCGAAGAGGCCGAAGCTGTCGACGATCTGGAAGGTCGCCACCTGGGTGGTCACACCGGGTACCAGCGTCGCGATCAGGAACAGCGCCACGACGAGCTTCTTCAGGCGGAAGTCGAACCGGTCGATCGCGTACGCGGTCATGGAGCCGATCACGACGGTTCCGGTGATCGCGAACAGCAGGATGAAGGCGGTGTTCCCGAAGGCCGCCAGCATGTGGCCGTCCTGGAAGGCCGTCACATAGTTGGACAGGTTCAGCCAGTCGTCCGGCAGCGCGAGCGCGCCGCTGCCTCTCGCCATCTCCTTCGAGGACTTGAGCGAGGTCAGGACGACGGCACCGAGCGGCAGCAGCACGACGACCGCGGCCAGTACCAGCGAGGCGTACTTCAACGTGGCGGCTGTGGCCGCACGGGGCGTCATACGAGGTCCACCTTGTCGTCCGGGACGAGACGGCGCTGCACCCAGGTCACCACCAGGATGATCAGCAGCAGGACCACGGCCGCCGCGGATGCCAGTCCCGTCTTGTTGAACTGGAAGGCAAGCTTCACGGTCTGGATCACGAAGGTCTCGGTGCCGGTCGCACCGCCGGTCATGATGTACGGGACCTCGAAGGCCGACAGCGAGCCCGAGATGGCCAGGATGGCGCTCAGGGTGATGATGGGCCGGATTCCGGGCGCGATGATGTGCCGGAACTGCTGCCAGCGGTTCGCGCCGTCGAGCTCCGCCGCCTCGTACAACTCGCTGGGGATGGACTGGATCGCGCCGAGGAACAGTACGAAGTTCAGGCCCATGTAGCGCCAGACGGAGACCCCGGCCAGCGAGACGTTGGCCGATGTGGAGGTACCGAGCCAGGCCCGGTCGGGGTCGGCGCCGAAGAGCGCGAGCACCGAGTCGAGCGTGCCTCCGTCCTGGAAGAAATAGAGGAACACGAACGCGATCGCGACCCCGTTGATCAGGTACGGGAAGAACAGCACCCCTTTCACGTATGTGACTGGTGTGGGTCAGGTGAGTGCCGTGACGTGCAGTGACGACGGGGGTTCCTGCGGAAATCGGGAGCTGCGGCGACAAACCGGCGCGAGTCAGGGTGAACAACACTACGTTTATCAGGACAAATATTGACAGCACCAGACCCGGCCGCCACGTTGGGGGCATGCGCATCGGACTCATCGGCGCCGGCCGCATCGGCACCTTTCACGCGGCCTCCCTCAGTCGGCACCGCGAGGTGGGCTCGCTGGTCATCACTGACGCCGACCGGCAGAGGGCGACCGGACTCGCGGACCGGCTCGGTGCGACGGCCGCGCCCGGCGTCGACGAGGTCTTCACCTGGGGCGTCGACGCGGTGGTGATCACCGCCGCGACGTCGGCGCACGCCGAGCTGATCGGCCGCGCGGCGCGCGCGGGGCTCCCGGTGTTCTGTGAGAAGCCCATCGCGCTGGATCTCGCCGGGACGCTGGCCGCGCTCGCCGAGGTGGACGCCGCCGGGACGGTGCTCCAACTGGGCTTTCAGCGACGCTTCGACGCCGGGTACACGGCCGCGCGAGATGCCGTCCGCGACGGACGGCTCGGGCGGCTGCACACGATCCGCGCGATGACCTCCGACCCGGCCCCGCCTCCGCCCGAGTACGTGCCGCTCTCGGGCGGTCTCTACCGGGACTGCCTCATCCACGACTTCGACATCCTGCGCTGGATCACGGGCCACGAGGTCACCGAGGTGTACGCGACGGGGTCCGACGCCGGTCCGGCCGTGTTCCGCGAGTGGGGTGACGTGGACACGGCCGCCGCCGTCCTCACCCTGGACGACGGCACGCTCGCCACCGCGACCGCCACGCGTTGCAACGGCGCCGGATACGACGTACGGATGGAGCTCGCCGGAGAGCTCGACCAGATCGCGGTCGGCCTCGACGACCGCACACCGATCGCCTCCACGGAACCCCTGGGACCCCCGGCCGCGGACAAACCGTGGACGAGCTTCCTGGAACGCTTCGCCCCGGCGTACGAGGCCGAGCTCTCGGCCTTCGTCGACGTGGTGCTCGGCGAACGCCCCAACTCGTGCGACGGCCGCGAGGCACTGCATGCACTGCGGATCGCGGAGGCATCCGAACTGTCGCGACGCGAGCGGCGGTTGGTGTACCTGGAGGAGATTCCGGGCGCGGAAGGCTGAGTGGTGGCCCGCGGCGGCCGGGCGCTCGCCGGAGCCGGGCACTCACGGCGGCCGTGCGACCGCCGGCAACGCACGCCGTTCGGCCGGCCCTACCAGCGCACCGGAAGGCTCCGCATACCCCGGATCAGCATGCCCGGTATCCAGGGACCGGGCGGCCCGGCGCGGTCCACGTCCAGGGCCAGGTCCGGGCAGCGGTCCAGCAGGGAACGCAGCGCGACACGGGCCTCGATGCGGGCGAGCGGGGCGCCCAGGCAGAAGTGGATCCCGTGGCCGAATGCCAGGTGCCCCTGCGGGGCCCGGCGGATGTCGAACCGGTCGGGCTCGGGGAACCGCTCCGGGTCGCGGTCGCCGCCGGCGAGACCGACGAGCACCACGTCACCGGCCGCGATGAACGTACCGGCGATGTCCAGGGGTTCGGCCGCGAACCGGAACGTCGCGTTCTCCACCGGTCCCTCGTAGCGCAGCGTCTCCTCCACGGCGCCGTCCAGGAGGCCCATGTCCGCGCGCAGGGCGGCCAGTTGATCCGGGTGGGTCAGCAGGGCGTGCACGCCGTTCGCGATCAGGTTGACCGTCGTCTCGTGGCCGGCGATCAGCAGGAGATACGCCATGGCGCGCAGCTCCTCGCGGGAGAGCCGGTCACCGTCCTCCGCGGTCGTGCGGATCAGCGCGCTCAGCAGGTCGTCGCCGGGCCCGGCACTGCGTTTGTCCTCGATCAGGTCGTCCAGATAGGCGGAGAGCTCCACGATCGCCGCGTGCTCGGCCTCGCTGCTGGTGGGCGCCACCACCTCGTTCGACATGCGCCGGAACGCGGCCCGGTCGATGTCGGGAACGCCGATGAGCTCGCAGATGACGGTCATCGGCAGCGGGAACGCCAGCGACTCCACGAGGTCGGCATGGCCCAGCGGCACCATCTGATCGAGCAGCTCATCGGTGATCTGCTGGACCCGCGGCCGCAGCGCCTCGACCCGGCGGCCGGTGAACTCGCGGGCCACCAGCCGGCGCAAGCGGGAGTGCTCGGGCGGGTCCGACATCAGCATGTGCGGCCCGATGTGCTCCACATCGAGCCCGACGTATCCGAGCTTGCTCACGTCCTTCGCCAGGCGGGGATCGGCAAGGGCGGTGCGCGCCTCCTCGTACCCCACGACGAGCCAGGCTTCCTGGCCGGCTGCGGCCGACGGTGCCCCCATCCTCACCCGGTGCACAGGCCCCCGCTCCCTCAACTCCGCGTACACCGCGTGCGGGTCGGCCGTGAACGCCTCGCCGTAATCGCCCAGATCGATCGGACCTGCCATGAGCTTCCCCCTCCAGCCCTTTCGACATCGTCCATCTCCTTCGATGGACCGAGACCGAATGTAACGCGTTGCACTGACAACGGCCCGCGAACCGGAAGAGTGCCCGCGCTCAGGGCTCAGAGCTGCTTAGGGCTCAGGGGTCAGGGCTCAAGGCTCAGCGCGCCGCGGCGGCTTCGGCGCGGGACAGCGCGACCTCCAGTACGACCAGCAGCGCGTCGCGGACCGAGCCCGTCTGCCGTGCGTCGAAGACGATCAGCGGTACGTGCTCGGCGATGTCCAGCGCCCACCGCACCTCGTCGAGGTCGTGCTCGACCTCCCCGTCGAACGCGTTGACGGCAACCGCGAACGGGATGTCCTTGTGCTCGAAGTAGTCCACCGCCGCGTAGCAGTCGTCGAGCCGGCGGGTGTCCACGATCACCAGTCCGCCGAGGGCGCCCTCCACCAGGTCGTCCCACATGAAGCCGAACCGGTCCTGGCCCGGGGTGCCGAACAGATACAGCTTCAGCGTGGGGTCGATGGTGATGCAGCCGAAGTCCATGGCGACCGTGGTGGTGGTCTTCCCCGGAGTGTGGGTGAGGTCGTCCACTCCTGCGGCGACCTCGGTGATCGCGGCCTCCGTGGTGAGCGGTCGGATCTCGGAGATCGAGCCCACGGCCGTGGTCTTGCCGACCCCGAAGCCGCCGGCGATGACCAGCTTGACCGGCAGCGGAGGCTGTTCAACTGGTGTCACGGAGTGTGTCCCGTGAGTCGGGGACGGCACGGAGACCATCGATAACCCTTCGCAGTACGGAGAGATCCTGGGCGGTCGCGGCGTCCGGCCGGTAGATCGCCAGGTGCCCGGCGGTACAGAGATCCTCGGCCAGCACGCGGACCACGTTGAGGTGCAGTCTCAGCCCGGCGGCCAGTTCCGCCACCGACTGCGGCCGCCGGCAGGCCGCGACGATGTCGTGCTGCTCGAAGTCGAGCGAGTGGAGGACGGAGAGCCCGGCCGAGGTCGCCACGACCTGGGTCTCGACGGGGATCGGCGACGCGCTGCCGCTGCCCGACACCCGGCCGGCGGTCAGCAGGAACGGCCGGATCGCGGGGGCGCGGCCGGCCGGCTCCGGCAAGCCCCCGGCGTCCCCTGCTGCCCCGTGTGGTGGGCCACCGACGGCCATCACGATCCCTCCCCCAAGTGCCTGTACCCGTGCGCCGGCCGCGGCCCGGTCAGCCGGCTGACGCCGCGCCGACGCTGTTCTTCAGCTCCAGTACCAGCTGGGGGGTGAGCGCGGCCCCGGCCCGGTTGGCGAAGAGAGCCATCTCGTAGGCGATGTTGCCGAGCTTCGCCTCCTTGGAGGCCACCACCCCGAGGACGGCGCCGCAGCCGATGGCCGACACCAGCACATGGCCGCCCTCCAGGTCGATGATGACCTTGTTGAGGCCGCCGAGACCGTAGTTGCCGGAGGCCCCCGAGGCGAGACTCGTCAGGCCGGACACGATCGCGGCGAGCCGCTCGGAGTCGGCGTGGTCGCGCAGCTGGGAGACAGCGATCAGCAGGCCGTCGGACGACACCGCGATGGCGTCGACCACACCGGCTGTGTCGGTGGCGAACCGGTCGAGCAGCCAGGTGAAATCGGCCGCGGCGGCTCGCAGATCGGTGGGTTCCGGTCGCTCGGAACGGCTGTCACCTGTCGACATGGTCAATGCTCGACTCCTTCTGGGATTCCTCGTGCTGCGATGGTGCCGGTTCCGTCCTGGTGTGGGCGCTGTCCTGCTCCGCCCTGCGTACGGCGGCTTCGAACTCGTCGAGTTCCGAGCGGACGGCCTCGGCGTCGACGGGCTGCCGTACGGCCGGCGTTCCTCGGTCGGCCGGTGATGCGGTCATGGCGAGTGTCGCGCCCCGTATGCGACGCCGCAGCGGCCGGGAGGGCCCTGCGGCGGGTGGCTCACCGGAGGCGGTGGTCCGTTCCGCGCCGGTCTCCACGCCGGTCTCCGCGACGGCCCGTTCCACGGTGGCCCTCTCCGCGGTGGCCCTCTCCGCGGTCGTCCTCTCCGCGGTCAGCCTTTCCGCGGTGGTCCTTTCCGTGGCCGGCTCCGCGCCGGTGCGGGCCGAGACGCGCCGCGGGAGCGCACCGTGCGGCGACTGACCCGTCGACCGTTGTGTGGGGACCACGGCGGAGGAGGCCACGAGCGGCGGCGTGGGCGCGACGGGCGGCGCCTCCCCGGCGCTCTCCGGGAACGCTGCCCCGGTTCCGGCCGATCCCGTGACCGCGGCCGGAGTCGGCTCCACGGCACTCTTGGCCATGGTGGGCTCCACGGCGCTCGTGGCCGTGGGCTCCACGGGGCTCGTGGCCGTGGGCTCCACGGGGCTCGTGGCCATGGCGTCCACAGGGCTCATGGTCAGCAGGAGCGCGGTGGGGATCCACACGCTGCCGGTGACCCCGCCGCCCGGCGTACGGCTCAGCGTCACCCGCACACCCCAGCGCCTGGCGAGGCTGCCGACCACGAAGAGACCGAGCACCTTGGTCGGTACGAGGTCGAGCCGTTCGCGGCGGATGAGCCGGGCGTTCTCCTCGGCGAGGCGCTCCGCGCTCATGCCGAGGCCGTGGTCGATGACCTCGATCAGCGCTCCGCCGTCCTCGGTGACGTCGGTCCCGGGGCGGACGACCACCTCGACAGGGGTGTGGGAGGGAGAGAACGAGACCGCGTTCTCCAGCAGTTCGGCGACCATCAGCGTCAGGTCGCCGATGATGTCGGGCGCGACGGTGACCTCCGTCTCGGACCGGAGGGACACCCGCTGGTAGCCCTCGATCTGGCCGAGCGACGCCCGGATGACGTTGGCCAGCGAGGTCGGCCGGACATCGACGCCGGTCTCCCGGATGCCGGCGAGCAGCATCAGGCTGTCGGCGTTGCGCAGGAGACGTACGGCGATGTGGTCGATGCGGTACAGCCGCTCCAGGAGCTCGGGGTCGGTCTCCTCGCGTTCGACGGTGTCGATCAACATGAGCTGACGTGTCGTCAGATTACTTACTCTGCGGCCGACGTTGCCGAACATCTCGGCCACGTTGCGGCGGCTCAGTACCTGCCGCTCCAGCAGCTGGGCCGCGGTCTCCTGCACCTGGTTGAACGCCTCGGCCAGTTCGCCGATCTCGTCGCGGACCGGGACCGGGATCGGCCGCGGCCGCAGCGGGGCGCTGTCGGCGGAGCCGTCGTCCGCGACCCGGGCGAGTTCCTCGCCCGCCACGTCGACCACCTGCTGAGCGGCGCCGGTCAGGGCCGTCAGGGGACGTACGACCGAGCGCCGGACCAGGACGCAGAAGGTCATCCAGGCGGCGAAGCCGAGCAGGGCCAGACCGAGCAGGTACAGCGCGCGCCGCACGGCGTCCGCGGAGACGGCGTCGGACTGGGCGGCGGTCTGTTCGATCAACGACCGGGTGATGCCGAGGCGCGTTTCGGACTGCCGGGTTTCGTCGGCGATGGCCTTGCGCAGCTGCTTCGGCGTCTGGCCCTGCAGGGCGCCGGGATCGATCTGAAGCTCCGCGAACTGGGCCTCGATACCGTTCTGTTCGGCGCTGCGCTCGATGCCGTCCATGATCAGCACCTGGGCCGGTGTGGCGATCCGCTCGAACCGGTCCGACTCGCGGTCGTAGAGCTGGTGGGCGCCGACCGCGCGGCTGTACTCGGTGAGGGCGTTGGCGTCACGGGTCTGTGCGGAGAACACGGCACTCTCGTAGGCCGCGTGGGCGGCGTCGGCTCGCAGCACCGTGTCGAGGAGTTCCGTGACCGAGGACGCCGAGGTGCCGGAGTAGCGGTCGAGCCCGATGCCGTCGATCAGGTAGTCGACCGCGGAGGCGTAAGCGGGGTCGATGTCGGCCGCGGAGACGTATCCCCGTTCGAGCTTCGCGCGCAGGACATTCAGGCCGCGGATGTAGTCGAGCGCCTGCTTCTCCTCGTACGGCAGGCCCGAGGCGAACGCCGAACGCACGGCGGCGACCTGCGCGTCGGTGCTCCGCTGCGCCTGGCGGTAGTCGGTGCTCGGCGGCAGGGCGACTCCGGGACGGGCCGAGTCGTACTGCACGGACAGCAGGAGTGCCTGCCGGTGTTCGGCCTGTACGTCGTTGATGAGCTTCGCGACCTGTTCGCTGTCGCGCACCAACTCCGCGATCCGGTCGGCGTCCCGGGCCTGCTGCACCTGGCCGTAGGCGCCGATGCCGAGCAGTACGCCGATGGCCGCGATGGGCGCCACGACCAGGACGTTGAGTTTGCGCCGGAACGGCCAACGGTCGAGGACGGCCACCGCCTTCCGGCGAAACCGCGGAGTCCGGTCGGCATGCCCGGGCAGGTCGGGTGCGAGCGGCGGGTCCCCTGTGTTCGCGGACACCCCGGCCTCCTTCGGTGTGTTGCTCAGCGGTGACGGAGGTACCGGCTGGTGCCGGACCGCCGACGACCGGCGGCGGAAGTGACGTTTTTGCAGCGTTCGTCGCTGACAGAAGCGAAGAGGTTGCGCCACGTGTCCGAACCGGCCCGGTGAGGCTACCGTGCTTATCGTGGCTTGACAGGTTGTATGCCATCAAAAGTTGATTACGAAAGATTTGGCAATCATCTTCCGAACGCGGTGCTTCATCCGTCGAGGCGCCCTTCGCGCTGCGCGCTGCCTACCGATGTCCGAGGTCAGGCAGGGGAGTTGAGGCCGACCGACCGGCTGGGCACAGCCTCCGCATCGGGAGTGTTCTGCCGGCCGCGGCACCGGTACAGAGGCATAACGGCCGATACTTCGCCGAAGCCCTGCTACATTCCACCGCGACAAGGCACCGGGCCACCGCCTGGGGCACCGTCGTGGCCGTCGCCGTTCCCGTCGTCAGCCCGGCCGGCAGCGGCCGACTCGCGCGGGGTTTTGGGCCACCCCTGTTCCACGGCGACAACCTCGTCATCGCCGCCGGCCGGCTTTGCGGGTCTCTCCTCCCGATGCGGACCTCGTCCCGCGGCGGGGGCCAAGGAGCCGTCGCCGACCGTGACTCACGCCTCCCCGCACTGCCCCTGCCACCTCTTGCCCCGTGTTGGAGACCCCGTGCACCCCACCCGCAAGGCGGCCGTGACAGCCACCGCGCTCCTGACCGCGGCCACCCTCACCGGCGTCGCCGGCTGCGACAGCGGTTCCACCACCGCATCTGTCGCCGCGTCCCCGGGCGGCTCGTCCAGCCCCGGCTGCCCGACGGCACTCGCCCAGGCCAAGCGGGCCGTCAAGAAGGCCGAGGACGTCGACGCGCCCTGGGCCGGGCCGACCACCGGGCCCCGGGCCGTCCCCGGCAAGACCATCGTCTACGTCGCCCAGACCATGACCAATCCCGGCGTCACAGGCGTCGCCAAGGGCGTCCAGGAAGCCGCCGACGTCATCGGCTGGCACGTCCGCACCATCAACGGTCACGGCACAGCCGACGGAATCCGGGACGCCTTCAAGGAGGCCCTCGCCCTCAAGCCCGACGGCATCGTCATCGGCGGCTTCGATCCCACCTCCACCGCCGAGCAGGTCGACAGGGCGGGCGCCGCGGGCATCCCGCTGATCGGCTGGCACGCCGTCGCCGAGCCCGGACCGAGCGAGAACCCGAAGCTGTTCAGCAACATCACCACGAAGGTCGAGGACGTCGCGAAGATCAGCGCCGACTGGATCATCGCCAGGTCAGGCGGCCGCGCGGGCGTCGTCCTGTTCACCGACACCTCGATACCCTTCGCCAAGCGCAAGTCCGATCTGATCAAGCAGGAACTGGCCGGCTGCTCCGACGTCAAGCTGCTGAGCCAGGAGGACATCCCGATCCCGCAGGCCAACAGCCGCACCATCAAGAGGGTCTCCTCCCTGCTCTCCCGCTTCGGCGACAAGTGGACGGACTCCGCCGCCATCAACGACCTGTACTTCGACCACGCAGGCCCCGCCCTGCGCGCCGGCGGCAGGGAGGGGGCCGGCGCCCCGTTCAACATCGGGGCAGGCGACGGCGACCCCTCGGCCTTCCAGCGCATCAACGGCAGGGAGTTCCAGGCCGCGACCGTGCCCGAGCCGCTGTCCGAACAGGGCTGGCAGATCATCGACGAGTTCAACCGCGCCTTCGCCTCCAAGCCGGCCAGCGGATACGTCGCTCCCGTGCACATCACCACCGCGGCCAACAGCGGCGGCGCGGTGTCCTGGGACTCCGAGGGGTACCGCGAGGCTTACCGCACGATCTGGGGCAAGTAGCCACGCAGCAGAAGACCGGCGACCGGCCGGGCGCGCTCAAGCTCGGCCGGGTGCGGCGGAATCCGGACGAGGCGCGGCTGTTGCGGGCGCATACCTCGCCCCGCGGCCGATGGCGTGGGGGGTAGGGCCGCGGGGCGAGGATCCTGCGCGTGCAGAGGGTGCTTGAGTTCTGCGGTGCGGTGCCGCCCGCTCCAGAGAGCGGGCCGGGGAGCGGGCGGCCTGGAGCGCGAGAGGGCTCCAGAGGTCAGGCGATCAGCACACCTAGCAGCCGTAGTCGATCAGGTCGAAGGACGCGTAGTGGTCGGCGGTGTAGTAGTCCTCCTGGTACTCCTCACCGGTCACGATGCGACGGGCACCGCGGGTGCTCGAGCCGGGGGTGATGACGGTGTACTCGTGGTAGTAGCCGGTGGACTGCGAGGGCAGGATGCCTTCCCTGTTCTGGAAGACGCTGCCGTCCTGCGAGTACGGGTACGGGCCGCCCTGCTCGATCAGTTGGAGCGTGTCGTAGGCCTGGGACGGCAGGTCGGAGTAGCAGATGTCCCCGACCGCCGCGGCCGAGAACCCCGTGGAGACGGAGGCCGTCGACGGGGCGGGCGACGCGGTGGCGGAGACGGTGGCCGGGCCGCCGATGAGCAGTGCGGCGGCGAGAGCGGTGACGCTCAGGATTCGTGGGGGGATTCGCATGGGAACAGTGTGACGCGCGTAGAGCCTGACGTGTCAACGTCAAGTCGGGTGAATTTTCCGGGAGTTAACCAGTGCGGCGGCGAGGGCGTGCGGTTTCGGCCAACATCGTCGGCCGGTGACGCTCCGCCCCCACGAAGCCGCCGTGAGCACCGGCTACCTATTTCCTTCCAGCTCGTACGTGCCATAGGTCGGCCGTCCCTGGAGGTCGTACGAATGGATGGCCACGCCCCTGCTCGTGGTGCGGGACGCGGTGAGACGGAACGCCGTCGGCAGAGCTCCGTCCGCGAAGAGGCGGCGGCCCGTGCCCAGGACGACGGGGAACGTGAGCAGGTGGACGGTGTCGATCAGGTCGTGGGCCATGAGCGACCGGGCGAGGGTGGCGCTGCCGTGGATCTGCAGCTCGCGGCCGGGCTGTTCCTTCAGCGCGGTGACCTGCTTGACGAGGTCGTCGCCGATGACGGTGGTGCCCTGCCAGTCCGCCGTGTCGAGGGTCGTCGAGGCGACGTACTTGGGCAGGGAGTTCAGCCGCGAGGCGATCGGGTTGGCGGGGTCGGTGACCTTGGGCCAGTAGGCGGCGAAGATGTCGTACGTACGGCGCCCCAGGAGGAAGGCGTCCGCACGTTCGAAGACCTCGGTGATGAACGAATCCTCGTCCCAGTACGGGACGGTCCATCCGCCGTGCTCGAAGCCGCCGCTGCGGTCCTCGTCGGGGCCGCCCGGGGCCTGGACGACGCCGTCGAGCGTGACGAACTGGGTGAGGGTGATCTTCATCTCGGTGCCATGCCTCTCTCGTCCGCGGGGAGCCCCCGGAGGGCTCCCCGCGCGCGTGCACTGTCACCTTCTCTGACTCCACGCTCACGCAGAACTCATCGGCGCGCGCGGCGAGCGTGCCGGGCGCCGTCGGTTTCGGCGGCCGTCCGGAGCCGTCGGCGCCTACCCCACGTTCGTGGAGAAGAGACCGCCCGTCGGACCCTGCTTGTCGCCGCCCTGTGCCTTCTTCAGGGCATTGGCGAGGCCTTCGATCGTGAGGGACTGGAGGATCACTCGGCCGTTGCCCTCCAGGGTGGCCAGGGAGAGCCCCTCGCCGCCGAAGACGGCGTTCATCAGGCCCTGGCGGTTGAGGCCGCCGACGCGCTGGACGCCGTACTGGATGCCCTCCTCGAAAGCCACCACGCAGCCCGTGTCGACCTCGATACGGCCGCCGAAGTCGGCGGGGTTGAGGTCGATGAAGTTGCCGGCGCCGCAGATGATGACCGTGCCGCGGCCGGTGAACTTCTCCAGGATGAACCCCTCGCCGCCGCTGCGCCCGGTCCTTCCGCCCTGGAAGGCGATGCCGAAGTCGACGGTGGACTCGGCGGCGACGAAGGCGTCCTTCTCGGCGAACCACGCGCGCGTGCCGTTCAGTTCGAGGGCGCGCATCTCGCCGGGCAGGACTCCCGCGAAGCCGACGGTGCCCTCGCCGCCGGTCGACGTGAAGTACTGGAAGGCGATCGACTCACCGGCCAGGACCCGCTGACCTACCTGCATGGCCGTGCCCATGGCCTGGCGGAGCATGCCGCCCATGCCGCCTCCGCCCGCGCTCGCGCCGCCGCCCTGTGCGCCGCCGTTGCCCGACGGGCCCGACAGGCGGGTCTCCATCGTGACGTTCGTCGTCTTGAAGAGGAACTTCCCCGCCTCGCAGTACACGGTCTGGCCGGGCTGAAGGTTGACGATCGCCATCTGCATGGCGTTGCCGACGATCTCTTGCTGCAGGGTCACGGGGGTTTCTCCTCGGCGGGCGTTTTCGGTACGTGTTCCTGCCGGTGAACGAAGGAGCCGGACCGGAGGGTTCCGCATGGGCTTGTGGAATCCCCCACCCCGCCCCTTCCCGTAACCATGGGGCTCCGCCCCCTGGACCCCGTTCATCGGCGGCTTCGCCGCCTCGTCCTCAAGCTCCCCCAGCTAACGCGGGTGCCCCCAGACGGGCTGTAATTTTCAGCCCGTCCGGCGCTTGAGGCTCAGCCACCCAGCTCCCGGTGCCGCGCCCGCAAGGCGGCCGCACCCTCCGCCGTCGGCGAACCATACAGCCGCAGTCGCGCAATGCCCCCGTCCGGAAAGATGTCCACGCGCGCGTGCGTGCCCACCACCGGTGTGTCCAGAACGAACCTGTGGTTGGTGTCGGGCTGGAGGCGGGTGCGCGGCAGGGCCTCCGTCCAGTCGCCGTCCTCGCCGTCGCGTACGGACACCGAGGCCCAGCCCGCCGCGTTCCCCTTGAGGTACGCCGTGTCGATCTCGATGGCGCGGATCTCGGACTGGGCTGCCAGCCGGTAGCGGATCCAGTCGTGCCCCTGGTCGCGGCGGCGACGCGTCTCCCAGCACTCGTGCATGGCCCGCGAGCGGCCGGGCTGGATGGTGTTGGTGGCGGGCGAGTAGAAGAGGTTGGAGGCGTCCTCGACCTGGCCGCCGTTCTCCAGCGCGACGACGTCGAAGGTGCCGAGGGCCGTCAGCCACCGCGGGTCGGGCACGACCTCGCCGTACACGCGCAGGCGGGCGATGCCGCCGTCGGGGTGCTGGTTGACCCGCAGATGCGTGAAGACCTGCTCCACGTCCACGGCGAAGCCGTTGGCCGCGTGGCCGCCGACTGCCGTGCGCGGAACGAGCGGCGTCCACTTCACATCGCCCGAGAGAAGGTCGTCGGGCGACGGGGAGCCGGGCACGGACGCGGCCTCCACCGAGACGGCCGCCGGGTAGTTGCCGCGGAAGTGCGCGGTGTCGACGACGATGCCGCGGACGACGCCGGGCGCCCCCAGGCGCACCAGGGCCCAGTCGTGGTCGTCGGCGGTCGGCCAGGGATGGCCGGCGGAGGCGCCTCGGCGGCGGCGGGTCTCCCAGCCGTCCATGATCTTGCCCTTGTGGCCGAAGCGCTCCGCGTCGAACTCGGCGCGCTCGGGCACCAGCAGGTTCTCGCGCGGCGCGAAGAACTCGTCGTTGGCGGCGATGACTCCGGCGCCGAGCCGGCGGTCCGCGAGATCGGCGTGGTGCGCGAACGGGAACTCGGCGGTGCGGTAGTCGGCGTACGGGTCGCCGCCGCCGTAGGGGCTGGCGTCGCCGGTGAAGCGGGGAATCGCCGTCACGGTGATCAGTTGTTCCTTTCCAGGTGCCGGCCGGTGGGGGTGCCGTGCCGTCGGCTGCGGGTGTCGGCGGCCGGCGGGTCAGGCGGGGTGCCGGGTCAGGAGCTGTCCTCTCGGCTCGCTGAAGTCGCCGTCGGCGAGGATCCGTATCCCCCGCAGCCAGGTCGACTTGACGACACCGTGCAGGGTCCGGCCCGCGTACGCCGTGACCTGGTTGCGGTGGTGGAGCTCGGCCGGGTCGACGGTGAAGGTCTCGTCGGGCGCGAGGACCGCGAAGTCCGCGTCGCGACCGGCCTCGATGGCGCCCTTCTGGGAGAGCCCGGCCAGCCGCGCCGGTCCTGCGGCCATCCAGCGGACGACGTCCTCGAGCGTGTGCCCGCGCCGGCGGGCCTCCGTCCAGATCGCCGGGAGGCCCAGCTGGAGCGAGGAGATGCCGCCCCAGGCGGTGGCGAAGTCGCCGGTCTTGAGGTCCTTGGTGGACGGGGAGTGGTCGGAGACGATGCAGTCGATGGTGCCGTCGGCGAGGCCCGCCCAGAGAGCGTCCTGGTTGGACGCCTCACGGATGGGCGGGCAGCACTTGAACTCGGTGGCGCCGTCCGGGACTTCCTCGGCGGTGAGGGTGAGGAAATGGGGACAGGACTCGACGGTGACGCGTACGCCCTCGCGCCTGGCGGCGGCGATCAGCGGCAGGGCGTCGCTGGACGACAGGTGCAGGACGTGCACGCGCGCGTGGAGCGCCTTCGCCTGTGCGATGAGGTTCTCGATCGCGGTGTTCTCGGCGTCCTTCGGCCGGGAGGCCAGGAAGTCGGCGTACTTGCCGCCGCCCTGCTGCGGGGCGGCGGCAAGCCGGTGCGGGTCCTCGGCGTGCACGATCAGCAGGCCGCCGAACCCCGCGATCTCGGCGAGCGACCGGGCGAGCTGTTCCTGGTCGAGCTCGGGGAACTCGTCGACACCGGAGGGCGAGAGGAAGGCCTTGAAGCCGAAGACGCCGGCGTCGTGCAGCGGCCGCAGGTCCTTGACGTTGCCGGGCAGCGCACCGCCCCAGAAGCCGACGTCGATGTGCGCCTTGGTCCGGGCCACCTCCTGCTTCGTACGGAGGTTCTCGGCCGTCGTGGTCGGCGGCAGGGAATTGAGGGGCATGTCGACGATCGTCGTGATGCCGCCCGCGGCCGCGGCACGGGTGGCCGTCCAGAAGCCCTCCCACTCGGTGCGGCCCGGGTCGTTGACGTGGACATGGGTGTCGACGAGGCCGGGAAGCAGCACGTCGTCGCCGAGGTCCTCGAGCCGGGCGCCGGGCGCGGCGTCGGCGTCGTGCGTCAGGACTGCCGCGATCTTCCCGCCGGCGACGGCGACCGAGGCGGCGCGCGTCCCTTCGGGAGTGATGACGCGCGTCGAGCGCAGCACCAGTTCGACGTCGGACACGCGAAGCCCCTCTCGTCCGCCCACCCTGTTCAACATTTCGTTGAAGGGGGAGTCTTCACTTCCGGTACCAGCACGTCAAGACCGCACTTCCCGCCCGCGGGACCCCCGCGATCCGGCACGCGATCCCATGAAACCACCCTCGACGTTTCCGCCAAGTGAAATTAGACTTCCGCAATCCAAGGTGTGAGACCTGGCGAACCATCCAGCGATCAGCGAAGCGTCCCGGAAAGCCCAGAAAAGGCATCGAGAGATCCCCCTGAACAGCAGGCAGCCGGCGGAAAACCGGCAGGTAGGCTGCTGCTCTGCTCGACCAGTCACCCCCGGCCGCCACCCTCGGCGGAGGCCCTTGGGGCCGCCCTCTCGATTCTGACCCGAAAGGACCGCGCCGTGCCGACGTCCAGCGCCACCGACGCCTCCAAAGCCCAAGCCTCCAGCGGCGGCGTCCAGTCCCTCGAGCGCGCCTTCGACCTGCTCGAGCGGATGGCGGACGCGGGTGGCGAGGTCGGGCTGAGCGAGCTCTCCGTCAGCAGCGGGCTGCCGCTCCCCACCATCCACCGCCTCATGCGCACGCTGGTCGCCTGCGGATACGTACGTCAGCAGCCCAACCGCCGCTATGCGCTCGGCCCCCGCCTGATCCGCCTCGGCGAGTCCGCGTCACGGCTCCTCGGCACCTGGGCCCGCCCCTATCTCGCGCGCCTGGTCGAGGCGACCGGCGAGACGGCCAACATGGCGCTGCTCGACGGCGACGAGATCGTGTACGTGGCACAGGTGCCGTCGAAGCACTCGATGCGGATGTTCACCGAGGTCGGCCGCCGGGTGCTGCCGCACTCGACGGGCGTCGGCAAGGCGCTGCTCGCCGACCTCCCGGCGGACGAGGTGCGTGCGCTGCTGTCCCGTACCGGCATGCCCGCCGCGACCGAGAAGACGATCACCACGCCGGAGGGCTTCCTCGACGCGCTCGAAGAGGTGCGCCGCCTCGGCTACGCCGTCGACGACAACGAGCAGGAGATCGGGGTCCGCTGCCTCGCGGTCTCCGTCCCCGACTCCCCCACCGCGGCGGCGATCTCCATCTCGGGTCCGGCGGGGCGGGTCACGGACGCGGCGACGGAGACGATCGTGCCGGTGCTGCAGCAGGTGGCGGCCGAACTGTCCGCTGCGCTGGCGAGTTCGGGGTCGGCTCACTGAGGGGTGGGCCTGCCATAGGGGCCCACCCCTTGCCCAGGCGATACGCGCACCGTACGTCGTACGTTGTGCCCACCCGTTCCGCCCTGCGGAACGGGTGGGCACAACGAGAGCGGCTCGTGCCGGCCCGCAGGCGAATCACCCACCGGCCGGAGGCACCGTCACCCCCACGGCCCCCGCGCCTCACCGAACAGCTCCACCGCGTTCCGGACCTCCCCAAGGCCCGCCGACAACGCGCTCACCGAGCCGATCGCGCCCGCGATCAGCAGCAACGAGCGCCGCAGTCGCGGGGTTTCCGGGACGCCGCTCACGGCCATCGCCGCCAGGGCCGCCAGCTCCTCCTCGGCGATCCCGCGATCCGGGAACTCGGCCGGATGTGCGGCGAGTTCACGCCGCAGCCGCGACACGGCCGTACGCAACTCCGTCACCCGCGGGTCCTCGTCGCTGCCGGTCAATGGCCTCTGCCCCGCACTCCTCAACACGGCTCTCCCCCCTCGCACGTCGTTGTGCGCATGTCTGTGTCGTCGCCCCTGGGCGATGGTCGGGCGCCGGGGGACGCGCGGGCCAGTAAACGCCACGGGAGCGACGGGCGCCACCGCATGGACGGAATCCGAACAGACGGATTCTGGAGGGCCTACGCGGGCCGGGCCGCGACATGCAGGCCGGCCTGGCTGCGATATGCAGGCCGGCCTGCGATATGCAGGGTGCATGACGCAGAGACGGACCAGGCCCGATGTCGCGGGACTCCTGCTGGCGGCCGGCGGCGGCCGGCGACTCGGCGGACGCCCCAAGGCGCTGCTCGACCACCGAGGCCGCCCGCTGGTCGAACACGCGGTACGCGTACTCCGCGAAGGCGGCTGTACGCGTGTGCACGTCGTTCTGGGCGCGGGCGCCGACGCGGTGCGGGAGCGCGCACAGCTGCCCGGCTGCGTACTGGTCGACAACCCGCAGTGGGAGGAGGGCATGGGCTCCTCCCTCCGGGCGGGGCTCGGTTCCCTCGCCGGGACGGGCGCGGCGGCGGCGCTCGTCTCACTCGTCGACCAGCCGGGGATCGGCCCGGAGGCGGTGGCCCGGGTGCTGGCCGCGTACGAGTCGCCCGCCGCTCTGGCGGCCGCCGCCTACGGCGGTGAACGGGGCCACCCCGTGCTCTTCGGCTCCGGCCACTGGGCCGGTGTCGCGGCGAGCGCGGTCGGGGACCGTGGGGCGCGCGCCTATCTGCAGGCCCACGAGGACGCGCTCACGCTGGTCGAGTGCGGAGACGTCGCGGAGCCGTACGACATCGACACGGCGGCCGACTTGGCGCGCCTGGGTGACGGCCCTGAGTGATGGCGGGAGGCGATGGGGAGGTGCTGGGGAGGTGATGGCCCCAGTCATCTCGACGAGGAGACTCTCGACATCAACAAATGATTGAACTTCCACGATGAGAAAACTAGTATCCGCCACACAGAAGCGTCCCGTGAAGGAAGTGACAGCTCATGTCCGCACCAGCGCCGTCCCCGCTGGCCATCGTCGACGCCGAGCCCCTGCCCCGGCAGGCGGAGGTCCTCACCGATGCGGCGCTCGCCTTCGTGGCGGAGCTGCACCGGCGGTTCACGCCGCGGCGTGACGAGCTCCTCGCCCGCCGCGCCGCGCGCCGCGCCGAGATCGCCCGCACCTCCACGCTCGACTTCCTGCCGGAGACGGCCGCGATCCGCGAGGACGAGTCCTGGAAGGTCGCCCCGGCGCCCGCGGCGCTCGACGACCGCCGCGTGGAGATCACGGGCCCCACCGACCGCAAGATGACCATCAACGCCCTCAACTCGGGCGCGAAGATCTGGCTCGCGGACTTCGAGGACGCCTCTGCGCCGACCTGGGAGAACGTCGTCCTCGGCCAGCTCAATCTCACCGACGCCTACGAGCGCCGCATCGACTTCACGGACGAGAACACCGGCAAGTCGTACGCCCTCAAGTCCGACGAGGAGCTGGCGACCGTCGTCATGCGCCCGCGCGGCTGGCACCTCGACGAGCGCCATCTGCAGGACGAGAGCGGACGCGCGGTGCCGGGCGCACTGGTCGACTTCGGCCTGTACTTCTTCCACAACGCGCAGCGCCTGCTCGACCTCGGCAAGGGCCCGTACTTCTATCTCCCGAAGACGGAGTCGCACCTGGAGGCCCGCCTCTGGAACGACGTCTTCGTCTTCGCGCAGGACTACGTCGGCATCCCGCAGGGCACCGTCCGCGCGACCGTCCTGATCGAGACGATCACGGCGGCGTACGAGATGGAGGAGATCCTCTACGAGCTGCGCGACCACGCCTCCGGGCTGAACGCGGGCCGCTGGGACTACCTCTTCTCGATCGTCAAGAACTTCCGTGACGGCGGACAGAAGTTCGTCCTCCCCGACCGCAACGCGGTGACGATGACCGCCCCGTTCATGCGCGCGTACACCGAACTCCTCGTCCGCACCTGCCACAAGCGCGGCGCGCACGCCATCGGCGGTATGGCGGCGTTCATCCCGTCCCGCAGGGACGAGGAGGTCAACAAGGTCGCGTTCGAGAAGGTCAAGGCCGACAAGGACCGCGAGGCGAACAACGGTTTCGACGGCTCGTGGGTCGCGCACCCGGACCTGGTGCCGATCGCGATGGCCTCCTTCGACGCGGTTCTGGGCGACCGGCCGAACCAGAAGGACCGTCTCCGCGAGGATGTGGACGTCAAGGCGGCCGACCTGATCGCCGTCGACTCGCTCGCCGCGAAGCCGACGTACGCGGGCTGGGTCAACGCCGTCCAGGTCGGCATCCGCTACATCGAGGCCTGGCTGCGCGGCCTGGGCGCGGTCGCCATCTTCAACCTCATGGAGGACGCGGCCACCGCCGAGATCTCCCGGTCCCAGATCTGGCAGTGGATCAACGCGGGCGTGGTGTTCGAGAACGGCGAACGGGCCACGCCGGAGCTGGCGCGCAAGGTCGCCGCCGAGGAGCTCGCCGCGATCCGGGCGGAGCTCGGTGAGGAGGCCTTCGCGGCCGGCAGGTGGCAGCAGGCCCACGACCTCCTCCTGAAGGTCGCGCTGGACGAGGACTACGCGGACTTCCTCACCCTGCCCGCGTACGAGCAGCTCACCGGCTGAACCGGCTGAACCGGAGCAGGGCCGGGGCACCCGCCCCAGCCCAGCCCGGCGACCTCAGCGCTCCGAGTGGCCCAGGCTCTTGTCCGGTGCCACTCGGTCGCGTACCAGTCGCTTGACGGCGGTGGGCTCGGGGAAGCCCTGCTCGCGGCGGTCCCAGACCACCTCGTCGTCGACGCGGACCACGAAGACGCCGCCGGTGCCCGGCTTGAGGGCGAGTTCGGCGAGCTCCGTCTCGAAGGTGGTCAGGAGCTCCTGGGCCAGCCAGGCCGCTCGTGGGAGCCAGCGGCACTGTGTGCAGTACTCGATCTGGACGCGGTGGCCGGTGGCCGTGGGTGCTGCGGAGGACCCGGTGTCCGGGGATGGCGAGGTCAACGGTTCAGCTCTTCCTTTTCAGGTGCACGGACCAGTCCTGTTCGGCGGCCGGTTTGCCGTGCAGGTCCGGTACCCGCTTCAGCCAGGCGGGGCGGCCCGCCTCCGTGACCGCGGCGCGGGCGGCGTCCTCGGCGGCCAGCTGCTCGCGGGTGGGGAAGTCCGTGGGCAGCCAGAGGTGGGAGGTCTTGGCCCGAGCGGCGAGAAAGTCGACGTAGGCCTCGCGCTTCTCGTCGGGACCGGCGAACCCCGGCTCCGCCTCCAGCCACTCGTCGGGCACCAGAGCGGTGACCTCGCGGAGCAGGTCACGGGTCACACGCGGTGCGAGTTCCGCGTCGGCGGCGGCCGTGTCGGGGCCGTACACGCCGAGGGCGTGCTGCCGGAAGTCGTACGGCTTGTCGACGGAGGCCGCCGCGGAGTCCCAGCGGTGGTGGAAGACGAGGGCGGCGCCGTGGTCGATCAGCCACAGCTTCGGCTCGCGCGTCCCGAACGTCGGCCAGACCATCAGGTTGGAGCTGTGCACGGTGCGGTCGACGTTGACGGTCAGGGCGTCCAGCCAGACCACCTTGCCGGCCTCCAGCGGGTCGACCGCCAGGGACCGGGCCACCTCGGGTGTGAAGTCCTTCGCGCCCGGCAGGAGGTCCATGCCGAGGTTGAGCCCGGCGCTGGCCCGCAGCAGGTCCCGCACCTCCTGGTGCGGCTCGTCCTGCGCCACCGACGGATCGAAGCGGGCGAGCACCAGCTCCGGGACGCGCAGCCCGAGCCGCCGGGCCAGCTCGCCGACGATCACCTCGGCGACGAGCGCCTTGCGGCCCTGGGCGGAGCCGGTGAACTTGACGACGTAGGTGCCGAGGTCGTCCGCCTCCACGATGCCCGGCACTGACCCCCCTGACCTCAGGGGGGTCACATATCGGATGGCAGTCACCTCGCGCAGCACACCGGCAACTGTAAATCAGCGCCTCGCGCTCCTGCTGCCTGCCGACTGACGGCCCAGGTCAGGACTCCTTCTGCTCGGACTTCTGCTCGGAGGCCGAGCCGACCCACTTCGACAGGAGGTCGGCGATCTGGGTCTCGGTGGCCGCCTTGTCGACGCCGAGACCGCTGAGCACTCCCGAGCCGTCCTCGAACTCCAGCAGCGCGAGCAGGATGTGCTCGGTGCCGACGTAGTTGTGCCCCATGCGCAGGGCCTCGCGGAAGGTCAGTTCCAGCGCCTTCTTGGCCCCCGCGTCGAACGGGATGAGCGCCGGCAACTCCTCGGCCGCCGGCGGCAGCGCCGCGGTGGCGGCCTCCCGGACGGCGTCCAGCTCAACGCCCTGCGCCCGGAGCACGACCCCCGCGAGCCCCTCCGGTTCGCTCAGGAGGCCCAGGACCAGATGCTCGGGGCAAATCACGTCGTTGCGTGCCGAGTGGGCTTCCTTTTGTGCGGTCACCACCACGTTCCTGGCCCGCGGTGTGTACCGGCTGAACCCCTGGCTGGGGTCGAGGTCCGACAGTTCGCCGGGTTCCTTCGGGACGAAGCGCTTCTGGGCGGCCTGCCGGGTGACGCCCATGCTCTTGCCGATCTCCGTCCAGGAGTGGCCCGAGCGCCGTGCCTGGTCCACGAAGTGGCCGATCAGGTGGTCGGCCACTTCGCCGAGGTGGTCCGCTGCGATGACCGCGTCGGAGAGCTGGTCGAGCGCGTCGGCGTGGACCTTCTTGATGGCCTCGATCAGGTCGTCGAGGCGGACGGTGGTCGTGACGGGACGTGGATTCGTCATGTGACAACCGTAGGTTGACACCCCGAAGGTGTCAACCCGAAGTTGACATGAAGGCTTCACAGTCGGGCTTCGTGATCGGATCAGGGTGAGCCGGAGCCCTCCAGCAGGGGGTTGGGCACCGGGCGGTAGCGCGCATCCGCCCCGTCCGCGCCCGTCCAGCGCAGCAGCAGGTTCGTCTTCCCCGGAAGCGCGGGCGCGGTGAGCAGACCGGCGATCTCGGGCAGTCCGCGCTCGGCGTCGTACCGCGCGAGCTCGCGCCGTACGGCGGGCCACAGCCCCGGCCCGGCCCACGGGTAACGGTCGGCGAGCGCGCCCGCGATCTCGGCGATGTGGTTGACGAACAGGCAGTACACGAGCCGCTCCCAGCCGGCCGCCCGCCCCACCTCGGGCACCTTCTTCACGCCTTCCGCGTCCCTGAACAGCGCCTGCACCGGCATGCCGTCCCGGTCCACGGCCACCAGCGAGTTCTGCAGATGCGCCTCGAGGACGAGACCGTGCCGCCCGAACACCTCGAGCACGGGCGGCAGGACCTGCCGCAGATACGCCTCCCACCACGCGGCCGGATCGGCGAGCCGGTCGAGCGGGCTCCCCTCGAATCCCTCGGCCAGCGCCGCCGCGAGCAGCGGCGTCGCGCCGGGCCGGACGTGTTGTCCGAGTCCGTCCCGCACCAGCACGGCGAGCTCCTCGAACGCGAAGGCGGCCGTGCGGTAGCCGTGGTCGCTCAGCCAGGCCGCCGCCGTCGACGTGTCTTTCCCGTACGAGCCGCTCCCGTACGAGCCGCTCCCGTACGGGCCGCCGGAGCGCCGCAGCGCGGCGAAGGCCGACGCGACCGCGGCATCCGTGGCGCGCATCTTCAGCAGATCGTGCCGCCACAGCCGCCGCACGTCGTTGGTGATGCGGACGTCGAGACTGAACTTGACGAACAGGTCGGCCGCGGAGGCGCGCCCGGGGAGGTCCCCGGAGGGATCCGGGACGTACAGCGTGCGCACGGCCGCCGTGGGCCAGACGGGCCGCTCGGTGCGCCCCAGCCGTACGAGGCGCCCGTCCGCGAATGCGTCCCGCAACTCGGGGCGTCCACCCGCGAGTTCGAGCTGCCAGGGGTGGGAGGGCAGCAGACGGTAGCCGGGAGGCGGCGCGACGCCGGGCCCGCCCCCCAGGGCTTCGGCGAGGGCAAGGGAGTCCAGCGCCTGCGTGTCGCCCTCCTCGACGACCGTGTCCTCGCGCACGCCGAGCAGCACCAGCGGGAAGCGGGCGTGCGCCTCCGGGGCGTACGGCAGCCAGCCGGCGACCGGGCCGCCGCCGCGCGCCTTGGGGGCCGGGTGGTACGGATGCCCCATGATCAGGGACTGTTCGGAGCGCACGTAGAGATCGTCGGGCGGGGTCGCCCGGGCCCGGGCGGTGAGCAGTGCCGCCACCGCGTCCCGGCTGTCGATCATCTCGGCGGTGAGCTCGTCGTTGGACTCCCCCGTGTACCGCCGCAGCTCGTCGGCCGCGAGTTTGACCAGCTCGGTGTGGCCGAGCCGGTGCCATGTGCCCGCCACGAGCAGTTCCGGCTCGGCGGGCCGGCGCCCGGCGCGTACGCGCAGCCGGCGCCCCACGGCCGGCAGTCGGTACACGCGCCGCTCACCCTGGGACGCTCCGGATTCGGCCGGGTCGGTCTCGCACGGCCCGGCCGACCCGCCCGGCTCGCCGAAGTCGGCGGATTCGGCCGACTCGGCGGGCCCGGCCAGCTCCCGCAGCAGACAATTGAGCAGAGGCGCCGCCGCGTACGCGTCAGCCACCTCGGCGACGTCGTCCAGGGGATGCATCGGGAGTGTGGAGTGGTCGCGGTACGTGGGGTAAGTGGGGTCCACGGGATCCATTCGGTCCATACGGTGCACTGGTGATGATCAGTATGTCCTGCCGTAGGCCGCCGCAATGCGGTCTCTGCACCAGAGGAGTCCGAACGTGCATCCGCCCCGCACCAAGCCCGTGCCCGCACCCCCCGCGGCGGGGTCGGCACTCCCCGAGGCAGAGCCGGAATCCGCACTCGCCGACGAGCTGCGCGCCGTACGTCCGGGCCTCCTCACGCCGTACGCGGCCGAGCTGCCCGGAGCCCACGCGGCCGTCCTGACCCGGCTGTGGCGCGGTCTGGCGTACGAGCCGC
The DNA here is from genome assembly GCF_053594815.1 of Streptomyces sp. NPDC002577. NCBI lineage: Bacteria > Bacillati > Actinomycetota > Actinomycetes > Kitasatosporales > Streptomycetaceae > Streptomyces > Streptomyces sp. NPDC002577. The sequence continues at coordinate 142,345 of NZ_JBSFWK010000004.1, read as the reverse complement.
TGCCGTGGATCAGGCGGCGCGAGCCGGGACGTGACGGCCTGACGCTCCATCTGGCCGACGGCCGCCGTCTGCACGGCCCGCACGCCGACCCGTACGCCACCACCGCGTACGTCACCGAGGTGGACCTCGACGGCGCGGCGTACGACAGCGCGGCCCACTTGATCACGGCGCTCGCCGTCCCCGGAGCCCCGGCCTTCGCCGCCGAACTCCGCCACAGCACCGCGTCCTTGGCCCTGTCCCGCGCCAACCAGCCGCCGGACGACGGCACCTGGCCCACCACCGCGTGGCAGTGGGAACAGCGGATCGTCGACGGCCACCCGTACCACCCCAACTGCCGTTCACGGCCGGGCTTCTCGGTGGCGGAGCAACTCGCGTACGCGCCGGAGCACCGGCCCGTGGTGGCGCTGGACCTGGCAGTACTGCGCGGGGACGACTGCCTGATGACGGGCGAGTGGCCGGACCGGCTGCGGGACGGCGACCGGGTGCTGATCCCGGTCCATCCGTGGCAGACGGCACACGTGCTCGGGACCCTGCCGACCGCGCACGAGAAGATCGCGGCGCACCCCCTGATGTCGCTGCGCACAGTGGCCCCCGCCTCGGCCTCCCCCGGCGGTACCGCGCACATCAAGACGGCCCTGAGCGCCCGCCTCACCTCCTCCGTCCGCGACATCTCGGTCTACTCGATCGCGATGTCCGACACCCTCTCGGCTTTCGTCGACGCCCTGTCCGCCCGTCTGGACGGCCTGCTGCACATCACCCGCACACTGGGCGCCGTGACGGCCGACTCCCCGGACCTGGCGGCGGTACTGCGCGAGTCCCCGGAGACTTACGCACGCCCGGAGTCGGGCGAGCGCGTCATCCCCGTGGCCGCCCTCGCCACGACGTCACTGCCCCGATCCCCCCTCTGGCTGGCCGACTTCGCGCGCCTGGCCCTCACGGCCTGCCTCCGCCTGCTCGACCTCGGTGTGGCCCTGGAAGCGCACGGCCAGAACCTCCTCGTGGTCCTCTCCCCCGCGAACGCCCCGGTCCGCCTGGTCTACCGCGATCTGGCCGACATCCGTATCAGCCCGGCCCGCCTCGCCCACCACGGCATCCCGGCCCCGCCGCTCACCGGCCGCCTGATCACCGACGACGACACGGCCCTGCGCCGCAAGCTCTTCGGCTCACTCATCACGGGCACGCTGGGCGCGACGGCGGGTTCGGGCGACGCGCTGCGCGGGGCCCTGACCACGGCCGCACGCGACCTCCCGCGCACCCCCGACCTGACGGCCCTGCTCACCGAAGCGCTCCCCACCAAAGCCCTGACCCTGATGCGGCTGTCACCGGAGACACCCGGCGACCAGTGGACGTCCGTGCCCAATCCTCTCGTCCGTCCATAGCGATGGCGCCGGGTGGCGTGATGGGTCACGGGCGAGCACCCGGTGACATCTGGCGGCCTTCGTCTCGTACGCCGCCGGCCGGCGCCTGAACAGAACAGACCGCAGCGTCAGCCGGTGCCCGAATGCACGGCACCGGCTGACCGGATCCAGAACCTCTGCCGAGGGCGCCCATCGCAGCGCGTCAGCGACTGCGCCGCTGTTCCAGGCGGGAACAGCGAGCAGGCTGACTGCCACTCCCCCGGAGAGGATGGGCGGCCCACCGGCTGGATCGATTCAATTAATCCACCCGTCCAAGATCATCGGCAAGTGCCCGCAGCATGCGCCACACGATTAGGCGACTGAGGCACCCTTCCGGTTGCGGTGTCAGGCACCTTCTAGGTGCCATCGTCAGCCTGCCGCCTGCCGTGCGACGCCTGGCACGAGGATCCGCCCCGAGGTCGGCTCGTACAGCCGGCACAGCAGCTTCTCCCCTCCCGGCTCATGGAGATGGCCGACGAGGAGACCGCGGCCGAGGAGGCCCTCGAGACCCAGGAGCACGGTCCGTGAACGGGACTCCTTTTTGGAGAGAGGGCGTGGTGATCAATAAGATCCGCCGATGATCACAAGACAACGGCTGGCGGCAGGACTTGGTGTCCTGCTCGTCGCCCTGGCGGTCGGGCTCCAGCCCACCGGAGCAGCCGCGGACGACAATTCGGACGATCAGGACGCTCCCAAGGTCGAACTCGTGCTGGACGTCAGCGGGTCGATGCGGGCCCGGGACATCGACGGCGGGTCGCGGATGGCCGCGGCGAAGCAGGCGTTCAACGAGGTGCTGGACGCGACGCCCGAGGAGGTGGAGCTCGGCATCCGGACGCTGGGGGCCAACTACCGCGGTGACGACCGGAAGACGGGCTGCAAGGACACGGAGCAGCTCTACCCGGTCGGGCCGCTCGACCGGACCGACGCGAAGGCCGCCGTCGCAACGCTCACGCCCACCGGCTGGACCCCGATCGGGCCCGCCCTGCTGAAGGCCGCCGACGACCTCGAGGGCGGCAACGGATCGCGCCGTATCGTGCTCATCAGTGACGGCGAGGACACCTGCGCCCCGCTCGACCCGTGCGAGGTGGCACGGGAGATCGCGGCCAAGGGCGTCCATCTCACGATCGACACGCTCGGGCTCGTGCCCAACGCCAAGATCCGCGCCCAGCTCAGCTGCATCGCGGAGGCCACCGGCGGCACGTACACCTCGGTCCAGCACACCGACGAACTCACCGATCGTGTCGGGCAGTTGGTCGACCGGGCGGCCGATCCGGTGGTGACACCGGTCGCGGTGGAGGGTGCCGCCCAGTGCGCGGCGGCACCGCAGCTGAAGTCGGGGCTCTACACGGACCGGGAGGAGTTCGGCGAGCACCGCTGGTACCGCGTCGACGTGCTGCCCGGCCAGGAGCTGCGCGCCTCCGTGAGCGTCGCCGCCGACCGCACAGTCAACAACGACTACGGCGTGCTGCTGCGGGCCGTCACGGTGCACGGGCGGGAGATAGTCCGCGGGTCTGAGGCCGGGGACGGGCGTACCGATGTGATCTCCACGGGCCTGCGCTATCCGAAGCCCGAGCGTGACGACGTGGATGCGGACAAGCCCGCAGCCGAGACCGTCTGCCTCCAGGTCAGCAACTCCTACTCGGCTCCCTCCTCCGTCAAGACGACGCCGGGTCTGCCCGTCGAGATCACGGTCGACGTCGTGGACGCGCCCGACCAGGCGCACGACGTGGCGTCCTTCGGTCTGGGGCGCGGCTGGTGGCTGCTGGGCGCGCTGGTGCTCACCGGCTTCGTCGCGGGTGTGTTGTGGGGCTGGCTCTCGCGCTGGCGGATCGCGGTCTGGAGGACCAACTGATGCATACGACACGTGGAACGCGTACGACACGCGCGCTGGCGGCGGGCCTGCTCGGCGCGGCCGCCCTCTTCGGCACGGCGGTTCCGGCTCTCGCCGACGCGTCGCCGTCGGCGACCGCGAGCACGGACGGCGGCGACGCCGCACCGACCGAGGCCGGCACCTCCTTCCGTACGGCGACGGAGATCCGGCAGGGGCAGCAGGCGACGGCCACCGGCTCCACGGGTGACTACCTGTACTGGTCGTTCCCGGCGGACGCCGGGCAGCGCCCGACCGTCACGGCCACGGTGAGGCTGCCGGAGTCCGCGACCCGGCACGGCGCCTCGACCTGGCAGGTCGACGTGTACGACGGGCTGCGGCGCCGCCAGGCGTGCCAGTACGGCGCACAGACGCGGACGGCCGTCCAGGACGCGGCGTCGGTCGAGCTGTCCTGCACGCTGCGGACCGTCCGCGCCTGGTCGGAGCCGTGGGCCAACGACCCGCTGCCGGGCACCTACTACGTACGGCTGACGGTCGTCGATCTGCAGGCTTCCGACCTGGGACTCCCGGTCCAGACGGCGGTCGATGTGACGTCCAGGGACGTCGGCGGATCGGCGGCGGTGGACGGGGCGCTGGCGAAGCCCCTGGTGCCGGGTGTCGCGACGGCTTCGGAGAGCGACTCGGACGACTCCGCATCCGGCTCGACGGCAACGGCGGCGGAACTGGCCTCGGGCGAGCCCGAGGACGGCTGGGCCTCCGGCTGGTGGTCCGACCGCTGGCTGTGGACCGCTGCGGGCGGCGTACTCGCCGCGCTCGCGGGTGTGGCCGGATACTCCCTGACACGTGGTTCGGGCCGGCCCTCACGCGTACCGCCGGGCGTCTGAGTCCGCCGCGTCCCGCCCGATCGAGGCCGCTGCGCCGCCCGAGTGGCCGCGCGGCGGGCCTCATGGCGTATGGCGTATGGCGTCATACGCCATCGATGCCACCGGCTGGGCTCACGCCTCCCGCAACGCCTTCGCGAGCGTCCCCTCGCCCGTCACGTCGACGCGTGCGTCCCGTACCGCGTCCCGCAGCCGCAACGCCCCCCGGCTCAACGCCGTACACGTCTCCGCGTCCAGTGAGATCCGGGCATCGGCCCCCTCCGGTGCTGGACCGTCGCCGTAGACCGGGCGCCCCTCGGCCGAGACCCCCACGCGTACGTGGAACTCCCCTTCGTCCAGCCGCACATGGACGACCCCCTCACCCACGGCGGCCTCCTCCAGACACCGCAGCAGAGGCAGCGCGAACCAGTGGGCCCGCACCGCGTCGGTGGGCCGGCATTCCTCCAGCGCGGGCGCACCCCACTCGCCGAGCGCCTGCAGAACGGGCAGCAGATCCCGCCCCCGCCCGGTGAGTTCGTAGACGTATGCGGCGCCGGGCGGAGGCAGACGGCGGCGCGTCGTCAGACCGTCGCGCTCCATGTCCCGCAGCCGGGAGGCCAGTACGTCCGTGCTGACTCCCGGCAGGTCCGCGTGCAGGTCGGTGTAGCGGCGCGGACCGGCCAGCAGTTCCCGGACGATCAGGAGGGTCCAGCGGTCGCCGACGGCGTCGAGGGCCCGGGCGGCGGGACAGTACTGGTCGTAGCTTCGGCGCGGTGACATGCGACGCAGTCTAGACATGTTGTTGGACTTTCCAAGCACCCACTTGGTAAAACCAAGCAGTACAACGAACCAGAGGGGCGGCAGCGCATGGAGTTCCGGCAGTCGAGCAAGCTCAGCGAGGTCTGTTACGAGATCCGGGGCCCGGTGATCGAGCACGCCAACGCGCTGGAGGAGGCCGGGCACAGCGTGCTGCGCCTCAACACCGGCAACCCCGCGCTCTTCGGTTTCGAGGCGCCGGAGGAGATCGTCCAGGACATGATCCGGATGCTGCCCCAGGCGCACGGCTACACGGACTCGCGCGGCATCCTCTCCGCCCGGCGCGCGGTGGCCCAGCGCTACCAGTCGCTCGGCCTGGACGTCGGCGTGGACGACGTGTTCCTCGGCAACGGTGTGTCCGAACTGGTGTCGATGGCCGTCCAGGCGCTCCTGGAGGACGGCGACGAGGTCCTCATCCCGGCCCCCGACTTCCCGCTCTGGACAGCGGTCACCACGCTCGCCGGCGGCAAGGCGGTCCACTACATCTGCGACGAGTCCGCCGACTGGTACCCGGACCTCGACGACATGGCCTCGAAGATCACCGACCGCACCAGGGCCGTCGTGATCATCAACCCGAACAACCCCACGGGCGCGGTCTATCCGAAGGAGATCATCGAGGGCATCCTCGACCTCGCCCGCCGTCACGGCCTCATGGTCTTCGCGGACGAGATCTACGACCAGATCGTCTACGACGACGCCGTCCACCACTCGGCCGCCGCGCTCGGCCCCGACCTGGTGGTCCTCACCTTCTGCGGCCTGTCGAAGACGTACCGGGTGGCGGGCTTCCGCTCGGGCTGGCTGGTCGTGACGGGCCCGAGGCAGCATGCGAAGGACTACCTGGAGGGCCTGACCATGCTGGCCTCCATGCGGCTGTGCCCCAACGCGCCCGCCCAGTACGCCATCCAGGCCGCGCTCGGCGGCCGCCAGTCCATCCACGAGCTGACGGCGCCGGGCGGACGGCTGTACGAGCAGCGCAACCGCGCCTGGGAGAAGCTCAACGAGATCCCCGGCGTCTCCTGCGTCAAACCGAAGGGCTCGCTCTACGCCTTCCCCCGCCTGGACCCGAAGGTCCACCCCATCCACGACGACGAGAAGTTCGTCCTGGACCTGCTGCTGCGCGAGAAGATCCAGGTAGTGCAGGGCACGGGCTTCAACTGGCCGCGCCCGGACCACTTCCGCATCCTGACCCTGCCGTACGCCGACGACCTGGACGCGGCGATCAGCCGTATCGGACGTTTCCTGAGCGGGTACCGGCAGTAGCCTCGGTGATGATCGGCCGGGCGCCGACCGCTGGGCGCAGGCCCGGCCGACCGTTCCGACAGAACAGGATCGCGAACATGGGTGATCTGCTCCTTGTCCGCCATGGCGAGACCGAGTGGTCGCGCTCGGGGCAGCACACGAGCTGGACGGACATCCCCCTCACCGAGAACGGCAGGGAGCAGGCACGCCGGCTGGGGCCGCTACTGGCCTCGTACCGGATCGCGACCGTGTTCGTGAGCCCCATGAAACGCGCCAGGGAGACGGCCGAGCTCGCGGGGCTGACCGAGACGCACATCGATCCGGATCTGTGCGAGTGGGACTACGGCGGCTATGAGGGCATGACGACCCACGAGATCCACGGCAGCCGTCCCGACTGGTTCCTGTTCACCGACGGGGTCGCGCCCGGGCCGGACGAGCATCCGGGCGAGAGTCCCGAGCAGATCGGTGCGCGGGCCGACCGGATGCTCGCCAAGGTGGACGCGGCTCTCGCCGATTGCGAGGGCAATGTCGCACTGGTGGCCCACTCCCACTTTCTGCGGGTGCTGACCGCTCGGCGGCTCGGGCTGCCGCCGTCCGGTGGCGCCCTGTTCCAGATCGCGACGGGCACATTGTGCCGACTGAGCACGGAGCATCGGCGCCATGTCGTGGCCGCCTGGAATGTCAGACCCCAGTCGTAGGCTGCTGGAGCAGATGGGGGAGCGCCTGGCGGCCCGGGGGCCGGACGGGGGTGCGGGATGTCGTGTCGGGGAGGTGGTGGCCGTGGCAAGACCGCCGACCGCCGTGCAGCGGCGCATCATTCAGGCCGCCGATCCCGTGACCGGGCGCATCCAGGGGACGGAGGCGCAGCTCGCGGGCCTCGTGCGGCTGCGGCTGGCGTTCCGGCACCCGCGACCGCCGCACGACTATTTCCTGACGGCCGCCGGCCACCGGCTGCGCGAGCGGCCGGAGGCGTCGGACGGGACCGGCGAGCCGACGCCGGCTCCGGAGCGGGCGCGGGGCGTGTTCGCCGCACGTGTCGGTGGCGAGGAGGCACCCGAGGGCGGCGGGCCGACCCGGGTCCATGAGGTCCGCAGCGCCTGGCAAGGGCTGATCGAGATGCGCCGGATCACCAATCCGGACGGCGCCACCGACCGCCCCTGCGCCTGGGAGCGCACACATCTGGTGCAGGCTGCCGCACTGGCCCTGGAGGCGGCGGGCTGCCCGCCCGCGCCTGCGGACGGCGAGGGCTACCGCGTGAGCGGCACCCCTCAGCCGGAGGCGGTCGCCGTACGCCATCCCGCCCCGGACGGCCGCCGGGTCTGCGCGGCCGCGCTGGAGCAGGCCGGATGGCAGGTCGGCGAGCATACGGAACCTCGCACGGGCGCCCGGTATCTGCTGGCGTCACCGCGGCGCGTGTAAGGGCCGGACAGCCGCCCCGCTACGGGAACGGCCCGCATCCGGGACGGCTGTACGGTACAAATGCTTGGTGAGCAAGCGCTCAGCCGCCGAAGGGGAAGCCGTGACAGACCCGTTCGCCGTGCGCGTCGTCGTGCGCGGATACGAGACCGACACCCAGGGCCACCTGAACCAGAGCGTGTACCTGCAGTATGCCGAGCATGCCCGCTGGTCGCTGCTGCAGCATGTGGGCATCCGGCAGAGCGACATGCTGGACAAGGGAGTGGGACCGGTCACGCTGGAGACGACCATCCGCTACCTGCGCGAGCTGCGCGCGGGTGACGAGGTCGACGTGAGCTGCTCGCTCCTCTGGGGCGAGGGCAAGACCCTCCGCGTCGAGCAGACCATCCGGACGACGGACGGCACGACGGCCGCCGAAGTGGTGTCGGTCGGCGGGCTGTTGGACCTCAGAGCGCGCCGGCTGGTGCGGGATCCGCGCGAGTACTTCCGGGCGCTGGCCGCCCGCCCCGAGGAGCTGGGGCTCTGAGGGGAGCCGCGTCGCACGACTGTTTACCGCCGCGTCAGGCCAGGGCGTTCACCGCCGCGCGGACCGGTCCCTGCTGCCCGATGAAGTCGGTGCTGTCCGCCCATTGGTCCACGGCGCCGGTCAGCGGCAGGGACCGCAGGTCCGGGTCGGTGACGGTGTCCGCCAGGGCCCGGGCGAACCGTTCGGCGTGCAGGACGAGGAAGGGACGCGAGTGGTAGCGGCGGCGCCGGGGATCCACCGTGCGTGCGAGCCCGGTCGCGTTCTGCAGCGCGGCGACCGTCTCGTACGCGTCGCACAGATGGCGTTCCCGTTCCGGGTAGTCGGTCGCGGCCAGGGCGCCGCGCAGCGAGGGGGTGAGGCCGTCGGCCACGGCCAGCTGGGCGAATGCGCTGCCCAGCCACTTGCTGTACGGCGCGTATCTGCGCTCGAGCAGCAGGCACAGCCGCATCAGGTCGCGGACGAGCCGGGCGGCGACCACCGCCGAGCCGAGTTCGTCCCCGACCTCCGCGCAGCGCCCGACGAACGCCTCCTCCTGGGAGAGCCTCTGCCACTGGCAGGCCAGCAGATACCGCCATACCTGGTCCGGGTACCACTTCAGGCTCGTCCGAGCGGCCGTGAGCGTGCCGAGCCCGTCGTGGTACACCGCGCCGGATGTGACCTCGGCGAGCCTCTGCTGCGGGATCACCAGCCAGTCGCGGGCGGCCGGTTCGCCGCCCAGCGGATCGGTGCCGAGCTGTGCGGTCAGCCAGCCGCGGATGTCGTCCACCGAGACCCGGTGATCGACCGGGCCGTCCGTCAGTTCCATATGGCCCGACACAGGGTCCAGCGGATCGTCGTCCCGGCGGCGGAAGTGCGTGGACCAGCCGCGTACGTGCTTCGGGAGCCGCTCCGCGAGCAGCCGGTGGACGGCGTCACCGTGTGCCGCCGTGTCCTCGGGCGCCAGGAACAGCTGCAGCCTCGGGCCCCACTCGTGGTCCGCCGACCGTGCCGTGTCGAAGCCGAGCACCTCCGAACCGCTACCGACCCGGGCGGCGGCGTACCGCAGGCCGGGGCACGCCTCGGCCAGGATGGGCCGCACCGCCTCCTCGTACAGGATCCGTGACAGCTCGAGGCCGGGGAGGAACGTGGCGTCAGACGTCGTCATGCGGTCACTGTGCTGGGGCCGGGCGGGTGACGCCAGCGAATATCGGCGGCCGCCACGGGGGGCCGACGGGGCGGCGGCCTCGAGGGTGCCATCGGACCGCCGCCCCCTCTGGCCCGGTCGCGCGGTCCGGCGCACGCTGGGAGTACGAGGCCGCAGCGCCGGGGACACGCCCGCGGCCCGCCCCCGCACAGAGGTGATCACGATGGAATCCAAGCAGTGGAACGTGAAGGTCTACATCAGCGAGGAGGGCGACAACACGCGCGCTCGCGCGGTGCTCGACACCCCTGAGACACACGAGGTCACCGGTACCGGTGTGGCCAGGCGGAACCCCGTCGACCGGCCGGTGGCGGAGATCGGCGACGAGCTGGCCGCCAGCCGCGCGCTGGAGGATCTCGCGGTGCGGCTGCACGATGTGGCGTCCGACGACATCGTGCAGTTCAGCGGGCCTGCGGAGGCGCAGGGGCGGTGACCCGGCCCCGGCCGGGGCGCCGGATCACCCCTCCGCGGTGATCCGGGCGAGGCGCTGTGCCTCGTTGCGCGTGGAGCGTGCGACGGCGTCCTCGTCGACGTGCAGCAGGCGGCTGTTCCCGACGACCTGGCGGCCGCCCACGAGGGAGAGCGTGACGGGGGCCGCGGCGCCGAAGACGAGCGCGGTCACCGGGTCGGCGATCGACGCGTGGGCGAGCGTGTCGAGCTTCCAGAGCACGAGGTCGGCGAGCTTGCCCGGCTCCAGGGAGCCGATCTCGGCGGCCCGGCCGAGGACCTGGGCGCCGCCGTACGTGCCGAGGCGCAGCGCCTGACGCGCGTTCAGGGCGGCTTCCCTGTGCGCGCCGAGCCGGTTGATCAGCAGGGCGTTGCGCAGTTCGGTGTGGAGTTCGCCGGACTCGTTGGACGCGGTGCCGTCCACGCCCAGGCCGACGGGGACGCCGGCGGCCAGCATGTCCGGCACCCGGGCGATCCCGGCGCCCAGGCGGGCGTTGGAGGACGGGCAGTGAGCGACCCCCGTCCTCGTACGGGCGAAGGCGGCGATGTCCGAGTCGTTCATGTGGACGCAGTGCGCCATCCACACGTCCTCGCCGAGCCAGCCGGTGGACTCGAAGTAGTCGGTCGGGCCCATGCCGAACAGCTCGTGGCAGAACTTCTCCTCCTCCACCGTCTCGCTGCCGTGGGTGTGCAGGCGTACGCCCTTGCGCCGCGCCAACTCCGCGCCCTGCCGGAGGAGTTCCGTGGTGACGGAGAACGGGGAGCACGGCGCGACCGCGATCTGCGTCATCGCGCCGAACGACGCGTCGTGGTACCGGTCGACGGTCTCCTCGGTCGCGGCCAGCGCGCCCTCGAGGGTCTCGACCGCGAAGTCCGGCGGCAGTCCGCCGTCCGACTCGCCGCGGTCCATGGAACCGCGCGCCAGCGTGAAGCGGACGCCCGTCTCGGACGCGGCCCGGATGATCGCGCCGGAGAGGTCGCCGGAACCGCGCGGGAAGACGTAGTGGTGATCCATGGCGGTGGTGACACCGCCGCGGGCCAGCATGGCGAGGGACCCCTGCGCGGCCGCGTACACCATCTGCTCGTCGATGCGCGCCCAGGTCGGGTAGAGCGCGACGAGCCAGTTGAAGAGGTTGTGGTCGGTGGCCAGGCCGCGGGTGATCCACTGGTAGAAGTGGTGGTGCGTGTTGACCAGGCCGGGGGTGGCCAGGTGGCCGGTCGCGTCGATGCGGCGGATCACGCCGGCCAGGTGCTCGGGCGCCTTCCCCGGGCCTACCGACTCGATCGTGCTGCCGGCGACGACGACGTGACCCGAGTCGTACTCGGTGTCGTCCGCGTCGACGGTCGCGATGGCGCAGTTCTCGATGACGATGCGTTCGACGCTTTCGGGGCCGCGTTCTGCGTCGGGCGAAGCTGCCACAGCTTGGCTCCTAGAGGTTGGTGAGGTCCACCGGGATACGCGCCTCGCATCCGTCCCGCAGGACGGTCGCCTCGATGAGGCCGTAGGGGCGGTCGGCGGCGAAGTACACCTCGTTGTCGTTCTTCAGGCCGAACGGCTCGAGGTCGACGAGGAAGTGGTGCTTGTTCGGGAGGGAGAAGCGGACCTCGTCGATCTCGCCGCGGTTGTCGATGATCCGCGCGCCCATCTCGTAGAGGGTCTGCTGCAGCGACAGCGAGTACGTCTCCGCGAAGGCCTCCAGCATGTGCCTCTTGGCCTGCTCGTACGACGTGTCCCAGGCGGGTGCGGTCTCCTCGTCGCCGGTCCAGTTGAACCGCCAGCGGCCGGAGACCTCGGTGGCGAGGATGCGGTCGTACGCCTCCGGGAGCGTCGTGTACTTGTCCTTGACGTAGCCCCAGAACTCCGAGTCGGTGGAGTTCATCACGACGAGGTCCTTGAGGCCGGAGATCACCTCCCAGCCCTCGCTCTCGTCGTACGTGATCTGGGTCAGGCGGGTCTCCTGGCCCTTGCGGACGAAAGAGTGCGCGCGCTCTCCGGGATGCTCGATGCGCTCCCAGGCGTACTCCTCGATGCGGATCCGGGCCCGGTGGATCGGCTCCTGACTCGTCACGAAGTGCCGGGCGAGGTGGATGCCGAACTGCTCGGCGGACTCGATGCCGTGCTCCTTGGCGAACGCGTACACCGTGTTCTTGGTGGTGTCGGTCGGCAGGACGTTGGCGTTCGAACCGGAGTAGTGGACCTCGTCCATGTCACCGCTCAGCGACACCGAGACGTTGAGGTCCTTGATGTGGTGGGTGGCGCCGTCCCGCGTGATGCGTACGACGCGGTTCTCCGCCTTGCCGTACTGGTTCTGTCCCAGGATGGGCATCGCTAGCTCCCTCGGTATACGGAGTAGCCGTACGGGTTGAGCAGCAGCGGTACGTGGTAGTGCTCGCCCGGCACGACGGCGAACGTGATCGCCACCTCCGGGAAGAACACCCCGGGTGCGCTGTCCCGATTCGCGGGGGCGTCCTGCTGCGCCTCGGCTTGCTTGTCCTCGAGATTCTCGAATTTCTCGAAGTACGGCTCGACGGCGAAGTCGAGCCGTACATGGGTCGTGCCTTGCGGCGGCGCCGGGAGATCCCTGCACCGCCCGTCCGCGTCGGTTGCGGAGCCCCCGAGCGCCTGCCAGTCGGCGTCCCGGCCGCTGCGGGCCGCAAGCCGGACGGCGACGCCCGCTGCGGGGCGGCCGATGCTGGTGTCCAGGATGTGCGTGGACACCGAGGCGGTGGTGTCGGTGCTCATGCCGTGTCCTCTTCGAGGAGTCGGGTCAGCCGGATGCGGTTGATCTTGCCCAGTTCGGTGCGGACGATGTCACGCTCCTGCTCGGGCGAGTTCCCGATCCGGGTCTTCACCGCGTCCCGCATCTGCTCGCCGGTCAGGCCGGTGGCGCAGATCAGGAAGACGTGGCCGAACCTGCCCTGGTACGCCAGGTTCAGTTCGAGCATCTCCGCCTTGAGCTCTTCGGACGCTCCGGCCATGCCCCGTTGTTCGCGCGAGGAGGTCGGGTCTCCCGGCTTGGGGCGGCCGATGGGCGGGTGTCCCGCCATCGCCTCTTCCAGATCCGCGGTCGTGAGCCCGGCCATGGCGGCGTCGCTCGCGGCGAGCAGATCGTCGGCGGTGGCGAAGGGGCGCCGGCCGAGGAGCGCGCTGCCCCAGGCCGATGAGGCGCACACCTCGTGGAGGAGGTCGGCGGCCTCGGCCTCCGGCAGGGTGTTGAACCGGGCCAGGCCGTCCGTCTCGGAACCAGGTGTCGTCGGACTCGACGTCACGGGATGCCTCCGTGGCCTTGATGAGGGCTTGATGAGGGACGGGCTGGAACAACCCAATACCCTCGACGACCCGGGTGTCAACAGTTTGTTGAATTCACCGGGTGGGGGTCCACCTAGGCCGTGAGCGGGCTACTGGCGCTGGGCGGCGTTCTCCCTGTTGAGGTAGTTGTAGACGGTGAAGCGGCTCACCCCGAGCGCGCTCGCCACCGTCTCGACGCCGTGCCGCACGGAGAACGCGCCCCGGCCCTCCAGCGCCTTCACGACCTGCTGCTTCTCCTTGCGGTCGAGCTCGGCGAGCGGTTTGCCGTGCTTGCGCTCGAGGGCGGCCAGGATGTGATCCAGCGAGTCGGCGAGCTGCGGCAGCCGTACGGCGACCGCGTCCCGGCCCTCCCAGGTGAGGACGACGTCGTCATCGCCCGCCTGGTCCGGCGGCAGCATCTCGCCCCCCATCGCGTCCACGAGCGGCTTGACGGCCATGACGAAGGGGTCGTCTCCGATACCGGTCACCGGTCGCCCTCCCCGACCACGTTGATCTGAAGGGAGATCCGGGTCGCACCCGCGTCCAGGGTCTTGCGCAGCAGCGCGTCCACCGCGGTCAGGACGACATCCACGCCACCCTCCGCCGTATTGCCGAACGGTCCGACGTCGACGGCTTCCAGCTCGGCCGCCTCGATGACCTCGCGGGCCACCAGGGCGTGCTGCGGCGTCTCGTCCAGATCGAAGGGCTCGGTCGTGAACTCCACTTTCAATCGCACTGTGCCCCCATTGGCATCCGCTGTGACCTATGCCCCAGCCGCTCCGAGACGACCTTAACCGACTCTCCCCCAGCGGCTGTGGGCCTTACGGCGCGGCGGCGGACAGTGCGCCGAGCACGTACGGCAGGTCCTCGCCGCCCGCGCCGATCAGCACTCGCGCCCCGGGCACCGGTCCGCCCACGGCCTCGCACTCGGCAATGAGCGGGAGCTGCGCCTCCTGCGCCCCGCTCGCCCCGCCTGTACGCCGGTAGGAGGCGAACCGCAGCCGCAGCGGGTCGTCGCGGTGCGGCGGCCGCACCCGGACCAGCCGCAGCACCGCGGGGAACGGCCGCACCCCGAAGGTGCCGGTACCCGGTCCGGGCACGGCAGCGAGTCCCTGCGGGTCCGTCCGCAGCCACCCCATCGACAGCGCCTTCCACGGGCCCGGCCCCCATACGACACCCGGGAAGCGGCGCTCGGTCACGGAAGCGACGGGCTCCATCCGGTCCAGCGCCGGCAGCCTGCGCCGTACCCATCGGTGCGCCCAGCGGGCCATGCCCACCGCGCTCACCGCGCCTACGACACCCGCGGTCCACGCCATCGTGCGGGGCGAGTGTTCCGCGAACAGCGCGCCCAGGGCCCCGCCCAGCCCTGCCATGGTGAAGGTCACCCCCGGCACCGTCGTCTGCCAGGGCCAGTTCAACCGGGATGCACCCCCGCGCACGATCCGCCACAGCCCCGCCCACAGGACCGCCGCGCCCAGCCCGGCGACGGCCGCCCCGAATGCGGCGGGCGGCGTGAACTCCCGGCCCGGGTAGTGCGCTGTGCGGATCGTCAGCTCTTCACCGCCCGCCGACACCGCCAGCAGCCGCACCGAATCGCGCCACCAGTACAGGGACGCCTCTCCGCGCCCGTCGGCGGCTTCGACGACGTCCTCGTCTGCGTCGTCGACCTGCAGCGTGAGGGCCAGCGTGCGCCCGTCGGACCGGCCGAACTCGAACCGGTAGCGGGGCCCGGTCTTGGTGTTCCGCTTCAGCAGTACGTCGTCCACCGCCACTTGCTCCGCCCGCAGGCAGAAGGGCTCCTGGTACCGGTCCCCGCACACCTTCAGGCTGTCCGTGTCCCGCCCATCGGCGTCACGTATCTCCAGGCGCGGGAAATCGAGGTCGTCGGCGCGGTCGCGCTCCGCGCTCTGCGCCAGCTGCCACGCCGCCCCGAGCAGCACGACGGCCAGCACAACCCGCACCGTCCCCCACACCACGTCATGCACCCGCCCGCGCACAAGCCCCGCCTCCCGGCCCCCGGCCGCCCCTCGCGCCGGTGAATCCCACCCGCCTCGACCCGCCACCACCCCTTCACATCGCAAGTAGGCCCGTCGGCCTGAGGAATACCCTCAGGCCGACGGGCGTGGCGACTTGCCGCGGCGACGGCATTCTGATCTGAAACCGACGGCCGGCTGGCGCGCCTGACGCGCGAACCGCTTACCGCCAGTTGCGGTAGTCCCAGCGCCATCCACGGTCCTGGCCGTAGTGATGACGGTGACCGTAACCGTAGTGGTGGCCGAACTGCTGGCGGTAGTGGTGGCCGTACGGCTGGCCGTACGGCTGGCCGTACGGCTGGCCATAGTGGTGGCCGCGGTCGCGGTCGTGGTCGTGGTCGGCGGCGGAGGCGGGAAGTGCGCCGGCGCCGAGGATCGCCCCGGCCACGAGCACCGCAGCGGCGATGCGCTTGCTGTGAGACATGAGTGGTTCCCCTTCGTTGCAGGATGCGGCGAGAAACTCGCCGATCACGATGCGGAACTGTCGGCTATTCACCGACGAAGGGAATCTTCCCGCCAAACTACGGCAAACGTCTGCGTACACTCTACGAATTTCCAAATTAGGACAATTCTCATCTTTCTTCTCAATGCTGTTCGGGTGTGCGTGTCGACGTGACCCTGACCAGCCGTCATGCACTCCCCGCGTCACCGGACCTTCCCGAGCTATCAGCCACCGGAGGGCGGTACGCGACCCACGGCGCGTACCGCCCGGCCGGCGGGGACCAGGTGCGGCTCTCAGCGGTGGCGCAGGGGCCGCCGGATCACGCCTTGGCCTTGAAGACCGGCAGATAGCCGAGGGCCTGGCCGTCCTCGTTGGGGTGGTACGAGTTGCCGACAGGGATGGTCAGACTGTGCAGCCATTCGTCGCCCGAGCAGATCTCGTGCCCGGTGAAGATGGTCCGGACGTCACCGAAGCTGAAGCCGTAGGCCGCGGCGCGGGCCGAGATCACGGAGTTCAGCTGGTCCGACGCGGCGTTGAGGGCCGCGCGCTCGCTCTCCCGCAGCCCGACGATGCAGGTGCCGTCGAGCATGTAGAGACGGGGGTAACCCATCACGACGACCCGGGCGTTCGGCGCCCTGGTCTTGATGGTCGAGTACAGGGTGTTGAGCCTGCCGGGCAGCAGGCTGGACATCTGGGACCGGGCGGTCGCGACGGCCGACAGGCAGCTGTCCTCGCCCTCGAGGATGCAGGTCGTCATGACGTCGGCGAAGCCCACGTCGTTGCCGCCGGCGCTGACGCTGATCAGCCCGGTGCCGGTGCTCAGCGGCGCCAGCTGCCCGCTGATCACGGTCGTGGTGGTGGCTCCCGAACACGCGGTGAAAGAGAAGGACGAGGGGCTGTTGGCCGCGGCCCACAGCGAGGGGTAGGAGTTGGCGCTGCGCTTGCAGTCACCGCTGTCGCCGTAGTCGCCGGCTCCGGTTCCGGACGAATAGCTGTCGCCCAGCGCCACATATGCGGGGGCTGCGGCTGCAGCCTGCTGAGCACCCATCACAACACCGACGAACGCGACGAGCAGAGCCGCGAGGACCGACGCCGGTCTGCGGAACAGCTTCATGAAGGCTCCTGGAGTGAGGTGAAACGCCCTGTTGTGCCCTGGTTCTGAATCCCTTTCAGAAGCCGGGGCGGCTTGGTTGCGGATGCCGGCCCCGGACCTGACTTCTCGTGAGATGGAGGCGGAGTGCGGAATGAAATGGAGAGAAATGGCAGGTTCATGACAGAACGCGATGCAAGAAAAACTGCATCGCGCCGTGCCGTGCTGGACCGTACTGCAGCAGATCAGGCCGCGTCTACGCGCATGGACAAAGTCAGTTGCACACATCGCGGCAGCTGCAAGTCGCCTTGCGATCGCGAACGCGTGATGAACAACTCGGGCGACGGACCGGCCCCTCGTCCCCGTAGAGCAGATGACGGAAGCCGTGCCGTCCTCATCTGCGGTGCGGCGACGCGACAGGAGGGGCTGCTGCGCCATGGCAGAACGCACACGAAGAGGGAAGGGAAGACGGGTCAGGGGAACGGCGATCGCGGCGGCGGCCATGGCCGTGCTGACCGCGTCCCAGGCACCGGGGGCGGTGGCACGGGCTTCGGCCCCCACCCCGGAGAGCACGGCGGACCACGGTCCGA
Organism: Streptomyces sp. NPDC002577; assembly: GCF_053594815.1. NCBI lineage: Bacteria > Bacillati > Actinomycetota > Actinomycetes > Kitasatosporales > Streptomycetaceae > Streptomyces > Streptomyces sp. NPDC002577. Next base: position 125,192 of record NZ_JBSFWK010000004.1, on the reverse strand, counting down.
GCGTCTCCGGGGACACGCCGTTCCGCGCCGAACTCCCGCCGCTGCAGCGGCGGCACGAGTCGGACGCGGCTGCGGCGGACGACGCAGTGCCGGCGGACTCCACCGCGGTCGGCGGCGCGCTGCCGGCGACCGTCTTCGCCGCGTACCGGCATGCGGAATCGGAACTCGCGCGCACCGCGCCCGGTTGCAATCTGCGGTGGCAACTACTCGCCGCGATCGGCCAGGCGGAGTCCGGTCAGGCGCGCGGCGGCCGGGTGACCGCAGACGGCACGACGCGGACGCCGATTCTCGGGCCGCGTCTCGACGGCGACGGCTTCGCCCTCATCCGGGACAGCGACGGCGGTGCGTACGACGGAGACGCGGCCTACGACCGGGCGGTCGGCCCGATGCAGTTCATCCCGTCGACCTGGGCGTCCTGGGGCGCCGACGGCAACGGCGACGGACGCGCCGATCCACACAACATCTACGACGCCGCACTCGCCGCCGGCCGCTATCTGTGCGCGGGCGGTCGAGACCTCTCCGAACCGGGCGACCTGGACCGGGCGATCCTCGGCTACAACCACTCGGGGGCCTATCTCCGTACGGTCAAGGCCTGGTTCGCGTACTTCCTCGAAGGGCACCGGGTGGTGCCGGACGACCCCGCGGCGTCCGACGCGAGCCCGAAGCGGAAGGCGGCGGAGAAGGAGCGCCCCAAGGGCTCGCAGGCTTCCTCGCGGCGGGAGCCCCGTCCCGGCGACGGCTCGGGCACGCCGTCGTCCCCCGCGCCCGCATCGCCCGCGCCCTCGCCCACGCCTTCGAAGACCCGCCCGGCGCAGGAGACGGAGGAGCCTTCATTGCCCCTTCCGGAGCCCACCCTCACCCTGCCCGGAGGCGGGGTGCTGACGGACGCCAAGCCGCTGGCCAGCAACGGTAAGGACTCGATGGCCGCCTCCCCCTCCACAACGGCGGATACCGGGCGGTAATGTCGCCACCCGCCGGGCAAGCACGGAACGACCGGCGGGTGAGCGCGAAGGGGCCCTCATGGCGACGGACATGCATCCCGAGTCCCCGGACGGGGCGGGTGAAGGGCCCGAGCAGCCGGACGGTGAGCGGGACCGCTGGCAGCGCATGTGGAGCCACCGCGAACAGCTGCTCAAGGTGGCCCGCCGCCGTTCGCTCAGCCCTGAGGACGCAGAGGACGCCGTGCACGAGGCGATGCTGCGCGCCGCGGAGCGGCCGGATCTCGACGACGAGCGGCTCGGGGCCTGGCTGACGACCGTGACGATGCGGCTGTGCATCGACCGCCATCGGCAGGTCAACCGCGAGGCCGAGGTGCGTACCAGCCCCACACTGCTGACGCCGGGGCCTGTGCCCGTCGATGAGGCGGTGTGCGACCGGGCCGAGGCGAAGTGGCTCGCCGTCCGCAGCAACGAGCTGCCCGCGCGGCAGGCGGAGGCGATCTGGCTGAAGTCCGAGGACCTGGACGTCGGGCAGGTCGCCGTCAAGATGGGGCTGAGCTACCGGACGGTCGAGTCGCTGCTCGCCCGGGCCCGGCGGACGCTGCGCGCTTCGCTGGCCGGCACGCTGGGTGTCGTCCTGTTCCTGGTCGGACGCGGACGGCCACGGGCCGGCGGCCACGTGCAGATGGTCGCGGTGGCCTCGACGGCGGCGACCCTGGTGGTGGCGGGGTTCGTGCTGCCGTACGCGCACGACTGGGGCGGGAACGGCACGGCGCCCCGGCCGTCCGTCTCGGACACCGCGCAGACCACCGAGGTGAGGAGGACGGACGCGAGCGGCCGGGCGCCCGATCCGGGTGCGCGCGATCTCACGGCGACGCCGTCGGCCGGCGGTACGAGGGGAACGGGGTCGGCGAGCGGCGGGTCGTTGGTGCGGCTGTCCCTTCCGCCCGTGGAGGGGGTCTCCGTGAATCCACTGCCGACGCTGTCGGCCCCAGGGGGGCTGGACGTGCCGCAGATTCCGGCGGTGCCCGACGTCCCGTCCGTGCCGGTGCCGGATGCTTCCCTGCCGACGGCGCTTGAGACGCCTTCCGTACCGGCGGTCCCGGACATCACGGCGCCCCCCGGCACGTCTGCGCTGGTGGACGCGCCCTGATCCGCACCCGATCCGAGCCGGAAAAAAATCGGTCACCGGAGCGACGGACACCCTTCCCCTCCCCGTAGAGCAGATGTCGGAGCTGCTCCACGGGCCGAAGGGTGGACCGGATGGGTGTCGAGATCTGTGTGGAAGGGCTGACCAAGTCCTTCGGACACCAGGTCATCTGGCAGGACGTCTCGCTGACGCTGCCTGCCGGGGAGGTATCGGTGATGCTCGGCCCCTCGGGTACGGGCAAGTCGGTGTTCCTCAAGACGCTCGTCGGGCTGCTCAAGCCGGAGAGGGGCTCGATCCGTATCGCGGGCCGGGACATCACGAAGCTCCGCGAGCACGATCTGTACGAGGTGCGGAAGCTGTTCGGCGTGCTGTTCCAGGACGGTGCGCTGTTCGGCTCCATGAACCTCTACGACAACATCGCCTTTCCGCTGCGGGAGCACACCCGTAAGCCCGAGAGCGAGATCCGGCGGATCGTCCTCGAGAAGATGGACATGGTCGGGCTGATCGGCGCCGAGGAGAAGCTGCCGGGCGAGATATCCGGTGGCATGCGGAAGAGGGCCGGTCTGGCGCGGGCCCTGGTGCTCGATCCGGAGATCATCCTCTTCGACGAGCCGGACTCCGGACTCGACCCGGTGCGCGTCGCGTATCTCAACCAGCTGATCGTCGATCTCAACGCCCAGATCGACGCGACGTTTCTGATCGTCACGCACGACATCGCCTCTGCCCGCCAGGTGCCGGACAACATCGGTCTCCTCTTCCGGCGCGAGCTGGTGATGTTCGGTCCCCGAGAGAAGCTGCTGACCAGCGACGAACCGGTCGTACGGCAGTTCCTGAACGGCCGGATGCAGGGGCCGATCGGCATGGCCGAGGAGAAGGACGCCGCCCAGGTCGAGCAGGAGCTGGCCCAGCTCGGGGAGGGCGACGGTGACCGCACGAAGTCTCGTGGCATTCCCGAGATGACTCCCCGCCTGCTGCCGAGCCCCGGCATCACCCGCCCGCCCCGCTGGGAGGCGATCGCCGGCCGCGAGGCCGCGCTGCACAGCGGGAAGGCGGTGACGGAGGCATGAGCCTGTCGCCCACGGGAGCGCTCCGGCAGTCCGGCAATCTGTTCGCGATGGCGCTGGACGTCGCCCGGACCATGCCCCGGCGTCCCTTCCAGGTACGGGAGTTCATCCAGCAGGCCTGGTTCATCGCGAGCGTCACGATTCTGCCCACGGCCCTCGTCTCCATCCCCTTCGGCGCGGTCATCGCGCTGCAGATCGGCAGCCTGACGCGGCAGCTCGGCGCCCAGTCGTTCTCGGGTGCCGCTTCCGTGCTGGCGGTGCTGCGGGAGGCGTCGCCGATCGTCACCGCGCTGCTGATCGCGGGCGCGGGCGGCACGGCGATCTGCGCGGACCTCGGGGCGCGGAAGATCCGCGAGGAGATCGACGCAATGCAGGTGCTCGGCATCGACCCGATCCACCGGCTCGTGGTGCCACGTGTCCTGGCGTCGATGGTGGTGGCCGTGCTGCTCAACGGCCTGGTGTCGGTGGTCGGCGTGGCGGGCGGCTACTTCTTCAACGTCATCCTGCAGAACGGCACGCCCGGCGCGTATCTGGCGTCCTTCACCACCCTCGCCCAGCTCTCCGACCTGTGGGCGGCCGAGATCAAGGCACTGGTGTTCGGCGCGATCGCCGCGATCGTCGCCTCCTACAAGGGCCTCACGGCGAAGGGCGGGCCGAAGGGCGTGGGCGACGCCGTGAACCAGTCGGTAGTGATCACCTTCATGTTGCTGTTCGTGACGAACTTCGTGATGACCGCCGTGTACTTCCAGATCGTTCCGCAGAGGGGCTGAGGCATGGCGCTGCTCAACCGTTTCGTCGGGCGCCCGCTCCGCTCCCTGGAGGAGCTGGGCACCCAACTGTCGTTCTACGGCCGCTCGCTGGCCTGGACCGGCCGCACCCTGCGCCGCTACAAGAAGGAGATCCTGCGTCTGCTGGCCGAGGTGAGCTTCGGCCGCGGCGCGCTCGCCGTGGTCGGCGGGACGGTCGGAGTGATCGCCTTCCTGTCCTTCTTCACCGGCACCGAGGTCGGCCTGCAGGGATATGCGGCGCTCAACCAGCTCGGCACCTCCAACTTCGTGGCGTTCCTGTCGGCGTACTTCAACACCCGTGAGATCGCCCCGCTGGTGGCCGGGCTCGCGCTGTCCGCGACCGTCGGCGCCGGGTTCACCGCCCAGCTCGGCGCGATGCGGATCAGCGAGGAGACCGACGCGCTCGAGGTGATGGGCGTGCCCTCGCTGCCGTTCCTGGTGACCACCCGCATGATCGCCGGTTTCGTCGCGGTCATCCCGCTGTACGTGATCGGGCTGCTGTCCTCGTACTTCGCCGCCCGGACGATCACCACCGGCTACTACGGGCAGTCGGCGGGCACCTACGACCACTACTTCCAGCAGTACCTGCCGCCCGTCGACGTGCTCTGGTCCTTCGGCAAGGTGATCGTCTTCGCCGTCGTGATCATCCTGGTGCACTGCTACTACGGCTACTACGCGAGCGGCGGCCCGGCGGGCGTCGGTGTCGCGGTGGGCCGCGCGGTGCGCACCTCGATCGTCGCCATCAACGTCCTGGACTTCTTCCTCTCGCTGGCGATCTGGGGCGCCAACACGACCGTACGGATTGCGGGGTAGGGCCGATGCGGATCGTCGCACAGAGGGCGAGACTGCGCCTGTACGGGGTCGTCTTCATCGCCGTCATCGCGCTGCTGCTCGGCCTGTCCGTGGCCGCCTACCAGCAGGTGTTCACCCCGGCCGTACGGATCACGCTGGAGGCCGACACGCTCGGCAACCAGCTGGAGCCGAGCGCGGACGTCAAGCTGCGCGGGCTGCTGGTGGGCGAGGTGCGCTCGGTGCGGGCCGACGGCGAGAAGGCGACGCTCGACATCGCGCTCAAGCCGGAGCAGGTCGCGAGCATCCCGGCTGATGTGCAGGCGCGGCTGCTGCCCAAGACGCTGTTCGGTGAGAAGTACGTCGATCTGGTGGTGCCGCGCGGCTCGTCGGGCCGGGCCATCCAGGCCGGGGACGTCATCACGCAGGACCGCACGAAGGTCGGCATGGAGGTGCAGCAGCTGATGAACGATCTGCTGCCGCTGCTGCGCACTGTGCAGCCCGGCAAGCTCAATGCCACGCTGTCCGCGTTCGCCGACGCCCTGGAAGGCCGCGGTGACCGGATCGGCGACAACCTCACTCGCGTCGAGCGCTATCTGCACCGCCTCAACCCGCACATGCCGTCGATACGGGAGGACATCTCCCGGTTCGCGGACGTCGCCGAGGTGTACGCCGACGCCGCGCCCGACCTGATGAGGATCCTGCGCAACACCGTGACCACCAGCCGCACTCTCGTCGAGAAGAAGGACCAGCTGGCCGCCGCGCTCACCACGACCGCCACGGTCGCGGGCACCGCGGACGACTTCCTCGGCGAGAACGGCGACCGGCTGATCACCCTCGGCCGGGTCTCCCGCCCCACGCTCGAGCTCTTCGCCCGCTACTCGCCCGAGTACCCCTGTCTCCTCTCTGGGCTGGTGCGGCAGGAGAAGGAGTTCGGGGAGACGTTCAAGGGCGGCGAGATGCACATCACCCTCGAAGTCGTCCGCCCGCAGTCCGCGTACGAACCCGGCGAGGAACCGCGCTATGCAGAACGATCGGGCCCGAACTGCCGAGGCCTGCCACATCCCCAGGTGCCCGCTCCGGCCATCAAGCTCGACGACGGCACGAAGTCGAAGTCGTCGGGCTCCGGGAGCGCCCTGCCCGGCGGGGTCGACGTGTCCGGCACCGCGGCCGAACAGCGCGCGATCGGCTCGCTCGTGGCGCCCGTCATGGGTGTGCCGGCCGACGAGGTGCCGCCGGTCGCCACGCTGCTGTTCGGGCCGATGGCCCGCGGAACGGCGGTGAGTGTCGCATGAGTGCCGGCCGGACAAGGGCCACGGGAGCCAGGGACACCGCTGCACCGCTGATCAAGTTCAGCCTGTTCGCGGCGGTGACACTGCTGGCGACGGCGATGCTCGGGGCCACGATCGTCCATGTCTCGTTCACGCCCGAGGACACGTACCGGGCTGTGTTCAGCGATGTCACCAGCCTGGAGAAGGGCGACGACATCCGCGTGGCAGGGGTGCGGGTCGGCGAGGTCGAGGACATCCGGATCAAGGACCGGACGCTGGCCGAGGTCACCTTCACGGTCAGCGCGGACCGCCCGCTGTTCACCAGCACCGGGGCCGTCATCCGCTACCGCAACCTGGTCGGGCAACGGTACATCTCGCTGACGGAGGGCGCGGGCGACGGCACGCGGCTGCGGCCGGGCGGCACGATTCCGCTGTCGCGGACGCAGCCCGCGCTGGACCTCAACGCGCTGCTGAACGGCTTCAAGCCGCTGTTCGCCGCGCTCAGCCCGAACGACGTCAACCAGCTCGCCACCGAGATCATCAAGACGCTGCAGGGCGAGGGCGGCACGGTCAACAGCCTGCTCGCCCACACGGCCTCGCTCACCACGACGCTCGCCGACCGCGACGAGCTGATCGGGTCCGTGATCGACAACCTCAACACCGTGCTGGCGAAGCTGGACAAGCGCGGCGCCCGCTTCTCGGAACTGCTCGGACAACTGCGGCGGGTGATCTCCGGGCTGTCCGCCGACCGCAAGCCCATCGGGGACTCGCTGGTGAACATCGCCGATCTGACGGACGCCACCTCGGGGCTGCTCGAGGACGCCCGGCCGCCGCTGAAGGACGACATCGCCGGGCTGACCGAGCTCACCGGAACGCTGAACAAGAACGAGAAGACCGTGGAGGGCGTCCTGAAGCGGCTGCCGAACAAGCTCAACAAGCTGACCGGGACGGCGTCCTACGGCTCCTGGTTCAACTTCTACCTCTGCGACTTCGACGGCCGGATCGTGCTGCCGAAGACCAAAGAGGTGCTCTCCCCCGAGTTCCACGTCGCGCGGGCGAGGTGCAGCGGATGAGGACACGTCTCCTGCCCCGGAACATTCGCATGCCGAGGGGCCTGCGCATACCGAGGAGCCTTCGCATGCCGAACGGCCTGCCCCGGCTCCGGCGGCCGCGCATGACCCCGTTCCGCGAGAAGAACCCCGTGGTGATCGGCGCCGTCGGCCTCACCACGCTCGCCCTGCTGACCGTCGCCGCGTTCAACGCCGACGACCTGCCGCTGATCGGCGGCGGCGACACGTACAGCGCGGCCTTCTCGGAGGCCGGCGGTCTCAAGCCGGGCGACGAGGTGCGGATCGCCGGGGTCAAGGTCGGCAAGGTCGAGGACGTCGACCTGGACGGCGACCACGTGAAGGTGGTCTTCAAGGTCAAGGGAGACCCGGAGTTCGGCACCAGGACCGGCGCGTCGATCCGGGTCAAGACGATCCTCGGCGCGAAGTACCTGGCCCTGAACCCGAAGGGCCCCGGACAGCTGAAGCCCGGCAGCGAGATCCCGCTGAGCCGGACCGTTCCGGCGTACGACGTCGTGCAGGCGTTCAGCGAGCTGACCACCACGACCGAGAAGGTCGACACCGATCAGCTCGCGACCGCCCTGGACACCATCTCCGCCACCTTCCAGGACTCCCCCGCCGAGGTACGGGCGTCCATCAAGGGACTGTCGAAGATCTCCCGGACGGTGGCCTCTCGCGACGAGGCGCTGCGTGAACTCCTCGACCACGCCAACGGGGTCACCGGTGTGCTGGCCGAGCGCTCCAAGGACTTCACCGCACTGGTCGAGGACGGCGACCGGCTGTTCAAGGAGATCAGCAAGCGGCGTACTGCCATCCACAACCTGCTGGGGAGCGCGGCCGCCCTCGGCATCCAGCTCTCCGGCCTGGTCGCTGACAACCGCAAGCAGATCGGCCCGGCACTCGAGAGCCTGAACACCGTGGTCTCCATGCTCGAACGCAATCAGGCGAGCCTCGACCGGAGCGTCCAGCTCCTCGCGCCCTATGTGCGGGTCTTCACCAACACCCTCGGCAACGGCCACTGGTTCGACGGCTATGTGCAGAACCTGGTCGTCGCTCCGGTGACCCCGCGGACGGGAGGCTCGCGATGAAGGGACGCCTCATCACACTCACCTCGCCGAAGGGCCGCCGGGTCCGGCTTCTGGCGCTGCTCACCGCGCTGGCGGTCGTCGTCACGCTCGCCGTCGTCCTGTGGCCGCGGCCCGAACCCGTGCGCGTCACGGCGTACTTCCCGCGCACTGTCGGGATCTACCCCGGCTCGGACGTACGCGTCCTCGGTGTCCGCATCGGCGAGGTCAAGAAGATCACGCCGGAGGGCACCCGGGTGCGGGTGGAGCTGGAGTACGACGAGGGGCGCAAGGTCCCCGCGGACGCCAAGGCCGCCATCATCAACTCCTCGGTGGTCAGCGACCGTTATGTGCAGCTGCTGCCGGTGTACCGGGGCGGCCCGGTGATGCGGGAAGGCTCTGTCATACCCGAGTCGCGCACGGCCGTGCCGGTCGAGCTGGACCGGATCTTCGACAGCCTGCACACCACCGCCGAAGCTCTCGGCCCGAAGGGCGCCAACAAGGACGGCTCCCTGTCGCGGCTGCTCGGTGTCAGTGCCGACAACCTCGACGGGCAGGGAAAGAACCTGAACCAGACCGTCGAGGACCTCTCGCAGGCCGTCACCACGCTGTCCGACGGCCGCAAGGACCTGTTCGGCACGGTTCAGAACCTGCAGGTGTTCACCGCCGCACTGGCGTCCGACGACCAGAGCGTGCGGTCCTTCAACAGCAACCTCGCCAAGGTGGCCGATCAGCTCGCCGGGGAACGCGAGGACCTGGCCGCCGCGCTGAAGCATCTCGCGACGGCCCTCGGGGACGTGGCCGAGTTCGTGAAGAACAACAAGAAGTCCCTCACGTCCGATGTGAAGGGCCTCAGCAAGGTCACCAAGGTGCTGGTCCGGCAGCGGGCCGCGCTGGACGAGCTGCTGAAGGTCGCCCCCACGGGCCTGTCCAACCTGCAGAACGCCTACAACCCGGCCTCCGGGACCCTCGACACCCGCAACAACGCAGACCAGGCGCAGGACCCGGCCTCGCTGCTGTGCTCCATTCTGAAGACGACCGGGGACGAGGGCGGCAAGAACCCCGACTGCCAGGAGCTGAAGAAGCTCTTCGACTCGCTGCCGCAACTGCCGACGGCCGGGACGCAGGCGGCCTCGGGCACAGGCACGGTCGACAAGACGCTCGGCGGGATCCTGGAGGCCGGCGCGTGAGCGAGCTGCGTGATGAGGCACGGCGCAAGGGCGTGCCGCGTGTTGAGGCGCGACGCAAGGGTGTGCCGCGTGTTGAGGCGCGACGCAAGGGCGTGCTGCGCAAGGGCGGGGTGCTCGGCGCGGCCGCCTGGGCGGCGGTGGGTTCACTGCTGCTGTGCGGCTGCGAGTTCAACGGCCTGTCCGACGTCGACCTGCCCGGGGGCGCGGCCGCGGACGGCCACGCCTACCACGTCACCGTCGAGTTCAGGGACGTCCTCGATCTGGTGCCGCAGTCGGCCGTGAAGGTCAACGACGTCACCGTCGGCGCCGTCGAGAAGGTCGAGCTGGTGGGCTGGCACGCGCGCGTGCGGCTGCGGGTCGCCGACTCCGTGAAGCTGCCCGCCAACGCCGTGGCCGAGCTGCGGCAGACGAGCATGCTCGGCGAGAAGTACGTGGCCCTGTCCGCGCCGACCGACGCCAAGCCCGTGGGCCGGCTCGGCGACGGCGACCGTATCCCGCTGTCCCGCAGCGGCCGCAACCCGGAGATCGAGGAAGTCCTCTCCGCCCTGTCCGCGCTCCTCAACGGCGGCGGCGTGGCCCAGCTCAAGACGATCACCGTGGAGCTGAACAAGGCCCTGGATGGCCGTGAGAACCGGGTCCGGTCGCTGCTGAAGGAGCTGGACACGTTCCTCGGAGGCCTCGACTCGCAGCGCAAGGACATCGTCCGCGCCCTCGAGGGCGTCGACCGGCTCGCCAAGCGGCTGAGGAGCGAGAAGAAGGCGATCGCCGAGGCCGTCGACACGATGCCGGCCGCGCTCAAGGTGCTCGCCGACCAGCGGCGGAACCTGACCAGGATGCTCACCGCCCTGTCGAAGCTCGGACAGACGGGCACCAAGGTCGTCAACGCGTCCAGGGACGACGTGGTCGCCAACCTGAAAGCGCTGCAACCGATCCTGGAGCAGCTCAACAAGGCGGGCGATGATCTGCCCAACTCCCTGGAGATCCTGACGACGTACCCGTTCCCGCGCAGCGCCACGGACGCGATCAAGGGCGACTACGTCAACCTGAAGATCACCGCCGATCTGGATCTGGCGGGCATCTACGGCAATCTCACGGGCGGTTCGTCCAAGGGCGACGGCGGCTCCGGCACACCGGACACCCCGCAGCTCCCGGACGTGCCCGAGGTGCCCAGCCTGCCCACGCCCACCTCGCTGCCGAAGACGCCCGGCACGCCCGACGTACCGGACACGCCCGTAACCCCCTCGTCCCCCTCGGGAGGCGACCTGCTGTGCCCGCCGGTGTGCACCAGCAGTTATGCCACGCAACGGTACGGCGGCCAGGACGGTGAGGGCCTGCCCACGGGGATCGATCTCGCGCTCGCCGAGCTGATGCTGAAGGGAATACAACCGTGATCACACGTACGGTCAAGGCCCAGCTGCTCGCCTTCGCCACCGTCACCGCCGTGGGCGTGTCGTACGTCGGCTCCCAGTACACAGGGCTCGCGGACAGCCTCCTCGGCCGCGGATACACCGTGCGGGCCGACTTCGCCGACTCCGGGGGCATCTTCCCCGGCGCGGAGGTCACATACCGGGGCGTGCCGGTGGGCCGCGTCGGGGAGCTGCGGCTGTCGGGCGAGGACGGGGTGTCGGTGGCGCTGAAGCTCGACGACGGGACGCGTATCCCCGCGGACACGCTCGCCGTGGTGGCGGACCGTTCCGCGGTGGGCGAGCAGTACGTGGACCTGCAGCCGCGCGGCAGCGGCGGCCCGTACCTGCTGGACGGCAGCACGATTCCCCGCTCCGACACGCGGGTGCCGCTGCCCACCACGGATCTCATCCTCAGCCTGGACCGGCTGGTGAACTCGGTCGGCAAGGACGATCTGCGCGTCACGATCGACGAGCTGGGTGACGCCTTCGCCGGTACGGGACCGCGCTTGAGCCGGCTGGTGGACTCCGGGAACAAGCTGGTCGATTCGGCCTCCGACTCGCTGCCGCAGACGATCTCCCTGATCGAGGACTCCCGCACGGTCCTCAAGACGCAGGCCGACCAGGGCTCGTCCATCAAGTCGTTCTCCCATGATCTCGCCGCCCTCACCGGGGAGTTGAAGAAGAGCGACGGCGACCTGCGCAAGCTGATCGGCAACGCGCCGCCCGCCGCGGAGGAGGTCGACTCGCTGCTGAAGTCCACGCGGCCGGATCTGCCGGTGCTGCTGGCCAATCTGATCAGCGGCGGCCAGGTCACGCTGGCCCGCCTGCCCGGTGTGGAGCAGGCGCTGGTCACCTTCCCCGTGGTGGTCGCGGGCAACTACACCGTCATCCCCGGTGACGGCACCACGCACTTCGGGCTGGTGCTCAATGCCGACGACCCGCCGGCCTGCACCCAGGGATACGGGACGCAGCGCCGCGACCCCGCGGACACGAGCACACGCGAGGCGAACACCAGCGCGCGGTGCACGGCCCCGCGCGGCAGCAAGACGTCGGTACGCGGCGCGCAGAACGCGCCCGGCGCATCGACCGGTTCGGGCGGCGCGAACCAGTCGCCGTACGTCACGCCGTACGACCCGGAGACCAACACCACGGTCGGCCCGGACGGAACGGCCGTCGAGATCGGCTCGACGGGCGGCGAACAGGGCACGTTCGGAAAGGAGTCGTGGCAATGGCTGCTCGTCGGACCGATGGCATGACAGACAGCTTCTTCGCACGGATACGGGCGATACGCCCGCTGCGGCGGCTCACGGCCGGGTCCGCGGACGGATCCGCGGACGGCTCCGGCCGGTCATGGTCCGGCCGCGGCCGGGCGTGGCCCGCGGGACTCGCCGCGGCGACCGTCCTGACGACGGCGGCGACCGGCTGGCTCAGCGTCCAACTGTACGAGCAGCACGAGGCCGAGCAGCGCCGCCAGGAGATCCTGGCCGCGGCCCGCCAGTCGGCGCTCAACTTCACCTCGATCGACTACCGGCACTACGACCGGGACAGCCGGAACGTACTGAAAGGCGCGACGGGTGACTTCAAGGAGCAGTTCGCGGCTCAGACCGAGCAGCTGACCAAGCTGGTCGCCCAGAACAAGTCGGTCTCCGAGGGCCAGGTCCTCGAAGCCGGCATCACCCGCTCCGACGAGCGCTCGGCCCGCGTCCTGGTGGTCGCCGACAGCAAGGTGAGCAACGCGTCGGCGCCACATGGCGAGGCCCGCACCTACCGGCTGCAGCTCGACCTCGTGCTCAAGGACGGCCGCTGGCTGACGTCCGGCGTCGAGTTCGTCGGCTGACCTCGCTCCCGTCCCGCCCGCCTGCCTGCCTAGTACGACCCGTGAGGAGAACGACCGTGTCGAACCCGACCACCCGAAGCCGCACCGGCACCCCCGCCCGCCGGAGCCTGACCGCGGCGGCCCGCGCGGCCGCCAAGCGCGCGGAGCGCATCGGCCACGATCCCATCGACCAGACGCTGCTCCCCCTGGGCCGTGACCTGGTGGAGGACGCCTCTGACACGCCCCCGCAGCGGTCGGCGGGACAGCAGGCCGGCCGCACCGTGCTCATCGAGCCTCCGGACGGCTGGGACGATCCGCCGGAGCCGAGGCTTGAGTCCGAGGAGAACCAGGAGACAGGGGACTCCGGCGCCGGGAGTGCGGCGCGCCGCCGCCCGCGGGGACTGCTCACCGCGGTGCTCGCCGTCGTACTCGTGGCAGGACTGACCGCGATGGCCGTGCTCGGCTGGCAGTACCGCGAGGGCCGGCTGACCGAGCAAGCGCGCGGGCAGGCGCTCGCGGCCGCGCGGGAGGCGGCGCCCGTCGTCCTGTCGTACGACTACCGGCATCTGGACCGGGACTTCGCCGCGGCGCGGAAGCACCTGACCGGGGCCTTCCGCGACCAGTACGAGAAGACAACCAGGACGGTGGTGGGGCCGACCGCCAAGAAGTACAAGGGCATCGTGAAGGCGACGGTCGTGAAGCCCGCGGGCGGTGGAGACCCGGCGGCCTCCGTGGTCTCCGCCTCGCCGGACAAGGCCGTCGTCCTGCTCTTCGTCAACCAGGTCACGCAGAGCACGCAGGTCTCGGGCTCCCGCGTGGATCTGAACCGGGTACGGATGACTCTGACCCGTACGTCCGACGGCTGGAAGGTGAGCGCCGTCGACGCGCTCTGAGCGGCCCATCCCCTAGTGGTGCCAGGGCAGCTGAACCGGAGCAGGAGGAATACGCCCAGCAGCGAGCTCGACGGCCAACTCTGCGAGGCCGAAGGGGTAAACAGTCTCAGAGGTGGCAGCCAGCTCATCCAGCGTCCACCAACGGTGCCCCGCGTGGTGTTTGCGCTCCAACGCTTCCTGCCCGCTGGCATCGACCTGGTGATCCTTGACCCGGAGGTGAAAGAAGTCGTCGCGGAAGATCCCTTCGGCCCATCCGAGGTCCGCATAGCCGGAGGTCACCGCGACCTGCGGGCCGAGTGCCTCCGGCTCGACGGACAGCCCCGTCTCCTCCTGCAGTTCCCGGGCCGCCGCCTCGGCCAGAGTCTCGCCGGCCTCTACGCCCCCACCGGGGGTGAACCAGCAATAGCCGCTGCGCGGTTCATCCGGTTCGACATGAGACTTCAGCAGCAGAACCCGGTCCGCCTCGTCGAGCAGAACCACACGGGCGGAGCAGCGGCGATAGCTCTCGTGATCGGACATCCTCGCAGGCTAAACCCTGTCCCGTAAACGATCCATGGCGCTGGCCGACCTGCTCGCTGCTCCTTCACCCAGCGAGGGCACGGCGCGGGTGATGAGGGCCGCGCGTCTCCTGTTATCCCCGTGTGATCCGCCGGCTGCCAGGTGGGGGCATGCGCGTACTGATCGTGGAAGACCACAGGGATCTCGCCGAGAGTGTCGCGAGGGGGCTGCGCCGGCACGCCATGGCGGTCGAGCTCGCCCACGACGGCGAACAGGGGCTCGCCCGGGCATCGAGCGGCGCGTACGACGTCGTCGTCCTGGACCGCGACCTGCCTCTCGTGCACGGCGACGCGATCTGCCGCGCCTACCCTCCTCATCGGCGGCCTGGCCGGCTCCTATCCGGCCGTGCGCGCCGCCCGACTGCCCCCGACGGAGGCGCTCGCGAACCACTGATCCGGCCCGCAGGCCTGCCGCTTGGCAGCACTGGCCGCGGCCCCCCGTTCGGCCGGTGAGGGGCCGTACTCCGGCTGTCCAGACGGGCGATCCGCGTCGGAATCAGCGGGAGTGGACGGTCGGGCTTTGTACTGGCCCGGTTTCGTCGGGCGCCTTGACACCACCACGGATGCGCAGGCAATCTTCCGATACACAGAAAAATACTTCCGCAATACGGAAGGAATGGCTTATCTCTCATGCCTGGTTCTGAGACAGCCGCCGCCACCGACCAGCGCTTCGACGTCAACCTGTCGATCCTCTTCACCGAACTCCCGCTCCTGGAGCGCCCGGCGGCCGCCGCGGCGGCGGGTTTCACGGCGGTCGAGCTGTGGTGGCCGTGGGTCGACGCCCCCGCGCCCGGACAGTCGGAACTCGACGCGCTGACGAGGGCGATCGAGGGCGCGGGAGTGCAGCTGGTGGGCCTGAACTTCTACGCCGGGCGGCTGCCGGGCCCGGACCGCGGCGCCCTGTCGATCCCCGGCGCGGAGTCGGAGAGGTTCCGGGCCAACATCGACGTGGCGGCCGGCTTCGCCGAGTCCCTGGGGTGCAAGGCCCTCAACGCCCTCTACGGCAACCGCGTCGACGGAGTCGACCCGGCCGAACAGGACGAACTCGCCCTCGAGAACCTGGTCCTCGCGGCCCGAGCAGCCGACCGGATCGGCGCGATCCTGCTGATCGAGACCCTCAACAAGCCGGAGTCACCGCTCTATCCGCTGGTGAGCGCCCCGGCCGCCGTCGAGGCCGTCGACCGGGTCAACGAGGCGACGGGCCTCGGCAACGCCCGCTTCCTCATGGACCTGTACCACCTGTCCATGAACGGCGAGGACCTGCCCGCGGTCATCGAGCGGTACGCGGCGAGGACCGGCCACGTGCAGATCGCCGACAACCCGGGCCGCGGCGCCCCAGGCACCGGCTCCCTGCCGCTGGAGGAGCTCATCGGCCTGCTCCGCAAGGCGGGGTACGACGGCTGGATCGGCCTGGAGTACAAACCGGGCGACCGCCCGAGCGCCGAGGCCTTCGACTGGCTGCCCGCCGAGGCCCGCGCCGCGCGCTGACGCATCCAGCGGGGCATCCTTCGGCAACTCATCGACGGAGCACGGTCTTCAGAGGAGGCACCCTCATGAGCGACAACCTCCCCGGCAAGCTGCCCCACGTGGCATGGATCGGCCTCGGCATCATGGGATCCCCCATGTCCGAGAACCTGATCAAGGCCGGGTACCCGGTCGCCGGCTACACGCTGGAGCGGGAGAAGCTCGACCGGCTCGCCGCCGCGGGCGGCACCGCGGCCGGCTCGATCGCCGAGGCCGTCCGGGACGCCGACGTCGTGATCACGATGGTGCCCGCCTCGCCGCAGGTCGAAGCGGTCGCCTACGGCCAGGGCGGCATCCTGGAGAACGCACGGCCCGGCACCCTCCTGATCGACATGTCCTCCATCACCCCGGTGACGTCGGCCGAACTCGCCAAGGCCGCCGCGGACAAGGGCATCCGCGTACTGGACGCCCCCGTCTCGGGCGGCGAGGCCGGGGCCGTCGAGGCCGTGCTGTCCATCATGGTCGGTGGCGAGCAGGCCGACTTCGACGAGGCCAGGCCGGTCTTCGAAGCTCTCGGGAAGACGATCGTGCTGTGCGGCCCGCACGGCTCCGGCCAGACGGTGAAGGCCGCCAACCAGCTGATCGTCGCCGTCAACATCCAGGCGTGCGCCGAGGCCGTGGTCTTCCTCGAGAAGTCCGGCGTGGACCTCGACGCGGCTCTCGAGGTCCTGAACGGCGGCCTGGCCGGCTCCACGGTCCTGACCCGCAAGAAGGACAACTTCCTGAACCGCGACTTCAAACCGGGCTTCCGTATCGACCTCCACCACAAGGACATGGGCATCGTCACCGACGCGGCCCGTGCCGTCGGTGCCGCGCTGCCCGTCGGCGCGGTGGTCGCCCAGCTCGTCGCCGCGCTGCGCGCGCAGGGCGACGGCGGCCTCGACCACTCGGCGCTGCTGCGCGGCGTCGAGCGCCTCTCCGGTGCCGAGGTCTGAGCAGCAGAGCCACCCTTGGGTTTCCGGGCCGCGTCGGCGCCGACATCTGTCGTGTCGCGCCCAGGCGCCGCCGTGGCCCGGATTCCATCCCGCTCTCTCAATCGCCCTTGGCCCGGACGGAAACCTCAAGTCTTGCTCTGAACTGACTCCCAGAGGCTTCGCAGCCGTACACCGTTGGGCAGAACCTGAACACACGAGGCCCGCCGACACGGGGGCGGCGGGCCTCGATTCTCTCTTGCCCTGTCGGCTCTCGGGCCTCTCGACGTCGGTCAGACCGAGGTGGGCGCGTGCCACGGCTCCGTGGCGACCTCCTCGAACTCGACCACCTTGCTGATGTCCGCCGTCGTGGACATCGAGATATTGGTGACGCGCTCCAGGATCGCCTCGACGACGACCGGCACCCGGTGCTCGCCGGCGAGCTTCCTCGCCTCCTCGAAGGCGGCGCCCAGTTCGTTCGGGTCGGTGACCCGGATCGCCTTGCAGCCGAGGCCCTCGGCGACCTTGACGTGGTCGACGCCGTAGACGCCGAGCTCGGGAGAGTTGAGGTTCTCGAACTCCAGGTTCACCTGAGAGTCGATGCCGAGGCCGAGCTGCGCCTGGCGGATCAGCCCGAGGTAGGAGTTGTTCACCAGGACGTGGACGTACGGGATCCTGTGCTGCGCGCCGACCGCCAGCTCCTCGATCATGAACTGGAAGTCGTAGTCGCCGGAGAGCGCGACGATCTGGGCGTCCGGGTCGGCGGTGGCCACGCCGAGCGCCGCGGGGACGGTCCAGCCGAGCGGGCCCGCCTGGCCGCAGTTGATCCAGTGCCGCGGCCGGTAGACGTGCAGCATCTGGGCGCCCGCGATCTGGGAGAGGCCGATGGTGGTGACGTACCGGGTCTCGGGCCCGAACGCCCTGTTCATCTCCTCGTAGACGCGCTGCGGCTTGATCGGGATGTCGTCGAAGTGGGTCCGGCGCCGGAGGGTGGCCTTCCGCTGCCGGGCGGACGCGGCCCAGGCCGAGCGGTCCGGGAGGCTGCCCGCGCCCTTGAGCTCCTTCGCCACCTGGACGAACAACTCCAGCGCGGCCCCGGCATCGGAGGCGATGCCGTAGTCCGGGGCGAAGATCCTGCCGATCTGGGTGGGTTCGATGTCGACGTGGACGAACCTGCGGCCGCGCGTGTAGACGTCGAGCCTGCCGGTGTGGCGGTTGGCCCAGCGGTTGCCGATGCCGAGGACGAAGTCGGACTCCAGGAAGGTCGCGTTGCCGTAGCGGTGCGAGGTCTGCAGGCCGACCATGCCGGCGTTGAGCTCATGGTCGTCGGGGATGGCGCCCCACCCCATGAGCGTGGGAATCACCGGGACGCCGGTCGACTCCGCGAAATCCACGAGCAGTTCGCAGGCGTCGGCGTTGATGACGCCCCCGCCGGCGACGATGAGCGGGCGCTCCGAGGCGTTCAGCAGCGAGAACGCCTTCTCGATCTGGGCGCGGGTCGCGGCCGGCTTGTAGACCGGCAGCGGCTCGTACGTGTCCGGGTCGAACTCGATCTCCGTCAGCTGGACGTCGAGGGGCAGGTCGATGAGGACCGGACCGGGCCGGCCCGAGCGCATCAGATGGAACGCCTGCTGGAAGACCCCGGGAACCTGCGCGGCCTCGAGCACGGTGACGGCCATCTTGGTGACCGGCGTGGCGATCGAGGCGATGTCGACGGCCTGGAAGTCCTCCTTGTGGATCACGGCCGTCGGAGCCTGGCCGGTGATGCACAGGATCGGGATCGAGTCGCCGGTGGCCGAGTAGAGGCCGGTGATCATGTCGGTGCCGGCCGGACCCGACGTGCCGATGCACACGCCGATGTTTCCGGGCCGGGTACGGGTGTATCCCTCGGCCATGTGGGACGCGCCCTCGACATGGCGAGCGAGGGTGTGGGCGATGCCGCCGGCCTCCTTCAGCGCCTTGTAGAAGGGGTTGATGGCGGCGCCCGGCACGCCGAACGCGTGGGTGACGCTCTCGCACTTGAGGATCTCAACTGCCGCGCGGGCTGCGGTCATTCGAGCCATTGAGTACTCCTGATCCGGCTGTCGGATTCGGACTCCCCGTCGCGCCCAGCGAAGAGTGTTGGTTTCCGCCACACATGGAATTCCATGCGTCATGCATTTTTCCGTATTGCGGAAAATAGATTCTGATATACGGAAGCAATGTAGGTGGCGGCATCGAGACCGTCAAGAGACGGCCGCGGGGCTCCGTCCGGCGGGGCGCAGCATGGCGCGATCTCGTCCGACCGGCTGTCAGGGCGGGGGTGGTTGGAGGACCATGGGAAGGTCTTCCTGACGTCCCGTCGCGAGTCTTGAGTTCTGGAGTGGGTCATGGCCGAGAGCGTGCCGGTGCGGTGCCCCGTCTGCAGCCGCGAGCAGCTCTACGCACCGCCGTCGTATCCGTGCACCTGCGGCGCGCCCGTCCAGCCACCCGTGGCACGCTCGACGCCGAAGCCCGTCACCCACCGGACCTGGGCCGACGAATGGGTGAGCGTGGAGTGCGAGGCGTGCGGCCGCGAGGACGAGTGGCCGCAGCCGGAGCTGGGATGCACATGCGGGACGGTGCTCCGGATCCCCGTCGCGGCAGGGACCACGACGCGCGGCCGGCAAGCGCCGTCGCTCCCCGTCCACATCCCGCTGCCGCGGACCGCCTCATCACCACGCCCCGCCTTCCAGCCGGTCACGATCCGCACCGCACGCGACGCCGTCACCGCCGTCGCGCTGTATCTGCGCTGGCTCGGCTACCGCGACATCCGCACCGCCGAGCACCGCACCTCGTCCGGGATCGGGCTCATGGCCACGGGACTCGTCGCCCAGGTGGAGCCGTCGCTGCGGCCTGCGACGCTGCGCGACGTGGAGTGCCTCTGGCTCACGGGTACGGCCGAGTCCGCGCTGTCCGTCTACTTCTCACTGGCGGGCTACGCGGCCGACGCCCGCGTCCGCGCGGACGAACTCGGCGTCCCCCTGTTCGTCGTCGATCTCACGGGCACCCCGCAGCCGGTCAACAGCCGGGCGGACGAGCTGTACGCGGCGGGGGCGTAGGCCCTCGCGATGGAGTGGTCCCATCCCGTGCGCGTAGCCGTATCCCCGGGCGCGCGGTCCCCGGCACCCGCATACTCGTCCCATGCGCATCCGCCTCGCCGCACCCGCCGAGTTGCCCGCCCTCCAGGACATCGAGCGCGCCGCGGGCGAGCCCTTCCGTGCGCTCGGCATGACCGCCGTCGCCGACGACGAACCGCCCGACCTGGAGATGCTGGAACGTTTCCGGAGGGCCGGGCGCGCCTGGGTGGCCCTCGACGCGCCGGGCGCCGGCGACCCCGTCGCGTATCTGCTCAGCGCGACCGTCGACGGCGCCGAATACATCGAGCAGGTCTCCGTGCACCCCCGCGCGGCACGCCGTGGCATCGGCCGGCTGCTGATCGAGCACACCGCCCAACGGGCCCGCGCCCAGGGCCTGCCGGCCCTCACCCTCAGCACCTTCGCCGACGTCCCCTGGAACGCGCCCTACTACGCACGCCTCGGCTTCCGGATCCTGGACGACGCCGAACTCACCCCGGGCTTACGGAAGATCCGCGCCGCGGAGGCCGAGTACGGCCTCGACCGGTGGCCGCGGGTGTTCATGCGCAGACCCGTCTGACGGCAGGCCGGGCGCTACGCGCCGTACCCCTCCCTCAGCTCGATCTTCCGCACCTTCCCGCTCACCGTCATGGGGAAGGAGTCGAGGATGCGCAGCCGGCTCGGGATCTTGTAGTGGGCGAGTTGCTCATGGCAGTACGCGCGGAGTTCGTCGAGCGTCAGCGGGTCGCCGGGGTCGCGGAGGATGACGCACGCCAGGACCTCCTCGCCGTACCGCTCGTCGGGGACGCCCACCACCTGGACGTCGGCGATCTTCGGGTGGCCGTAGAGGAACTCCTCGATCTCGCGCGGGTAGATGTTCTCGCCACCCCGGATGATCATGTCCTTGATGCGGCCGACGATCTGGACGTAACCGTCGTCGCGCATCACCGCGAGGTCCCCGGTGTGCATCCAGCGGCCGGAGTCGACGGCCTCCGCGGTGCGCTCGGGCTCGTTCCAGTAGCCGAGCATCACGCTGTAGCCGCGGGTGCACAGCTCGCCCGGCTCACCGCGCGGCAGCGTCACGCCGCTCACCGGGTCGATGATCTTCACATCGATGTGCGGCAGGGGCCGGCCGACCGTGCCGGTGCGGCGCTCGAGGTCGTCGTCGCGCCGGGTCTGGGTCGACACCGGTGAGGTCTCGGTCATGCCGTAGCAGATGGAGACCTCCTCCATATGCATTTCGGCCACGACCCGCTTCATCACCTCGACGGGACAGGGCGAGCCCGCCATGATCCCGGTCCGCAGCGAACTCAGGTCGTACGTAGCGAAGTCGGCGAGGTTGAGCTCGGCGATGAACATCGTCGGGACGCCGTACAGCGAGGTGCAGCGCTCCCGCTCGACGGCGTGCAGGGTCGCCACCGGGTCGAAGGACGGCGCCGGGATGACGATGCAGGCGCCGTGGGACGTGGCCGCCAGGTTTCCCATCACCATGCCGAAGCAGTGGTAGAAGGGCACGGGCAGGCACACGCGGTCCTGTTCGCTGTAGCCGACGGTGCGGCCCACCCAGTAGCCGTTGTTGAGGATGTTGTGATGGGAGAGCGTGGCACCCTTCGGGAAGCCGGTGGTGCCCGAGGTGTACTGGATGTTGACGGGGTCGTCGCAGCTCAACTCGGCCTCACAGGAAGCCAGTTGGCCGGGCGGTACCGACTCGGCGCCCGCTGTGAGCGCGTCCCACGTCGGGTCGCCGATGTAGACCGTCTCGCGCAGGTCTGGGCAGTTGCCCCGGACCTGGTCGACAAGGGCGCGGTAGTCGCTGGTCCTGTGGCCGGTCGAGGCGATGAGGAGCGAGATCCCGGCCTGCTTGAGGACGTACTCCAGCTCGTGGGCGCGGTAGGCCGGGTTGATGTTCACCATGATCGCGCCGATGCGGGCGGTGGCGTACTGGACGAGCACCCATTCCGGGCAGTTGATCGCCCAGATGCCCACCCGGTCGCCCTTCGCCACGCCCTTGGCAAGGAGTCCGCAAGCCACCTCGTCGACGGCGGCGCCGAACTCGGCGTAGGTCCAGCGGCGTCCCGAGGGGACGTCCACGAGTGCGTCACGGTCGGGGTACGCGGCTATCGCGCGGTCGAGGTTGGCGCCGATCGTGTCACCGAGGAGCGGTGTCGTGCTCGTCCCGTGAGCGTACGACAGTCCGCTCACCGGAAGTCCTCCTCGCGGTACTCGTCGGCGGAGCCCGCGGCGGTCTGCTCGCGCAGCTCGATGCGGCGGATCTTGCCGGAGACCGTCTTGGGAAGGTCGGCGAACTCCAGGCGGCGGATGCGCTTGTAGGGCGCGAGGACGGTCCGCGAGTGCTCGAAGAGCAGTTTCGCGGTGTCCGGCCCCGGCGCGTATCCCTCGGCGAGGACGACGTACGCCTTCGGTACGGCCAGCCGCAGCGGGTCGGGGGCGGGGACGACGGCGGCCTCGACGACCGCCTCGTGCTCGAGGAGGGCGCTCTCCAGCTCGAAGGGGGAGATCTTGTAGTCGGACGCCTTGAAGACGTCGTCGGCCCGTCCGACGTAGGTGATGTAGCCGTCGGCGTCGCGGGAGCCGATGTCGCCGGTGCGGTAGTAGCCGCCGCCCATGGCCTCGGCGGTGCGCTCCGGGTCTCCGTGGTAGCCGGTCATGAGGCCCACCGGGCGGGCCGACAGGTCGAGCGCGATCTCTCCTTCGTCGGCGCCGGGCGCACCGGTCACGGGGTCGAGCAGCTCGACCTCGAAGCCGGGGCTCGGCCGCCCCATGGAGCCGGTCTTCAGCTGCTGGCCGGGGCTGTTGGACACCTGCACGGCCGTCTCGGTCTGCCCGAAGCCGTCGCGGATGGTGACGCCCCACTCGCGGCGTACCTGCTCGATGACCTCGGGGTTGAGCGGCTCCCCGGCGGCGACGGCCTCGCGCGGCGGCGTACGCAGCTGGCTCAGGTCGGCCTGGATGAGCATGCGCCACACGGTGGGCGGCGCGCAGAAGCTGGTGACGCCGGCCTCGTCCATCTCGGCCATCAGGCGGCCCGCGTCGAAGCGCGTGTAGTTGTGGATGAAGACGGTGGCCTCGGCGTTCCAGGGGGCGAAGAGGTTCGACCAGGCGTGCTTGGCCCAGCCGGGCGAGGAGATGTTCAGATGGACGTCGCCCGGCTTCAGGCCGATCCAGTACATCGTGGCCAGATGGCCGACCGGATACGACACATGGGTGTGCTCGACCAGTTTGGGGCGGGCGGTCGTGCCGGAGGTGAAGTACAGCATGAGCGTGTCGTCGGCGCGGGTGACGCCGTCGGGCTCGAAGACGGCGGAGGCGTCGTAGGCGTCCTCGTACGAGACCCAGCCGGAGGTGCCTCCACCGACGGCGATCCGGGTGTAGTCGCCCGGCACGTCGTCGAACTTCGCCGCGTCCCCGGCCCGGGCGATGACGTGCCGCACGCGGCCGCGCTCGACGCGGTCCCGCAGGTCGGCGGGGCCCAGCAGGGGTGTGGCGGGGATGACGACGGCCCGCAGCTTCATCGCGGCAAGGGCCGTCTCCCACAGCTCCGCCTGGTTGCCGAGCATGACGAGGATGCGGTCGCCGGGGCCCACGCCCTGGGCGCGCAGCCAGTTGGCGGCCCGGTTGGAGCGGGCGGAGAGCTCCTCGAACGTGAGGCGGGTGCGCTGCCCGTCCTCCTCGACGATGTGCAGCGCGATCCTGTCGTTGCCGCGCGCGATGACGTCGAACCAGTCGAGCGCCCAGTTGAAGAACTCCGGCCGGGGCCAGTCGAAGCCCTCGTACGCGGTGGCGTAGTCCTCCCGGTGCGTGAGCAGGAAGTCCCGGGCGGTGCGGAACTGCTCCGTGGCGCTCGTCGTCGCCGTCATGCGTCCTCCTCGTTGCGGACCGTTGCCGGACAGCTTCCTGTCATCGTCTAATCCGTGGCGTGGGTCTCACCACCCCCGAACGGGGGTGGTGATGGTGAAGGGGCACGAACGTGGTGGCAGACGGAGTCGGGGCGGTGGAGATGCGCGCCGCGCTGCTGCGGCTGCGGCGCGCGACGGGCCTGCCCGTCGCGTTCGGCGGGCTGGTCGAGTCCGGTGGGCGGCACGTGCGGATCAGCGAGCTGAGCGGCACGGCCACCGGGGCGCTGCGCGCGCTCGCGGTCTCGGCGGGCAACGGCCTGGGCGGCAAGACGCTGGCTCTGTCGCGCCCGTGCGCGGTCACGGACTACAGCGTCTCGCGGCAGATCAGCCATGAGTACGACGTGGCGGTGGCGACGGAGGGCCTGCGCTCGGTCCTGGCCGTGCCCGTCGTCGTACGCCGCCGGGTGCGGGGTGTGGTGTACGGGGCCCTGCGCTCGGCCGAGCCGCTCGGGGACCGGATGCTGGGCGCGGCGGTTGCGGCGGCGCGGGACGTGGAGCAGGCGCTGGTGGTCCGCGAGGAGGCGCAGGCGCTGCTCGCGGCGGCGGGGAGCGCGGCCCTGGGGCACGGTGCGGGTGCCGGTTCCGCCGCGTGGGAACAGGTCCGCGAGGCGCACGCCGAGCTGCGGGCCCTCGCTCCGCGCATCGCCGACGCGGCGTTGCGGACCGAACTCCTCGCGGCCTGCGCCCGCCTGGCGACGGCGACCGCGGGCCCGGGGGCGTCCGGCTCCTTCGGGCTGACCAGGCCGGGCGACGGCGCCGTGCCGCCGGGGGCACGCACCGCCGCGCTCACGCCGGGCGCGTGCGGCGCCGCACCGGCGGCGCGAGAGCCCTCGGTCTCCCTGGCACCGCGGGAGATCGACGTCCTCGTATGCGTGGCGACGGGCGCGACGAACGCCATCGCGGCGGACCGCCTCGGCCTCCGCCCGGAGACGGTGAAGGGCTACCTGCGCTCGGCCATGCGGAAACTGGGGGCGCACACGCGCCTGGAGGCGGTGGTGGCGGCACGGCGGGCGGGGTTGCTGCCGTAGAGCCCCGTCGCACGCCGAGTGGCTGTTGTTCCCCTCACGTCCGCAACAGCCCGAGTTCTCAACCCTCTTTGCTTAATATTGTCCCGGACACGACACGAGGGGAGCGGTGGCCATGCGAGGGGATCTCGAGGAGCCTGCCAGATCCCGTCCCGAGCGGGTCACCGGCCAGTTCAGCGGCCTGGTCACCGACCGGATCACCGGCCGGGACGACCTGCTCGCCCGGGCACGCGGACAGCTCTCCCGCGGCGGCAGCGTGCTGTTGCACGGCCCCGCCGGAATCGGAAAGTCGACCGTGCTGCGCACGCTGGCCGCGGAATACGCCGTAACGGCACAGACCGTGCTGCGGTGTGCGGCCACCGAGTCCGAATCCCATCTGCCGTTCCTGACGCTGGTCGATCTGCTGGGCCTCGTGGTGGATGAGGTGTCCGACCAGCTGCCCGCGCCGCAACGGGCCGCGCTCGAGGCAGCGCTCACCGGCCGGGGCGACTCATCGCTGCACCACGACGGACTCGCGCTGCGGCTCGCGGTGCTGTCGGTGCTGCGGGCGCTGGCGGCCCGAGGCCCGGTGCTGCTCGTCGCCGACGATCTGCAGTGGCTGGACGCGGCGAGCGCCGAACTGCTGGGCTTCGCGGCCCGCCGGCTGGGCGGCATGCCCGTACGCATGCTGTGCGCCGCACGGACCGATACGGAACCGCAGGGACATTCGTACGACCGTTATCTACGCGCGTCCCTCCCGGAGACGCTGGCCCTGCGCGTGCCGCCGCTCTCCCGTACCGGCGTCCTCGAACTCCTCACCCGGCGCGGGTACACGGGGCTGCCCCGCTCGACCGTCCGGGACATCCACCGCACCAGCGGCGGCAACCCGCTGTTCGCGCTCGAACTGGGCCGGGCCCTGGCCGAGAGCCCGACCCCGCCGAGACCCGGCGAGCCCCTGCCCGTGCCGACCTCGCTGCGCGCCCTCGTACTGAGCCGGCTTGGCATGCTGTCCACCGAGGCCCGCAGAACGCTCCTCGTCGCGAGCGCGGGGGCGCGCCCCACGCTGCAGCTGCTGCATGCCGCGGGCCGGAAGGACGCCGAGGCCGAGACTGCCCGCGCGGCCCGGCTCGGGCTGCTGACGACCGAGCATGAGCCTTCCGGCGGCCAGGAGGGCGCCATACGGTTCGCGCATCCGCTCCTCTCTGCGGCGCTGTACGCACAGGCGTCCACGCAGGAGCGGCGCGCCGTGCATGCGGCGCTGTCCACGGCGGCCTCCGACCCGATCGAGCGCGCCCGCCACCTCGCCCTGGCCACCCCGGGCACGGACCAGCGGGTGGCCGTCCGGCTGTCCGAGGCCGCGGCCCTGGCCCGGGACCGCGGCGCCCCCTCGATCGCCGCGCAGCTCGGGCTGCTCGCCGCCCGGCACACCCCGCCGGACGCCGTACTGGAGGCGGACGAACGGCGGCTGCGGGCCGCCGAGGACGCGCTCACCTCCGCTGAGCAGGATCTCGCCCGCGAGGTCGCGCGCGAGGTCCTCGATCGCGCGACCGACCCGGCGGTCCGGGTGCGGGCCTGGATGGTCGTGATCGACACGGCGGGACAGGCCATGGCCGGCATCGACGCCGTCTTTCCGCAGGTGCTCGCGGACGCGGGCGACGATCCCCGGCTGCTGGCCCTGGTCCACTACCAACTGGCGTGGCGTGCGCTGCTGGTGGAGGGCGCCATGGAGAAGGGCCGCGCGGAGGCCGCCCGTGCCGCCCGGCTCGCCGCGCAGGCAGGGGACCGGCGTACGGAACTCATGGCCCTCGCCTTCCAGGCGCAGATGGAGACCCTGATGGGGCACCCCGAGGCGCCGAAGACCCTCGTACGCGCGCTGCGTGAACCGCAGGACCCGGCCGTGGCCTGCGACCACAACGGCGCGGGTGCCGCCCGGTTCCGCTGGCAGATCATGAGCGACCGGCTCACCGAGGCCCGCACCACCATCACCGGGCTGCTGCGCGAGGTGCGCCGCCGCGGCATGGCCGAGAGCGAGGTGCACTTCCTGCGCGGGCTCGCCGAGACGGAACTGCGCTCCGGGCACTGCGGCCGGGCGCTGGAACTCGCCCACGAGAGCCTGCGGCTGGCGCGGGACACGGGGATCGGTGAGGGGGCTGCGGCCATGTTTGCGTCCCTCGCCGAGGCCGCGGGCGGCAGTGCGGAACGGGCGCTGGCCCTGGCCGGGGAGGCGGTGCGGCGAGCCGATGAGGACGGCGACCTGATGTACCAGTCGCGGGCCCTCGCCGCCCTCGGCCACGCCCACCTCGTGGCCGGGGACGACAGTGCCGCGGCGCAGACGCTGCGCCGCGTACGGGAGTTGGAGCACCGCCTCGGCGTGTCGGATCCGGCCCGCGGCCGCTGGCACGGCGACCTGGCCGAGGCGCTGGCGCGGACGGGTGAGCTGGCCGAGGCCCGCAACGTCATCGACGCTACGCGCGTCCACGCGGCCCGGCTCGGGCGTGAGAGCGTTCTCGCCGTTCTGGACCGGGCCGAGGCGCTCGTGGTGGCCGCACAGGGCGAACAGGGCGCCGCGGCCCTGCTGCTGGCCGCCGCGGGGGACCGCCTCGGGCGGCTGGGATACGGGCTTGAGGAGGCCCGTGCGGCCCTGGAGCTCGCTCGTCTGCGGGCGGCCGCGCCGGACACGGTGCCGGCGCGGAGCGCGTACGACGAGGCGGCGCGGCTGCTGCGGCGCTGCAAGGCGCGGCCGTGGCTGCGGCGTCTGGAGGCACTGCGGGCGGCACTCTCCCCGGTCGCCTCCCCCGTCACCTCACCGGTCGCCCAGCCGGCCTCCGCGGCCTTCACCCCGGTGGGCCCGGCCGGAACGGGCAGCCGGGCCCGGCCGGGCCTCGCCGGGTCCGCTCCCCCGGCGCTCGACACCCTCGCCGCGACGGAGCGTCAGGTCGCCGCGCTCGTACTGGAAGGCGCCACGAACCGGGAGATCGCCGCGCGGCTGTTCATCAGCGTCAAGACGGTCGAGGCCACGCTCACGCGGGTCTACCGCAAGCTGGGCATCCGCTCCCGCGTCGACATCGTGCGGCTGGCGGCGGGCGGCCGCACGGGCTGATACGTGACCGAGGGTTTTCCCTCCCCGACTCCCGCAGGGGCAACCCCTATTGGGCCGCCCCCGGAACCGCCCCTAGCGTGAGCCGTGCCGCAAGCTCGGGCACCGGCGTCCCCTCCCCGGGGGCCCGGTGCACCACCCCCCACCCGTGCACCCCCCACCGGCATTCCTCGAGGAGATCCATGTTCGGGCTCACCCGTGTCAAGAAGGCCACCGCCGCCTGCGTGGCGACCGCTGCCGCCGCAGCGACCGTCGCACTGGGCGCTCCCGCCGCCGTCGCCGCACCCCAGCCCATCGTCGGCGGCACGACCACCACGACGTCCGCCTACCCGTACGTCATGCAGATCACCAACGCCTCGCAGAGCCAGTTCTGCGGCGGCACCCTCGTGTCGGCGACCAAGGTGGTCACCGCCGCGCACTGCGTGGACGGCCGGACCACCAGCAACACCAAGGTCATCGGCGGCCGCACCTACCTCAGCGGCACCAACGGCACCGTCGCGTCGGTCAGCAAGATATGGATCCACCCGGATTACGTCGACGCCGAGCAGGGCGACGACGTCGCCGTCCTGACCCTGTCGACCTCGATGCCGTACACGCCCATCAGTTACGTCTCCTCGTCGGACACCGGTGTGTACGCGGCGGGCACCACCGCCCGCATCCTCGGCTGGGGCACCACCTCCTCCGGCGGCTCGTCGTCCAACCAGCTGCGCACGGCGACCGTCCCGACGGTCTCCAGCTCCACCTGCTCGGCCGCGTACGGCTCGTCGTACATCGCGTCCGACATGGTCTGCGCGGGCTACGCGGACGGCGGTGTGGACACCTGCCAGGGCGACAGCGGCGGTCCGCTCGTCATCGGCGGCAGGCTCGCGGGCATCACGTCCTGGGGCTACGGCTGCGCGGACGCGGACTACCCCGGCGTCTACACGCGGCTGACCACCTTCTCCTCCCTGGTGACGGCACAGATCAACTCCTGATCGCCTCCTGACCACCTTGTGATCGACTCCTGAGAACCCTCAGGTGCGCCGGGGCGTCGCGGACTGCCACAAGCGGGCCGCGGCGCCCCTCCTTGTCTCGGCTGTACGGTCGTTGTCCGTCCTCTCGGTCAGCCCAGCCAGGCTCGCACGCCCTTCAGGGCCTCGGCCACCGTGTCCGCCGGAGCGCCGGACGCCCGCAGGGAGTCTTCGGCGACGGCGGCGAGCTGGCGGTCCGTCAGGCAGAGGACGGTGCGGGCCGTCTCGTACTCGTCGAGCAGGCCGGGCCCGAAGAGCAGCGAGTCGTCGGCGGCGATCGTGCAGCGCACCCCGGCGGCGAGCAGGTCGGGCAGGGGGTGGGCGGTGAGGGATTCGACGACGCCCAGGCGGGTGTTGGAGGTCGGGCAGACGTCCAGCACGATGCCCTCCGCCGCCAGACGTGCAAGCAGTCCGGGGTCTTCGACCGCCCGTACGCCGTGCTGGATGCGCTGTGCGCCGAGCGCGTCGAGGGCGCCGAGGACGCTGGCGGGACCGGCGAGTTCACCGGCGTGCGGCGCAGCGATCAGCCCACCGGCGCGGGCGAGCGCGAAGGCGTCGGCGAACGGCTCGGGCGGGTGCAGAGACTCGTCCGCAGCCAGCCCGAACGCGACCACCCCGGCATCCGCCCGTCGTACGGCGAGCCGTGCCAGGTCCACGGCCTCGCGCGGATCGAGGTGCCTGAGCGCGGTGACGAGGAGCCCACAACCGATGCCGATCCGGTCCGCCGTGCCGAGCGCCTCGTCGAGCATGAGGTCCAGTGCGTAGGCCGGGCTGCGGCCGAACAGATCCGCGTACCCGACCGGGTTGACGGCCGGTTCGACCCACAACGCGCCGTCGGCGGCCGCATCCTCCACCACCTCCCGGACGATGCGGCGCAGGCCGTCCTCGTCCCGGACGAGCGACACAGCCTCCTGGTAGCGGAGCCCGAACTCGCTGAAGGTGCCGTACGCGGACACGTCCGGCACCGGCGCGCCCTGGCTCCGGGCGAGATCGGCGAGGGTGGCCGGCCGCATCGAACCCTCGAGGTGGAGATGGAGATGCGCCTTGGGCAGCGCCCGGAGATCCCGTGCCGCGGCGGTCGCCCGGTCCGTGACCGCCGCCGTCACCGTTGCCTCCGCTGTTGCATCCATCGCTGTCACACCGTCGCCTTCCCGTCGAAAACGGCGTCCAGCACCGACTGGTCGACGATCTTCGAGGCGCTGGGCAGCTTCTTGACTCCGGCGGCCTTCAGGCCGTCGTACATGTCGCCCCCGAGCAGCTTGTCATCGATGCGCAGCAGGCCCTTCTCCTTCGTCAACGCGCTGTGAGTGAAGGGGATCTGCAGCTCGTTCTCCCTGATCTGCTGCTTGAGGTCGAGGCCGAGGTCGACGCCGTACTTCGTGACGGCGAGCTTCGCGGCCTCCTCCGGGTCCTTCGCGTTGTCCTGCCAGCCACGGACCGTGGCGCGCAGGAACCGTTCCAGGACGTCGGCCTGCCCGGTCAGCATGGTCCGCTTGCAGAACACGACCGACGAGTACGCGGGCAGGCCCAGTTCGCTGTAGGTGACGACCTCGTAGTCCTTCCCCTTCTTCATGCCGTACTTGGTCTCCAGCGTGATCGGCTGGTTCGTGAGGAAGCACGTGTACGCCTTGCCCTGCTTCTCCACGAGCGGGCTGACGTCGTACCCGACCGGCGTGAAGTCGTAGTCCTTCTTGAGTCCGGCGCGGGTGAGGACCGCGTCGATGAGGGGCTGGGTGCCCTGCTGGCCCAGCACCTTGGCGCCCAGCAGGTCCTTCGGCTCGGTCACCGGGTCCGCGGCAAGCGAGAGGAGTCCGCCGGGGCTGGTCTGGAAGACCGCGCCGAGGAGCGCGAAGTCGTTGCCTTTGGGGATCGACTCCAGCAGCGTCTGCATGTTGGCGTGGACCCCGATGTCGGCTGAGCCCGCGGACACCGACTGCGTCGGGTCGGGGGTGTTGGGGCCGCCGGCCTGGAACTCGACGGTGAGGTTCTCGTCCGCGTAGTAACCCTTGTGGTCGGCCAGCCAGAACCCCGCGAACTCGACGTTCTTGATCCAGCCGAGGGCGACCTTGACGGTGGCGGATTTGGCTCCGGCGGCCCCGGAAGCGGTGCCGGACGAGTCGGCGGAGCCGCAGGCGCTGAGCAGCCCCCCGGCTCCGAGAGCGAGTCCGGAGGCGCCCGCCGCGCGTAGGAGAGCTCGGCGGGAGACATCTGGGCGTGGCGACACGGGCGTTCCTTCCACAGACACTTGAGGACGGAGCATGGGTGGCGTGAGGTCAGCTGAAGCGAGCGGTTCCCCGGCGTTCCGCGGCCCGCGCCCCGACGAAGCACAGGACGGACACGACGGTGGCGACCAGGGCCGTGCCCCAGGCACGGGCGGGGTCCATGAACGTGACGGACCGGGCGAAGAGCTGCCCGAGGCCGTGGGTTCCCAGCAGATACTCGGCGAGCATGGCGGCCAGTACGGCGGTGGGCGCGGTCAACCGGAGGGCGACGAGCAGAGCGGGCACGGCGTGCGGCAGCAGGAGCAGCCGCAGCCGGGTCGGGCGCGAGGCGGCGAGGACGCTGAAGACGTCGCGGGTCGCGGCGGGCGCGGCACGCAGCCCCGAACCCGCCATGACGAAGGCGGGGAAGAACGAGACCACCGTGGTGATCGTCAGTACGGCCGCGGTGCCGAAGCCGACGACGCGGGCTATCACGGGGATCATCGCGACCACGGGCACCGAGCGCATGATGAGTGCCAAGGGCGTCATCAGCCCGGACAGGACCGGAGACGTCCACACCAGCAGGGCGCCGGCCAGCCCGAGCAGCATGCCCAGCGCCACGCCCATCACCGCGTTGAGGAGCGTCCAGCCGAGGTCGGGGGCGTAGGCACCGGGGTTGCCGAGCACATCGCCGAACACGGCGGCCGGGGTGGGCGCGACGATCTGGTTGAGCTGCTGCGTCCGCACCCACAAGCCCCAGGCGGCAACGAGGGCGAGAACGGTCCAGTAGCGTGACAGCAGACGGCCGATGGCCTGCAGGGCCGTGCTGACGTGCGCCGTCATGGCGCCGCCCGGGACCACCGTCCCGGCCTTCACCGCCGACGTGCCGGTCACCCCGGCCTTGCCGGTCACACCCGTCTTGCCGACCGCACCCGCCTTGCCCATGACATGCGCCGTGCGGGTCGCGCCCGCCCTGCCGGTCGTCTGTGGTGCACGTCCGTTCATGCGAACCTCCGGGCTGCCGCCACGCGCAGGCCGGCCAGTGCGGCGTACGCGAGGAGGGAGATCGCGGCGGCGGACAGGGCAGCCGACCACATGAGCTCCGTCTGGAAGTTCTGCATCGAGCTGACCAGCAGAACGCCGAGACCACGCGGTGCGCCGAACCAGTCGCCGACGACGGCTCCCAGCACCGCCGCGGGCGCGGCGAGCGCCAGCCCGTCGAGCAGCAGCGGTACGGCGGCGGGGAGTTGGAGGCGCACGAGCGTGCTGCGCCGGGATGCGCCCAGGGCGCGGAACACATCGCGGTGGGCCTCGCTCGCGGCGCCCAGGCCGGACGTGGCGGCGACGAACACCGCGAAGCCGGCGGCCAGCGCGGCGATCACGGAGGGGGTGCCCTCGCGGCCGACGGTGGTGATCAGCAGCGGGCCGAGCGCGATGAGCGGCACGGCGTGGACGACGGCGGCCAGCCGGTCGAGCCCGGGCTGGAGGACCGGCAGCAGCACGCCCGTCACGGCGACGGCGAGTGCGACGAGCGCGCCGGCGGCGAATCCGGTGCCCGCGGCGGTCGCGGTGGCGGCGAGCGCGCGGCCCAGCAGATCGCGGGTGATCGGGTCGCCGAGGGCGGCGACGACCTGGGTGAGCGGCGGCCAGCTCTCCCCGAGCACACCGAGCCGCCCGGCGGCCTCCATGGCCGCGAGCAGCAGCAGGGTGCCGAGGGCGGTGAGCAGTGCGGTGCGGGCGCGGTTCACTCGGCCCCCTCGTCGAGGAGGGCGGTCAGCCGGTCGACGATGTCATGGAACTCGGCGTTCCGTGCGAGCGCCTTGTCGCGGGGCCGCGGCAGGGTGATCTCCTCGACGTGGCGTACGGTGCCGGGCCGGCCGGTGAGTACGACGACGCGGTCGGCGAGCAGCACGGCCTCGTCCACGTCGTGCGTGACGAGCAGCGTGGTGATGCGCTGATCGGCCCAGATGCGGGCGAGCTCGAAGTTCATGCGCCGCCGGGTGACGGCGTCCAGGGCGCCGAATGGTTCGTCGAGCAGCAGCACTTCGGGGTGCAGGACGAGGGCGCGTGCGATGGCGACCCGCTGCCGCATGCCGCCCGACAGCTGCCGGGGCCGCGCGTCGGCGAACCCTTCGAGTCCGACGAGTTTCAGCAGCTCGGTGACCCGTTCGGCGTCCAGGGGCCGGCCCGCGACCCGGAAAGGCAACGCGATGTTGTCGTACGCGCTCGCCCACGGGAGCAGGGCGTGCTCCTGGAAGGCGATGCCCAGCCGGTGGCCGCGCACGAGTTCGGCGGGCGCACCGCCCTCGACGAGCACTTCGCCGTACGTGGGTTCCTCGAGGCCGGCGACCATGCGCAGCACGGTCGACTTGCCGCAGCCCGACGGCCCGAGCAGGGCGACGAACTCGCCGTGTCCAACCGTCAGGTCGACGGACTCGAGCGCGGTGACGGTACGCGAGCGGCGAAGTCTGAACTCCTTGGTCACCCCGCGCAGTTCCAGCGCGGCGGAGACGGGCGGTGCCGGTACGGCGGGAGGTGACTCGCTGATTCCGGTGGTGGCCATGAAGGCCCCTCCTTGCTCGTGAACCAATCGGTTCATGGACGGTAGGACGAGCCGGTTTCACGGGCATTGCGACGGCTGAGCCGAACCGTTACGCCCCGGCGGTCCGCACGCGACCGCCCCACCCTGCACGCGCCGGCCGACCGCGACCGTTCGGCCCGATCCGGCCGCCGGGGGGCTCCGCCCCCAGACCCCCATCGACTTGGCGGGCTCGTCCTCAAGCGCCGGACGGGCTGAAATCAGCCGGTCATGAGCGCCCGCACACACCCCCCGAACCCCCGGTCATCAGCCCGGTTAGAGTGCGAGACATGTCCCCTGATCCGGAGGAGAGCGAGCGCGCACGCCTGCTGCGGCTGAGCGCCGACCACATCCTGGCGCACGGTGTCGCCGGCCTGTCCCTACGCGGCATCGCCCAGGCCGTCGGCAGCAACAACCGCATGCTGCTGTACTACTTCGGGTCCAAGGAGGAACTGATCACGGCGGCGCTCACGGAGGCGGGCCGCCGCTTTCCGCTGCTCGAGCCGGTCTTCGAACTCCTCGAGGACCGGTCGCGGCCGCTGCGAGCCCGGCTCGAGGCGGCGTGGGAGACGCTGTCGGCGGACGAGAACCTTCCCTTCCACCGCGTCTTCTTCGAGGTGCTGGGCCTCGCGGGGTACCAGCGCGGCCGCTTCGACGCGTTCCTCGGAGCCGTCGCCAAGGACTGGCGCGAACGGGCGGCGGCCGCGCTGCGGGCCGACGGCGTACCGGCGGGCGCGGCCGACGATCTTGCGCGCGAGCTGGTCTCACTGTGGCGCGGCCTCCAACTGGACCTGCTCACGGCAGGGGACCGCGCGGCGACCATCCGCGTGAACGCGGCGGCGGCCGCCTCCTTGGCGGCCAGGGCGAAGAAGGCGAGGACAGCGGCACCGCTCGGCGGACGCTGAGGCCCGAATGGGCCGCCCGTAGACGGCCCGTCCCGCGTGGAGGCCGGGCAGCGCGCCGTTCGCGGGCCCCGTCGCCGTCGGCTCGTTCCCGCCGACCTCGCCGCGCTACGCGCTCATCGGCAGCTTCGGCACCACGATGTCGAGCGGCCCGTCCGGAATCGCCATCGCATCCGTCGACCAGCCCCAGATCGAACAGACCCTGCGCCGGGGATCACCATGGCCGTCCCTCCCGTGCAGGACGCGGTAGTTGTCGATGCAGATCATGTCGCCCGCCTCGACCCGGAACATGGGTCCGGTGTCGCGCGCGGCGACGACCGCCTCCTCCCACCTGCGTACGAAGGTCCAGTGCTCGGCCTCCGACGGACCCTCGACCGGTGCGAGATACGGGTGGTAGCGGCCCTGGAAGCGCCCGGAGGGCACGGTGCGGGCGATGGGCGTGTAGACGCTCTGCGGGAAGTTGGGCTCGGAGTGGTCGATGTCGATGCCGCGGCAGAAGTCGGCGATGGCAGCCCACTCCGGGTCGGCGCCGAGCAGATCGAGCAGCCGGGAGGTGTCGATGAGGAAGGAGTCGCCGCCCTTGGCCGCGGGGCGCTCGCACCACAGGAACAGGTGGTCGGGCGCGTAGTCGCCGAACGCGAAACCGTCGTTGTGCGCGACCATCCGCTCCTCGGTGGGCGCGAAACTGCGCTTGCGGCCGCGCGAGTCGGCGGGCTGCATGGCCACTTTCGCCGCCTCCTTGTCACCGTGCGCCTTGGTGGCCTCGAACTGCGTACCGATACGCACGGCCTTGTCACCCATGACCTCACGGCCGAACGCGACGGCCGACCGCTCGTCGCCGAGTCCCGTCACGATGGCCGCACCCTCGGCGGCGAGCACTTCGCGGGCCTCGGCGGCACCGGCCACCCGGCGCGGGATGAAGCTTGCGGAACTGACGTCCATTTCCGACTCCCCTTGACGTGGGTCCAGTGTCTCCTGCGCGAACGCAGCGTTGAACCGATCGGTTCAACCAAGGTAGGGCCGCCGTGTTTCACCCGCATGTCCCGCACGGAACGCGTCGAATTCCCCTGCAGA
Source organism: Streptomyces sp. NPDC002577 (assembly GCF_053594815.1). Taxonomy (NCBI): domain Bacteria; kingdom Bacillati; phylum Actinomycetota; class Actinomycetes; order Kitasatosporales; family Streptomycetaceae; genus Streptomyces; species Streptomyces sp. NPDC002577. The sequence continues at coordinate 89,886 of NZ_JBSFWK010000004.1, read as the reverse complement.
GCAGGACATTGGGGCACACGAGCCCGCTGGCGACCTTGACGCGTGGGAGCGCTTCCGATTGGGTCGCGCGCATCCGCTGCACCGCAGTCCACCGCACCGCACCACCCATGCACCGCACACGTACTGCACCGCCATCCACCGCAACGGAAAGGGATTCACCATGAGACGTGCCGCTGTCCTGCTGGCGACGGTATGCGCGACGACCCTGCTCCCCGTATCGACGGCCGCAGCCGACAGCCCGTTGCCGGGCAACCCGACGGGGGCCGAACCCTGGGAGCCCTACGTGCAGCAGGAGTTCTCCGCTCCCGCCGGCCGCTACTGCTCCTTCCCGCTGCAGCTGAAGGTCGTGGAGCAGGACATCCGCAAGCGGGTCCTGGAGCGCTACCCGGACGGCGCCGTCAAGCGCGAGGAGTACGAGGGTCCGCTGGTCGTCGCGTACGTCAACGGCGACACCGGCGCGTCCGTGGAGCGCGACACGGGCGGCCGCGGCTTCCCCGAGTACCGCACCGACGGCACCTTCCTGCGCTACACCGCGGTCGGCCCCGTCGGCTTCGGCATCCGCGAGGGGGACGACTTCCCGAAGGGCTACTACGTCGTCGACGGCATCCACGTCATGGAGTTCGCCGTCGACGGGCGCCGTAGCTTCTCGGTACGGCGGGGCCCCGAGGAGAACGTCTGCGAGGCCCTCGGGAACTGACTGAGCGGCTCGGCCCCGCAGAACCCCCTCCATGACGGGAGGCGTGCGGTTGAATGGCGGGCGTTGGAGGTGATGGGCATGGTGTCCACGGACCGGTTCCTGGCCTTCGCCGCGATGTCGCTGCTGGTGATCGTCATCCCGGGGCCGAGCGTGCTGTTCGTCATCGGCCGGGCCCTGGCACACGGCCGGCGGACCGCCGTGGCGACCGCGCTGGGGAATGTCTTCGGCTCGTATCTGCTGGTCGTGGCCGTCGCGTTCGGGGTCGGCTCGGTCGTGGAGCGGTCCGTCGCGGTGTTCATGGCGGTGAAGCTGGCGGGCGCCGCGTATCTGGTGTTCCTCGGCGTGCAGGCGTTCCGGCACCGCAAGGAGCTGACGGCCGACGCCATCAGGGCCGTGCCGTCCGACGCCGCGGCGCACGGCGATCTGCGTACCGTCCTCGACGGTGTCCTCGTCGGTGTGACGAACCCCAAGGGCATCGTCTTCTTCGCGGCGGTGCTGCCGCAGTTCGTCGACCGCACGGCGGGTCGTCTGCCCACGCAGATGCTGCTGTTGGGGCTGGTCCCGATCGGCATCGGCCTGGTCACGGACACGCTGTGGGGGCTGACGGCGTCCGCGGCACGCGCTTGGTTCGCCCGCTCCGACCGGCGCCTGTCGCTCATCGGCGGTGCCGGCGGCTTCACCATGATCGGCCTGGGTGTGACGGTCGCGGTGACGGGCCGCGCGGACTGAGCCCCCTGCCCGCGGCGGCAGCCCTTACGCGACCACGGTTCCGAACCGGATGTCGTACGAGGACGCGTCCGTCATCACCTTCAGCATCCGCTCCCCCTCCGCAGCGACTTCGTCCCGCTGCACCCGGGTCAGGGCGTCGAAGGGCTCGATCGTCAGCGTCGCCGCCGCGCCGTCCCTGCTCTCCTGAAGCCGCCATACGCCCGCCAGGAAGCCGTCGACCAGCAGCGTGCAGAAGGCCTGGTTCGCCTTCCAGCTGCGGCCCTTGTGCTCGGCGGGCACGACCCGGGTGCGGTCGGCGTGGGAGAGCAGCAGGTTGTCGAACTCGGGCAGGAAGCGGGGCGGTGCGGGGACGTCGGGTGCGGGGCGCGGTGCGTCGGGGAGGTCGAAGAGTTCGGTGCCCCGCTCGTCGCGGAAGGTGAGCAGCCGGGGCCGCAGCCGCTCGAAGGCGTCCCGCAGCCGGGTCAGGCCGGCCCAGGTCTGCATGTCCTTGACGGAGGCGGGGCCGAAGGCGGCGAGGTAGCGCAGGACGGTGGCGTCCGGCTCCGGGGCCTGCTCGCTGGGGCGGCCCAGCCACTTCTCCGCGGTCGTGAGGACGACCTGGCCGCTGTGCCGCCACATGCCGCGCGGGGTGGCCTGGACGAGGGGCAGCTTGCAGCGGGCGGCGAGGGTGAGTGCCTGCGGATCGGCCTCGGGCCACTCGGCGAGCAGCGCCGCACGCAGCTGCTTCACGGTGCGTGGCGCGGCCTCGACCAGCTCACGGCCGAGCTCGGCGAGCCGGTCCAGGTCCACGCCGGAAAGCCCCTCGCGGAACTGGTTCAGCTCCCGGTCGCGTGCGGCCTGCACCAGCGGCCGCAGTGTGAGGCAGTCGTCGGCGGTGTGGGTGTGGATGGTGGACCGCATGGTGACGATGCGGACGACCTCACGGGAGGCCATCAGCGCGGAGAGCTCCTCGGGGCCGAATCCGTCGAGCCGCGCGGCCAGGGCGACGTACGGCGGCCTGACGTTCTGCGCCTGCAGGCCGACCAGGTGCTCGACGGCGTCGCGTGCGGACAAGGTCGCCCGGCGCAGGAGCAGTTGACGGTCGAGCGTGGCCCGGTTGAGCTCCCGGGTGCCGAGCACGGGCGCCGCCGAAGTCGTCGTCTTCGTCATGCCCCGCACGCTAGCCCGGATTGCGGACAGCTACAGTCCTGTCAAAGCGGCCGATAAGGACCGGCGGCACATCGATACGCGAAGTGATACAGGCACGGGAGGCTGCCGCGATGTCAGAGCGACGAGGGCGCCCCGTAGCGGCTCGCAGGATCGCACGGAAGTACGCATGGCGGCGGGCGACGGCCTCTCCCCCGCCGCCGGCCGCCGAGCCCGCGCCGCCGCAGCCGCCGCGGGACGCCTCCGCCGACCCGGCCGCGGAGGTCGACAGCATCGTGCAGGCGGTGCTGTACCGCGACGGCGTACGCGTCTCGGCCCCGGCCTCTCTCGCGGAAACGTTCCACGAGCTGCGCAAGCAGCAGGACGGCATGGCGTGGATCGGCCTGGCCCGCCCGACCGAGGCCGAGCTGCTCTCCCTGGCGGCCGAGTTCGACCTGCACCCGCTCGCGGTCGAGGACGCCATGGAGGCCCACCAGCGCCCAAAGCTGGAGCGCTACGGCGAGACGCTCTTCGTCGTCCTGCGCGCCGCCCGCTATCTCGACGCGCCCGAGGAGGTCGACTTCGGCGAGCTGCACGTGTTCGTCGGCCCCGACTTCGTCATCACGGTCCGGCACGGCGCGGCCCCGGACCTGTCGGCCGTGCGCCGCCGTATGGAGGAGACCCCCGAGCTGCTCAAGCTCGGCCCGGAGGCCGTCCTGTACGCCATCCTCGACGCGGTCGTCGACGGCTACGCGCCCGTCGTCGCCGGCGTGCAGAACGACATCGACGAGATCGAGACCGAGGTCTTCCGCGGCGACCCCGAGGTGTCCCGCCGCATCTACGAACTCTCCCGCGAAATGGTCGAGTTCCAGCGCTCGACCCGCCCCCTCGTCGGCATGCTGCACGGCCTGATGGCCGGCTTCACGAAATACGGCACGGACGACGAACTCCAGCGCTATCTCCGCGACGTCGCCGACCACGTCACCCACACCAGCGAGCGCGTCGACGGCTTCCGCCAGGCCCTGGCGGACATCCTCACGGTCAACGCGACCCTGGTGACCCAGCAGCAGAACGCGGAGATGCGGGCGCTGGCGGAGGCGGGCTTCGAGCAGAACGAGGAGATCAAGAAGATCTCTTCATGGGCAGCGATTCTGTTCGCTCCGACACTGGTCGGGACGATCTACGGCATGAACTTCAGGGAGATGCCGGAGTTGCACTGGGTACTCGGATACCCCTTCGCTCTGGTCCTTATGGCGATCGTATGTGCCAGTTTGTACCTCATCTTCAAGCGCAAGGACTGGCTCTGAGTAATCGGCGAGACGGGCGCATGCCCTGCAGGCTGGGAGCGACGAAGACCCGTGTCGTAGCCTCCCTCAGGCCGCTGGGGAGAATCTGGGGCGCGTTGTTGTCGCCGTAGACCTGAATGTTGGTGATGACCGCTGCGACCTGGCGCTCGTACGGGGCGGTGTCGACACCCACCTCTTCGAGGTACTCGGAGACGGTCCGGAAGATGCAGGTCTGCGTCAGCACGACGTGCCGCTTGGCATCGTCGCTCTGGTGCATGTCGGTGACTTCCTCAGTGGAGTATCGGTCGGGCAGACTGACCGGATCCTTCCCCTCGGCCCTGCCCTCCTCACGCCGTCCACCGAGCCCGAGCCGAGTCACGAACCGCCACAGCGCGACCGGACCCGCGACCGCGTCCAGTATCGATTGGGCCACGAGCCAGCCGAGCAGACGGGGCCCACGCTTAACGACCGGCGTGCCGGCGACCCGCAGTTCGTTGTACACCGGCGTGATCACCTGTGACCGGACGGTCAACCGCAGTTCCCCCGCTTCCAGCGCAGCGTGCACGAACACGCTGACCACAACCCCACCGGCAGGCTGCGGCCCCACAGGCCGCAGAGGTTCGCGCCGTCGCCGCATGCGGCAAGGGCCGTTCCGCAGGCGGAACGGCCCTTGCCGACGCTCAGCCCTCAGGAGAGCGTGATGCTGTCGAGCTCTGCGTACCCGGTGCCTCCCGAGAAGCCAGGCGATCCCTTGGCCAGACGAATCATGTTGTAACCGGCGTGGAGATTGACGTTGACGGTGACCGCGCCGGTCGGGTTGCCCCATCCCGAGCTGGTCTGCGGGTAGGTGACGGTGGACCAGGAGCCGCCGTTGTATGCCAGGCCCTGCGTGGAGTTGGCTCCCGTGGCGTTCGCGTACTTGACGGTCATCGTGTACGAGCGGGCAGTGGGCACGTTGACGAGGAAGTCCACGAAGCTGTCGTCACGCATGTCGGTCTTGTTGTCGATCTGACCGACGTAACCGCCGTTCGAGGCATTGGTGGAGCTCAGCCGGTTGGCGTTGACGACCGTCGCGTTCTCCGCCTCGTAGGTCTGCTGCCACGTCGGCGTACCGGTCGTCGGCGTGATGAGGAGCTGGTACGCCTTGACGGCGTCCATGCCGCTCACCGGCACGGTGATGCTGCCGTCCGAACCGACGGTGTACGTCGCGGTCGACACGGTGATCGGAGCGGCTTCGTTCGTCGTACGACCTGTGTTCTCGGTGCGTGAGAGCGTCACGGTGACCTGTGAACCGAGGGCACCGAGTCCGTTCACCTTCACCGCGTTGTCGCCGCTGTCGCCGCCGAAGACCACGTTGACCTGCTTGCGGCTTGCGTCGTACGAGGCGACGCCGTCGAGCCAGGACTGGGGAACCGTCTGGACGATGTTGCCGGACTGGTCGCCGTACCACTTGTACGCCCAGTAGGACGCCGTCGGCTGGTTGTTGTAGAGCAGGCCGTCCATCGTGCCGGCCTCGTACCAGTAGGCACGCTCGGCGTCGTGCACGCCGGCCCGCTCCAGCGAGGCCATGTAGTGCACGCCGATGCTCGGCTGGTCGACCTGCGTCGGGGACGCGTACTCGTTGATCGAGATCGGCCGGTGCGACAGCCCCAGCGAGGTCTCGATGCTGCGGAAGTCGTCGACGTGCGCCTGGATGTTCTGGTAGCCCAGGTTCCCGAGTTCGTGCCACACCGCGACCGCCGGAAGCGTGTTGGTGTTCTTGGCGTTCTGCATGAAGTCGAGCATCCAGCTGTGGTCGTAGCTGCTCGCGCCCGGACCCACGATCGGTGTGCGGGTGTCGATGGCCCGGATGTCGCCGTAGGTGCGCGTCCACATGGCGTCGAACGAGCCGGCGTTGCCGCCTGTGCTGGTCGTCCAGTTCGCGTCGGGCTCGTTCCAGATCTCGTAGCCCGCGATGTTCGTGGTGCCGGTGGCGTCCATACGGGCCTGCACCATCGTGCGGACCTTCGATTCCCAGTCGGCCCAGCTCACCCAGTTGTAGGGGAAGTTGCTGAAGATGTCGGGCAGCCGAACGTACTGTTGGCCGCCCGCGTCGGTGATCTTGCTCGCGACCTGGAGCGCGTCACAGCACGGCGAGGTTGCCCCGTTACCCAACTGCTGGGTGCCCGGCGGGGGCTGGGTGAAGTTGTTGACGTGCAGCGGGTACAGCTGGCTCAGTGGCGGGTTGCTGCCGGTGTCGACACCGTAGAGCCCGCCGGCGGCCACGTGGGTGACGGGGCGCACGGCCGTGCCGACGTTGACCGTGAGCGTGTTGCCCGCGGCGTGTGCCGGGGCCGCCGTGGCGAGACCGAGCAGCGCCATCAGGGACGCCATCACGGTCGTGGCCGCGGTGTGGCGCGTCAGCCGACCGCTTCTCGCAGGTACGTGCGGGGCCGCGTGCGGGGGTATGGGCGCCGCTCGAAAGCGACGTGCCGTAGTAGATCGCCGGAACACGGGGTTCCTTCCCTTCCTGGGGATTTGCCGGACGGGGATGAGTACTGAAGGGATGCGGGGAAGCGTTTCCCCATAGCTGTTCGACCTTTCCCGGCGTCGCAGCGCAGGAGGAGCCGCAGGCCTCAAGAGCGGTGTCCTGCGGCAGCGGTTTCTGAAATGCCAGATCAATTACCCTTTGAGGCATCGAAGTTGCGGCGATGTTTCCGCACAGTGAGAGCCGTGTCAATAGAAGGGAACACGCGCACAGCGCGAGCAAAGCGAACCCTGTGAGGTAACGCTTCCCCATCGACGGCACATCGGATCGCCTGCCCTCGCGGACCGTTGCAGTTCGCTTCGCGCCCGGGCCAAGGGCGCCGGGGGTCTCTCGGCAGGTCAGCCGGACGCGGTCGATCCCCTGACCACCAGCGTGCAGGAGTGCAGCCGCACACCACCACCGACCGGCTCGCCGTCGATCATGCCGAAGAGGTCGCGCACGGCCGCGGCGCCGAGTGTCTGCAGGTTCATGTCCACCGTGGTCAAAGGCGGATCGGTCTCCAGGGCGAACACCGCCCAGTTGTCGAATCCGGTGATCGCAATGTCGTCCGGCACCCTCCGGCCCGAGGCGCGCACGGCTTCCGCCGCCCCCATGGCGAGCTGGTCGGAACCGCAGATGATCGCGTCGACGTCCGGAGCCTGCGCCAGCAGTTGTTCGGCGGCGACACGCCCGGCCCGCTGCGACCACGGCGTGTGCAGCACGCTGTGCGCCGGCTCGACACCGCTTCGCCGCAGGGCCGCGTCAACGCCCTTCCCGCGCTCGACGACCGCTCGCCCCGACTGCGGGCCCGTGATCACCGCCGGCCGGCGACGGCCCAGCTCGAGGACGTGTTCCGTCGCGGCGCCGGCGCCCGACAGGTCGTTGGGCACGTGCACCACGTCGTTGCCCTCGCCGGTCTCGCCGTACACGTAGACGACGGGGGGGCCGAGTCGACCTATGCCCGGCGTGGGCGCGTTGTTGTCCCCGACCACAAGCACGCCGTCGACCTTGCGTTCCCGGAAACGATCGACGATCTGCCGCAGTCGCGTCTCGTCCCCCCGGGCATCGCCGATGATCATGCTGAGGTCGATCTCGCCGAGCGCCTCCTCGGCACCGAGCAGAATCGGCAGGGCAAAGCGCTGCGCCAGGCTGTCCACCACCACCAGCCCCACGGTGCCGCTGCGTCCGGTGATCAGGCTGCGCGCTATGCCGTTGGGTGTGTAGGACAGTTCTCGGGCGGCCTTGAGTACGCGCCCGCGGGTCTCGGCGGACACCCGTGCCCGGCCGTTGATGGCCTTGGACGCAGTGGTCAGTGACACACCCGCCCGGCGTGCCACTTCGGTGAGGGTCGCCGCCCGCGCTGACTGCATGCGCCGATTGTTGCAGGTCAGGGCGCGCGACGGGACGGGATTGTTTTCGGGGGCGGGCCGCCTTTCGCCAGGTGACCAGGGCGACGGGCATCCTCGGTGCGCCTCCACCATGGTCCGCCCGGCTTCGGAAGGCGTGGGGGGTGGACGGCTCACAGTCTTCCGGCATCGTCGGCCAGGTCCGCGAGGTGCTCGCTGTCCGGTAAACGACATCGGCTTCAGGCCGGCAACCCACGCCTGTTGACTCGACGATGCCGAACGCCACCATCGGCTCCCGCGTCCTGCCACCGCATCTATGTGCCCAACCCGTACGCAAGAGCAGACGAGCGAGCTGCTCAGGGCGACTCAGCCCTGAGCAGCTCGCTCGGCAAGGGACCCCGTGACACTCAGCCAAAGGGCCCAGCGCGTCGGACAACGCGGCGAGCAGGGGGACTCACCCCCTGCTCGCCGGTTGAAGGAAGACAGGAAGACGCAGCGTGAGGCACGGTCCTCAACCGTGCCCCACACGCTCATACGCTCACACGGCGGTGTCGGCGTCGGCCTGGAGCTGGGCGAGTTCGGCCTCCAGGTGGGACATGGCCTCGCCACCGGCCATCAGGTCGGTGATCTCCTCACGAGTGCGCTCGCCCTTGCGGAAATCGTCGGCCTTCTGACCGCGGATGAGAACGGCGAAGTGGTCGCCGACCATCATGGCGTGGCGGACGTTGTGGGTGACCAGGATGACCGCGACGCCCTTGGCCCGCGCCTGCATCACGATCCGCAGAACGTGCGCCGCCTCCTTCACGCCCAGCGCCGCTGTGGGCTCGTCGAGGATGAGGACGTTGGCGCCGAAGTAAACGGCACGCGCGATCGCCAGCGCCTGGCGCTCACCACCGGACAGGCTGCCGACCAGCCGGTTGCCGTCAGTGACCCGGGTGATGCCCAACGACTGCATCTCGCGAACCGCGATCTCACCCGCGAGCTTCTTGTCGAACAGCTTGAACGGCCCAAAGCCCTTGGTGGGTTCGGCACCCACGAAGAAGCACCGGCCGACACCCATCAGCGGGAACGTGCCGCCGAACTGATGCACGGTGGCAATGCCCTGGGCACTCGCATCCCGCGGGCTGTCGAACTCGACCGGCTTGCCGTTGACCTCGATCGTGCCGGACGTCGGCTTGTGGAACCCCGAGAGAATCTTGATCAGGGTGGACTTGCCGGCGCCGTTGTCACCCAGCAGGCACAGCACCTTCCCGGCGTCCACCTCCAGGGAGATATCCGCGAGTGCGTTGGTGCCGAGGAACGACTTGTTGACGTCGGTCAGACGCAGAAGGGGGGTCGTCATGGTCATGCCTTCTTCGCAGTGCGGGGCTTGTAGGACAGGGCGAGGCGGCGGAACGTGTTGTTCATCAGGACCGCGGCGAGGATGAGGATGCCGAGGATCAGGCTGGCCCAGTCCGAGTTCCAACCCGTGTAGTAGATGCCCTGGTTGACGATCGCGAACGTCAGCGTGCCGAGGACTACACCGAAGACGGAGCCGTAGCCACCCGTCAGCAGCACACCGCCGACGACCACCGCGATGATGGAGTTGAAGACGAAGGACTGGCCGTTGGCGACCTGCGCACCGTTGTAGAGGATCGTCTGGATCACACCGACCAGCGCGGCACCGAAGCCACTGGCCATGTAGAGGGCGATCTTGACCTTGTCGACCGGGATACCGGTCGCCCGCGCGCTCTCCTTGTCCCCGCCGATCGCGAAGATCCAGTTACCGTACTTCATCAGCTGCAGCAGCACCGTCACCACGACCGCGATACCCAGCCACCAGAAGATCGCCACCTCGAACTGACCGGCGATCAGCGTGCCGAACACCGCCTTCGACAGCGGGTCCGGACTGATCGGAACACTCGTCGTGCCGGTCGTGACACGAGACAGGCCCAGCGTCAAACCCGCCATACCGGACAGCGTGGCCAGCGTGATGACCAGCGAGGGCACGTTGGTGCGGGTCACCAGAACGCCGTTGAGGAGTCCGACCAGCAGACCCAGCCCCAGCGCGAGGACGATACCCACGATCACCGGCGCGCCCCAGTACCCGGAGACGATCGCCAGCGTCATCGAGCTGCCCGCCAGCACCGAGCCCACCGACACGTCCAGCTCACCGGCGATCATCAGCAGACCGACCGGGATGGCGATGATGCCCAGCTCCGCGGCGATATTCAGCCAGCTCGCCGCACCCGCCGGAGCCAGGAACTTGGTACCACCGAAGATCGCGAAGAAGACGAAGACGGTGATAGTTCCGATGAGCGCGCCCGCCTCGGGACGGTGCCGCAGTTGTGACAGCCAGCTCTCGGACTGCTTCGGTCGAGCGACGACGGGCGCGGTCTCGGCCGTCGTGTCAGGAAGTGAGGTTGTCATCGGAATGGAGTCACCTTCGGGAATCTGGTTGTGCTGCGAAGCGGGCTCAGGAGGAAGGGGGTGCCGGGCCCGGGGAGAGGCCCGGCACCCTGGGGGTGGGTCAGCGGACGCCGGCCTTGGCGCCTGCGATCGCCTTGTCGACGTTGTCCTTGGTGACCAGCAGCGGACCGGTCAGGATCGGGTTCTGCGGCGGAAGCACGCCGTAGGACAGGTACTGGCTGGCCATCGACACGACGTAGAAGCCCTGCAGATACGGCTGTTGGTCGATGGCGAACAATTCGGTGCCGGCCTTGATGCGGTCGAGCTGGCTCTGTGAGAGGTCGAAGGTGCCCAGCTTGACCTTGCTGCCGACGCCCGCCTGCTTGATCGCTGCGGCCGCGCTGTCGGCGTCACCGACACCGATCGTCACCACCGCGTCGATGCCGCTGTCCTTCAGCAGCGCGCCCTTGATGGCCTGGGTGACAGCGGACGGGTTGCCGAAGTTTGAGGAGGGCAGCGGGAGTTGCTTGGACTTGGCACCCTTGCTCTGGGCGCCGTCCTTGATGCCCTTGCAGCGGGCCTCCTGGTTGGCGGAGCCGGGCACGGTGTTGACGCACAGGATGTTCTTGGCGCCCTCTTCGGCGAACTTGACGCCGCCCGCTTTGCCCGCCAGGTAGTCGTCCGAGCCGACGTACTTCACCGCACCGACCTTGTTGGCCGCCTCCACACCGCCGGAGTTGTAGATGAACACCGTGATGCCCTTGGCGATGGCCTCCTTGATCGCGGAGTCCTGGTTCTCGGGCACCCAGTCCGGCACGACGATCGCCGACGGGTTCTGCGATATGGCGGTCAGCGTCAGCTTGGCGGCGTCCGGGCCGAGGTTGTCGTAGTTCTGCGGGCCGAGGTAGGTGACCTTGCCGCCGCCCGCCTTCACCAGCTTCGCCGCGTCCTCGCCGCCGCGCTTGACCGCGGACCAGAACGGGTCGTCGGACTTGCCGCCGATGACGTATATGGAGTTCTTGCTGTTGCTCTTCGTGCCGGATGTCGATCCGCCCCCGGCCGTCGCCGTTGCCTGGCCCGCATTGTCGCCGGTGGCCTTGCCGCTGGCGCACCCGGTCAGCGCGGTGGCCGCCAGGGCGAGCAGGCTCACCGCGGTCAGGCCACTTCTGGAGAGACGGCGGCCGGAGGGCCGCCAGGTCTGCGTGCGTTCCATGTGCTGGGGTTCTCCTTCGTGTGATGCCGGGCGATGTGTGAGCGGGGCCGGGCAGGGCTCGGGATGTGCTGGTGTGCGAAGCGGGTCGCACGCGGGCCCGGGGAAGACCGGCACGTTCGCGGTACCGGGTGTTTCGCCTGGCCGGGCAGAGAGGTGTCGGCGATCAGTGGAACGGCTCGGCGCGAGGGTGCCCCGGCACCGGATACGGCAACGCCGGACTGGATGGTTCGGTGAGGGTTCCGCGTTGCTTTAAATCGCTTTAAGCGGTGGCCAGAGCATGCTTGTGTTTCGGATACGTGTCAAGACTCTGCTCACAAATGCACACTGTCCCGTCATCCGCCCGGGAAAGGCTGCACTTACCACGCATTTCTGCCCTGAGCGGCCGCACCCCACGGTCGGCGAGGCGCACCACATGCCACCCTCGTGCGGAGCGGTTCGGCGGGATCAGCGTGGTTGCGCCGTGGTTCCGCGGACGACGAGGGAGGGGGCGAGGACGATCTCGCGCGGCTCGGTGCGGCCGTGATCGAGGCGTTCGACGGCGGCCGTGACGGCCCGCCGGGCCTGCTCCTCGGCTTCCTGGCTGACCGTGGTCAGATCGAAGCAGGTCAGCCGGGACAGGGGGCTGTCGTCGTAGCCCACGACGGAGACATCGCCGGGGACCCCGACCCCTGCCCGCCAGAGGGCGGTGAGCATGCCGATGGCGCTCCGGTCGTTGAACGTCACGACGGCGGTCGGCAGGTCACCGCTGTCGAGCAGATGCCGGCCGGCCTTGTCACCGGCTTCCTCTGTGACGTCCCCGTGGAGGATCCTGATCTGCGCGTCGAGACCGTGATGACGCATGGCGCTGCGGTATCCGCGGCGACGGTCCGTGGCGATGACGCCCTTGCCGCCGTCGACGTAGACGATCGCGCGGTGACCGAGACCCGCCAGGTGGTCGACGATCTGGCCGACGCCGTCTTCGTCGGCACTGCGTACGACGTCGAGACCGGCTCCGACGACACGACGCCCCACCGAGATGACGGGGGCCTTGCGGTCGAGTTCGGCGAGGACGGGGACGGGGGCCACCGGACCGATGAGGATCAGGGCCTCGCAGCGGTAGGCGAGGAGTGTGTCGATCGCCGTGTTCTCGTCGCGGGTCCGGGTCTGGGTGCTCAGGACGAGGTCGTAGCCGACCTCCTCGGCCGCCGTGTGCAGGTGCTCGACCAGCTCGGCCTGGAAGGCGCTGTGGACGTCGATCATGACCCCGAGCAGCCGGCTGCGCTTGCTGGCCAGGGCGCTGGCGGTGCGGTTCGGGCGGTAGCCGAGTTCGGCGGCCGCCTTCAGGACCCGCTGCCGGGTGTTCCGGCTCGGCCCCGGCACGCCACGAAGCACAAGGGACACCGACGCAGTGGACAGGCCGACGCGCGCGGCGACGTCCTCCAGCCGGGGGCGCTGCACCGCGCCGTTGCCGCCCTCGGGGGCGCCGGAGCTGAGCTCGTCCACGCGACCTCCCGCGGTTTTGAGGCAACACCCTTGACATCTGCCTGTGACGCCGCCGATAGTACCAGGACTTAAAACGCTTTAAACAAGAGCTTGGTCGCCCGGCCCGGAACGGGACCAGGACACCACAACTCCCGGTCTCCAGGCCCCCAGCCACGGCGCACCGTCGCGCCGGAGAGGAATCACAATGAGCACACGGCCGATCGGGGTTGCGGTCATCGGCGCCGGCATGGCGGGCCGGGCCCACCTCAACGGCTACCGGCAGGCCGCGACGCTGTACGGCGCCGGGCTGCCCGAGGTGCGGCTGGTCGCCGTCGCCGACGCGCACCAGCCCTTCGCGCTGGACGCCGCCCGCCGCTACGGCTTCGAGCGCGCAGAGACCGACTGGCGGACGATCGCCGAGGCCGACGACATCGACGCCGTCAGCGTCGTGGTCGCCAACGCCCTGCACCGCGAGATCGTCGAGGCCCTGCTGGCCGCCGGCAAGCACGTGCTGTGCGAGAAGCCGCTCGCCCCGACCGTGGCCGACGCCGAGGCCATGGTGAAGGCCGCCGAGTACACCGGCCTGGTGGCCGCCACCGGCTTCACCTTCCGCCGTTCCCCCGCGATCAACGCAGTACGGCAGCAGGTGCTGGAGGGCTCGCTCGGGCCGGTCCAGCACTTCAACGGGCACTACTGGTGCGACTACGGGCACAACCCGGACGCCCCCATCAGCTGGCGCTACCGCGGGCCGCTCGGCTCGGGCGCGCTGTCCGACATCGGCAGCCACCTCATCGATCTCGGCGAGTACTTCTGCGGCCCGGTACGGAGTGTGCAGGGCGCCGTGCTGTCCACCCAGGTGCCGGACCGTCCCGTCCCGCTCGGCACCGCGGTCGGCCACTCGGCCGACGTGGCGGTGAGCCAGCAGCGCGAGCGGGTCGAGAACGACGACATCGCCACGTTCACCGCGACGTTCGCCTCCGGCGCCGTCGGCACCTTCTCCGTCTCGCGCATCGCCCGGGGCCTCGCCAACTCGCTGGGCTTCGAGGTGTTCACGAAGGGCGGCGCGGCGACCTTCGAACTGTCGCGTCCGGCGGAGTTCACCATCACCGACGCGGCGGCCTCCGACCCCGTGGACGGCTACCGGCGGGTGGTAGTCGGCCCCGGCCACCCCTACATCGCCGGCGGCCTGCCGATGGACTTCCCCAGCGTCGGGCACGGCCAGCACGAGTTCTTCGTCTGGCAGGCCCGGGCGTTCCTGGAGCAGATCGCGGGCCTGGACCGGCTGCCGCCCTGCCCCACGCTCGCCGACGGGCTGCACAACCTGCGCGTCATCGACGCGATCGTCGCCTCCGCGGACGCGGGCGGCAGGGCCGTCACCGTCCAGTAACCCGAGCCTTTCGCCCCACCCGCACCGCCACCCCCGAGAAGGACCGAGGAAGCACACGATGAAGCTGGGCCTCTACAACGCGATCCTGCACGACCGCCCGCTGCCCGAAGCGATCAAGGTCGTCGCCGATCTCGGCCTGACCGGTCTCGAGGTCAACACCGGCGGCTTCCTCCCGCCGGTGCACGTGCCGACCTTCGACGACATCCTCGTCAGCGACGCCGCCCGGGACGACTTCCTCGGACTCTTCGAGGGCACCGGCGTGGCCATCGCCGGCCTCAACGCCAACGGCAACCCGCTGCACCCGAACCCCGCCATCGGCGAGAAGCACGCCGAAGACATCCGCCGCTCCATCCGCCTCGCCGAACGCCTCGGCCAGCACCGCCTCGTCACCATGTCCGGCCTGCCCGGCGGCGAGCAGGGCGCCACCCGCCCCAACTGGGTCGTCAACGCCTGGAACTCCGCGGCCCTGGACGTGCTGGACCACCAGTGGAAGATCGCCGCGGACTTCTGGCGCGAGACCGACCGCCTCGCCCGCGACCACGACGTCAAGGTCGCCCTCGAACTGCACCCGCAGAACATCGTGTTCAACTCAGCCGACATCCACAAGCTCATCGACCTCACCGGCGCCACCCACGTCGGCGTCGAACTCGACGCCTCCCACCTGTTCTGGCAGCAGATGGACCCCGTCGCGGTCGTCCGCCACCTCGGCGAACTCGTCTTCCACGCCGCCGCCAAGGACGTCCGCATCAACCCCGAGCACGCGGCCCTCAACGGCGTCCTCGACAACAGCTTCCGACGCCTGTCGCCCGACGAGCCGCGCACCAACCTCGGCGGCGACGAGTGGGCCAACGAGTGGCCGAAGGAATCCGCCTGGGACTTCGTCGCCCTCGGCAAGGGGCACGACGTCGCCTACTGGACCGAGTTCCTGCGCGCCCTGCACGAGGTCGACCCGGACATGCTGGTCAACATCGAGCACGAGGACACCGAACTCGGCCGCGTCGAGGGCATCGCCGTGGCCGCCGAAGTACTCAAGGCGGCCGACGCGGCACTGCAGGAGTCACTACGGTCGTGATCGCCTGGGCCGGCTACCCCTACCGGGGCCAGGTCGTCCTGGTCACGGGAGCCGGGACCGGCATCGGCCGGGCGACCGCACGCGCGTTCCTGGAGCAGGGAGCGAGCGTGGCGGTCCTCGGCCGCAGCCGGGAGCCACTACAGGAAACCGCTGCCGGTTTCGACGCCGAACGCGTCCTTGTGCTGGCCGCCGACGTGACGGAGGCCGACGCCCTGGAGCGCGCGGTGGCCGCGGTCACGGAGCGCTTCGGCCGCCTCGACGTCGTCGTCGCCAACGCCGGCACCAGCGAGCCCAGCCGCATCGACACCTTCGACGACACCGCCTGGGAGCGCCTGCGGTCGGTGAACCTCGACTCGGTCATCGGCCTCGCCCGTCTGACGGTGCCTTCGCTGCGTGCCACGCGCGGCAACCTCGTGGCGATCTCCTCCATCGCCGGCCTGCGCGGCGACTGGGCCCAGTTCGCCTGCAACGCCACCAAAGCGGCGGTCAACGGGTTCATACAGAGCCTCGCACTCGACCTCGGCGCCGACGGAGTACGGGTGAACGCCGTCGCCCCCGCCTTCACCGTCTCCCGGCTCACCCAGGAACGCCTCGACGACCCCGAGTTCACCACGCGGCTCCTCGACCGGGTGGCCCAGCCCGAGGACATCGCACGGGCCGTGCTGTTCCTCGCGAGCCCCGACGCCGGATACATCACGGGAACCGTGATCCCCGTCGACGGCGGCACCAGCGCCTCCAGCGGAACACCTCGACCCCTTTAAGAGACACACAGAAGGAAACGCCGAAGCCGCGACGCCGGCAACGGCAACGGCAACGGCAACGGCATCAGAAGGAGCACTCACCAGCATGAAGATCGCCCTCGATCCGTACATGATCCGCCATGTCCCGCTGCTCGAACTGCCCGCCATGGTCGCCGAGTTGGGCTACGAGTGGATCGAGCTCTCGCCGCGCGAGGACTTCATCCCGTTCTTCCGCCACCCCCGTGTCGACGACGCCACCGTCGCGAAGTTCCGCAAGGCCCTGGAGTCCGCCGGTGTCGGGATCTCCTCCGTCCTGCCCCTGTTCCGCTGGTCGGGGCCGGATGAGGACGCCCGGCAGGCCGCCGTACGGTACTGGAAGCGCGCCATCGAGATCGCCGCGGACCTCGGAGTCACCAGCATGATCTCCGAGTTCAACGGGCGTCCGGAGGAGGCCGACCGCAGCGAGGCCCAGTTCTGGCGGTCGATGGACGAACTGCTGCCGCTGTTCGAGCGCGAGGGCATCAAGCTCACCCTGGAGCCGCATCCCGACGACTTCATCGAGAACGGCTACGACGCGGTCAACTTCATCCGGGGCATCAACCACCCCAACGTCGGGTTCCTCTACTGCGCCCCGCACACCTTCCACATCGGCAACGACGCCCCCGGCATCATCAAGTACGCGGGTGACCTGCTGACCCACGTCCACCTGGCCGACGCCTTCGACCACACCGCGTCCTCCGGCAACCGTTACATCCTCAACCCGCCCGGCACCGCGGCCCGCATCCACCAGCACCTCAACATGGGTGAGGGCGAGGTCGACTTCGACGAACTCTTCCGCGAACTGCAGGCGAGCGGCTTCGACGGCACCCTCACCGCCTGCGTGTTCGCCTGGGAGGAGAAGGCCAAGGAGTCCTCCCTGTTCATGCGGGAGAAGATCAACGAATACCTGGCCACTTGGAAGTGACCTCGCGAGGGGCACGGGGCGTCGGTCGGCGAGGGCGGCGCAGGCCGGTAGCCGTCCCGCCCAGTTGCTCCCGGACCTCGGCGTCGATGCCTTGAGCCGGCCGCGCCGGCCACTCCTCGGAGCGCGCCCGGTTGTCCGGCATCCCGACCTTCGCCGGTTCCTCCGGGCCGGGAGATGGAGAAGCGACCTCCCTGCAGCAGGGGCACTCGAGATCCCCGGGCGTCACAGACAGTCGTCGGCGGGCCTATCTTGGCGTGCATGCAGTCATACACGATCGGCCAGGCCGCACGGCTGCTCGGCGTGAGTCCGGATACCGCGCGTCGGTGGGCGGACGCGGGCCGGGTGGCGACCCATCGCGACGAGGCCGGGAAGCGGCTCATCGACGGGAAAGATCTCGCCGCCTTCTCCGTGGAGCTCGCCAAGAGCGGGGGCGGCGAGGCGGACGCCCCCTACACGTCGGTCCGCAACGCCTTCCCCGGCATCGTCACCGCGATCAAGCTCGGTGACGTGGCGGCCCAGGTGGAGATCCAGGCCGGGCCGCATCGGCTGGTGTCGCTGCTCACCCGGGAAGCGGTGGAGGAGCTGGGTCTCGAGGTCGGTATGGAGGCCACCGCCCGGGTGAAGTCGACGAACGTGCACATCGACCGCGTGTGAGCGGGCCTGCGCTCCGGCCCGGCAGTCGTGCTTCACCGGGTTTCTCTCGGCGCCGTCAGGTCCACGCGGTGTAGCCGCCGTCCACCCGTACCGCGTCGATGCCGCTGATGTACCGGGCGCCGCAGCGGTCCTGGGGCAGGACGAGCTGGGGGCCGGCGTGGTCGAGCGGGGTGCCGTCGAGGGTGACCGCGAGGAGGACGGGGGACCGGCCGAAGTCGGGGTCTATCTCCGCCCAGGACAGCAGCGCGTGGTGGCCGTCCGCGCCGTGTACGGCGATCAGGAAGCGCAGGCGGTCCTTGCGGCGGGCGGGGTCGAAGACGGGGCCCGCGTCCGTGAGCACGTCGTGCAGGAGCGGTCCGGTGAAGGTGTGGTGCCGGCTCCCGCTGGTGGCGCACTCGAAGGCGACCTGCGCCCGGTGCTGGGACCAGGCGAGAAGGTCCGGCACGGTCAGCCGGGCCGGACGCGTCAGATCGCCGGTGAGGGCGAGTTCCGCCGCCTGTCCGGCGGCCGTACGGGCAGCTGCGAGGGACTGACTCACGGGCTACCACCTCCCCGGTGACCGTACCCGCACACTCATCTCGTACAAACGCACATGCGATGCCAGCCGATAGAAGATCTGGCTCATGCGATGTGACGGGAGACTTTTCCCTCGCACTTGCGGCATTATCATCGGCGCATGCACACCTACCGGATCGGGGACGCGGCCGCCTTGCTCGGCGTCAGCGCCGACACCGTGAGGATCAGGTCGAGAGACCGTAGCTGAGTCCGTCCAGGACCCTGAGGGAGTGGACCCGTGATGACCCGTTCCGTGCGCCGGAGCCGTCGGATGCTGCAGGTGACCGGCGCGAGCGCCGCCGCGCTGCTGGCCCTGAGCGCCTGCTCCTCCTCCGACGACTCCTCGTCGGCGAAGTCGGACGCCTCCTCGTCGGCCTCCGCCTCGGACGCCTCGGACAAGCTGTCCGGCGAGGTGACCGTCTTCGCCGCGGCCTCGCTGAAGGAGAGCTTCACGACGCTGGGCGAGGAGTTCGAGAAGGAGCACCCGGGCACGAAGGTGACCTTCAGCTTCGGCGGCAGCGACGCGCTCGCCGCGAGCATCACCGGCGGAGCCCCGGCGGACGTGTTCGCCGCGGCCAGCCCCAAGACTATGAAGATCGTCACCGACGCGGGGGACGCCTCCGGCACGCCGGCGACCTTCGTGCGCAACCAGCTGGAGATCGCCACCCTGCCGGGCAACCCGGACAAGGTCTCGTCCTTGAAGGACCTCACCAAGTCCTCGCTGAAGGTGGTGCTGTGCGACAAGACGGTGCCGTGCGGAGCCGCCGCCCAGAAGGCCCTCGACGCGAGCAAGCTGAAGCTCACGCCGGTCTCCTACGAGGAGGACGTCAAGTCCGCCCTCAACAAGGTGGTGCTGAAGGAGGCCGACGCGGCGGTCGTCTACAAGACCGATGTGCAGGCCGCGGGTGACAAGGTGGCGGGCGTGGACTTCCCCGAGTCGGCCGATGCCATCAACGACTACCCGATCACGCTCCTCAAGGAATCGAAGAACGCCGATGCGGCCAAGGCGTTCATCGCGCTGGTGCAGTCCGCCGAGGGCCAGAAGGTCCTGACCGGGGCCGGGTTCCTCCAGCCGTGACGTTCCCGTACCCGTCGTCGGACAAGGCCGACGCCGCGGACAGCCTGACCGGTGGCCCGCGGCGCCGCCGCGTCCGCGGGGGCCGTCGGGGCCATGGGGGCGGCCGGGGCGCCCCGTTGCCCCTCCTCCTGCCCGCCCTCATCGGCCTGGCGTTCCTGGTCCTCCCGCTTGTCGCCCTGCTGATACGGGCCCCCTGGCGGAGCATGCCCGACCTGCTGACCAGCGCCGAGGTGTGGCAGGCGCTCCAGCTGTCCCTGGTGTGCGCGACGGCGGCGACCGCGGTGAGCCTGGTGCTCGGGGTGCCGCTGGCCTGGCTGCTGGCCCGGGTCGAGTTCCCGGGGCGCGGTCTCGTACGGGCCCTCGTCACCTTGCCTCTCGTCCTGCCGCCCGTGGTCGGCGGTGTGGCGCTGCTGATGGCGCTCGGCCGCAACGGAGTCGTCGGAAAGTGGCTGGACGACTGGTTCGGGGTCACGCTGCCGTTCACGACGGCGGGCGTGGTCGTGGCGGAGGCGTTCGTCGCCATGCCGTTCCTCGTCATCAGCGTGGAGGGCACCCTGCGGGCCGCCGACCCGCGCTACGAAGAGGCCGCCACGACCCTCGGCGCCTCCCGCTTCACCGCGTTCCGCCGGGTCACGCTGCCGCTCATCGCGCCGGGCATCGCGGCCGGCGCCGTACTGGCCTGGGCCCGGGCTCTCGGCGAGTTCGGTGCGACGATCACCTTCGCCGGCAACTTCCCCGGCCGTACGCAGACCATGCCCCTCGCCGTCTACCTCGCCCTCCAGAACGACCCCGAGGCTGCCATCGCCCTCAGCCTGGTCCTGCTGGCCGTGTCGATCGCGGTACTGGCCGGGCTGCGCGACCGCTGGATGACCGCCTCATGACCGACACCGAGAAGACCGTGCAGGACGCTGTCGGCGTCCCCAGGCAGGAGACCGGTCAAGGGCTCGACGCCCGGCTGGTCGTGGAGCGCGGCTCCTTCCGCCTCGACGTGGCACTGACCGCCGCGCCCGGTGACGTCGTCGCGCTCCTCGGCCCCAACGGCGCCGGCAAGACGACCGCCCTGCGCGCACTCGCCGGTCTCGTACCGCTCACCGACGGCCACCTCCGCCTCGACGGGGCCGAGCTGGACCGTACGCCGCCGGAGTCCCGCCCGGTCGGGGTCGTCTTCCAGGACTACTTGCTCTTCCCTCATCTGTCCGCGCTGGACAACGTGGCCTTCGGGCCGCGCTGCCACGGCGCCACCAGGGCGGAGGCCCGCACCCAGGCCGCCGGGTTGCTGGAGCGCATGGGCCTCGCCGACCACGCCGGAACCAAGCCGCGGAAGCTCTCCGGCGGCCAGGCGCAGCGCGTCGCACTCGCCCGCGCCCTGGCCACCCGCCCGCGTCTGCTGCTCCTCGACGAGCCGCTCGCCGCCCTCGACGCCCGGACCCGCCTGGACGTCCGCGCCCAGCTCCGTCACCATCTGGCCGACTTCGAAGCGGTCGCCGTACTCGTCACACACGACCCGCTGGACGCGATGGTCCTGGCCGACCGCCTCGTCGTCGTCGAGGACGGCCATATCGTCCAGGAGGGCACCCCGTCCGACATCGCCCGCCACCCGCGCACCGACTACATCGCCCACCTGGTCGGCCTCAACCTCTACCGGGGACAGGCGGAAGGACACACGGTCCACGTCGACGGCGGACCCGCGATCACGACCACCGAGGACCTCACCGGCCCGGTCTTCGTCGCCTTCCCGCCCAGCGCGGTCACTCTCCACCGGGACCGCCCCACCGGATCCAGCGCCCGCAATCTGTGGCGGTGCGAGGTCGCCGGACTGGAGACCCACGGCGACCAGATCCGCGCCGACCTCACCGGCGAACTCCCCCTGGCCGCCGACCTCACCACCGTCGCCGCCGCCGAACTCGACCTCCGCCCCGGAGCCACGGTCTGGGCGACGGTCAAGGCGACGCAGACACACGCGTACCCCGCCTGAGGGGAACCCTCCGAGCGGGCCTCGCGCTTGATCCGGCACTCGAGCCGCCGGGTCAGGCCCCGCTCCGAGGCGGTGCCGTGGTGCCCCGCACCTCCAGGAAGGGCACGGCCAGATCGACTTCGCGGGGGCGGTCCGGGTCCTCGATGCGGTCGAGCAGGCGCTGTGCGGCGCGTCGGCCGACGTCGTGGCTGGCGTTGTCCACGGTGGTCAGCCACAGGTGGCGCAGGCGTGCGAGGTACGTGTTGTCGTAGCCCACGAGGGACAGGTCCCGGGGGACCTGAAGGCCGCTTTCCCCGGCGGCCGACAGCGCACCGACACACGTCACGTCATTGACCGCGAAGACGGCGGTGGGGCGCTGCGGGCGGCTGAGCAGCCGGACGGTGGCCCGGTAGCCGCCCTCCTCCGTGAGGTCTCCTTGTTCCATGGCCGCCATGTCGGCCAGACCGTGCTCCCGCATGACGGCCTCGAAGCTGCGCCGACGCAGCTCGCCCACGGCTCCGTGGCCCGCGATGTGGGCGATGTGCCGGTGACCGAGGCCGATGAGGTGTTCGGTGGCCAGGCGGGCGCCGTGCTCGTCGTCGCCCGCGACGATGTCCACGCCGGGCAGCACCGGTTCGCGGGTGCCTGCGACGACGGTGGGCACCCGCCCCGCCGCGGTGCGCAGTGCCTCGGGGTCCTGCAAGGTGCCGACGGCGATCAGCCCGTCGACGCCCAGTTCCGTGAACGTGCGGGTGAGGTCCTCGCCGAGGCGCCGGTTGAGGTGGCCGTCGGCGAGCAGCATGTGCAGGCCGCCGTCGTACAGCCGGGAGTTCAGTCCGTCGAGGAGTTCCACGAACCAGGGGTTGCGCATGTCGTTCAGCAGCACGCCGACCGTCCGGGTGCGCCGCTCGCTGAGGCTGCGTGCCGCGGCGTTGGGCCGGTAGCCGAGCTCCTCCACCGCTGCGAGAACGGCCGCCCGCTTCTCGGGACGCACTCCGTCGGCGCCGCGCAGCACCAGCGAGACCAGGGACTTCGACACGCCGGCCCGCTCGGCGACGTCGCGGATGGTCGGGGTCCTCATGTCGTGGACCGTTCCATACGGTGTCCGTGCCTGTAAAGACCTTGACACCTGCCGAGAAGCCGCCCCATCGTGGGCCACCAAGCGCTGGAACGGTCCAAAGAAGGGCGGTCATCGTGAACACGCTCGGCATCGCCGTGGTGGGATTCGGCTGGATGGGGCGGGTGCACACCCAGGCGTACGCCCGACTGCCGCACCACTTCCCGCAACTGCCTCTGCGGCCGGACCTGGTGACGGTCGCCGACGAGGTGCCCGGCCGGGCCGAGGAGGCCGCCGCGCAGTTCGGGTTCGCCTCCTCGACCCGTGACTGGCGGGAGGTCGCGGCCGACCCTCGCGTGGCGGCGGTGAGCATCGCCGCCCCCAACTTCCTGCACCGTGAGATCGGCGTCGCCATGGCCGAGGCGGGCAAGCACATCTGGATCGAGAAGCCGGTCGGGCTGACCGCCGAGGACGCCCGCGCGGTCGCCGGCGCGGTCGCCAAGGCCGGAGTCCAGGGGGCGGTCGGCTTCAACTACCGGGGCGCGCCCGCCGTCGAGACCGCCCGCGAGATGGTCGCCGCCGGCGAGATCGGCACCGTCACCCACATCCGCATCCGTCTGTTCAGCGACTACGCGGCCCATCCGGAGGGTGCCCTGACCTGGCGCTACGAGCGTGAGCGCGGGGGCAACGGAGTGCTGGGCGACCTCGCCTCGCACGGCGTCGACCTGGCCCGCTTCCTGCTCGGCGACATCGGCTCCCTGACCGCGGACACCGCGGTCTTCGTACCCGAGCGGGCCCGGCCGACCGGCGCCACCGCCGGTCACACCCGCGCGACGGGCGGCGAGCTGGGCCCGGTCGAGAACGACGACTACGTCAACTGCCTGCTGCGTTTCGCCTCCGGCGCCCGCGGTGTGCTGGAGGCGTGCCGGGTCTCCGTCGGTGAGCAGAACAACTACGGCTTCGAGATCCACGGCACGACCGGCGCCGTCTTCTGGGACTTCCGGCGCATGGGCGAGCTCGGCGTCAGCCGTGGCACCGGCTACCAGGACCAGCCCGTCAGCACGGTGTACGTCGGCCCGGTCCACGGCGAGTACGGCGCCTTCCAGCCGGGGGCGGCCACGAGCATGGGGTACGACGACCTGAAGGTCATCGAGGCGTACCGCTTCCTGCGCTCGGTCGCCGACGGCAGTCCGTACGGCGCCACGCTCGACGACGCCGTGGCGAGCGCGGTGGCACTGGACGCCATGGCCCGCTCCGCCGAGCAGGGGACGTGGGTGAGCCTGGCATGACCATCGGGGTGGTCGGCGCGGGCACCATGGGCGCCGACCATGTGCACACGCTGCACCGCTGGGTGTCCGGCGCCGAGGTCACGATGGTCGCCGACGTCGACCTGGAGCGGGCCGGCTCCGTCGCCGCCGCGGTCGGAGCCCGGGCCACCGGCGACGCCCACGCGCTGATCGCCGACCCGGACGTCGACGCCCTGTCGAGGAGGCCGCAGCCGCGGGAGCCTGCGGTGCGCCGCTGCTGAGGGCACCGGCACCAGCACCGGCCACCGCTCGGGTGGCCCGTGCGCAGCCGCATGTCACGGCCTGCGCACGAGCCACCCGGCCCGCGGTTCAGCGCCCCCCAGCGACCAGCAGCGGCGCCCTGCCCGGTGCCGGTCCCGGGCGGCCGTTCGCCGCCGGGGCCCCGGACAGCGACGCGGCCGGGATGCGCGGCAGCAGACCACGCGCCGCCAGATCCGGGAGCACGCCCTCGCCGAACCAGTACGCCTCCTCCAGATGCGGATAGCCGGAGAGGACGAAGTGCTCGATGCCGAGCGCGTGGTACTCCTCGATCCGGTCGGCGACCTCGGCGTGGCTGCCGACGAGGGCGGTGCCGGCTCCGCCTCGTACGAGACCGACGCCCGCCCACAGGTTCGGCGATATCTCCAGTTTGTCCCGGGAGCCGCCGTGCAGCGCGAGCATGCGCTGCTGGCCGACCGACTCGCTGCGGCCCAGGGCCTGTTGGGCGGCCGCGACGGTGTCCGGGTCGAGGTCGTCGAGCAGCCGGTGCGCGGTCGCCCAGGCCTCGGCCGATGAGTCGCGGGAGATCGTGTGCAGCCGGATGCCGAACCGGACCGTGCGGCCCTCCCGCTCCGCGAGGCCGCGGATCCAGTCGGTCTTCTGCTTCACCTGCTCGGGCGGCTCGCCCCACGTCAGATACACGTCGGCATGGCGTGCGGCCACCGGTCCGGCCGCCGCGGACGAACCGCCGAAGAAGATCTCCGGCAGCGGGTCGGGCGGCAGGGCGGTGAGTCCGCCGTCGATCGTGTAGTGCTCGCCGTCGAAGTCGTAGGGCTGACCGCTCCACACTCCGCGTACGACCGACAGGAACTCGTCGGTGCGGGCGTAGCGGCGGTCGTGGTCGAGGTGGTCGCCGAAGCGCCGCTGCTCGGTCGAGTCGCCGCCGGTGACGACGTTCAGCAGGAGCCGTCCGCGGGTGATGCGCTGGTACGTCGCGGCCATCTGGGCGGCGAGCGTCGGGGAGATGACGCCGGGCCGGAACGCGACCAGGAACTTCAGCCGTTCGGTGTGCTGGGACAGCGCCGCCGTCGTCAGCCACGCGTCCTCGCACCAGGTGCCGGTCGGCGTCAGCACCGCCTCGAAGCCCAACTGCTCGGCGGCCTTGGCGATCTGCGTCAGATAGTCGATGTCGGGGGCGCGCACCCCGGTCACCGGAGTGACGCGGGAGCGCTTGATTCCGCCGTCGGTGTAGGCGTGCCGGTCCACGAGGGTGCGGCCGTCGCCACCTGTCGGCAGGAACCAGTGCAGATGAACGGTCATCGGTCAGGACTCCTTGCGGGGAGCGGTCGTGGACGGCGGCAGGTCGCCGTTGTAGCGGGTGTCGACGAAGTCGTCGAACGTGACTGTGCGAGGAATCAGCTTGAGCTTGGTGAACGTGTCGGCGATTCTCTGTTCGGAGGCGATCGCGGCCTTGTCGACGGCGACGTAGACGCGCGTGCCATTGGTTCGCTTCACCGAGGCGAGCGCCACGTCGTAGGGCAGGCCGGTGTCCTTCGCCCACACCTTCGCCCAGGCCTCGGGGTGCTTGTAGACCCAGTCCTGGGCGCGCCGCAGCCGCTCCAGGTAGTCGGCTATCGCCGCGGCCTTCTTCTTGTCCGCGAGTGCCGTGGGCGACGCCACCTGGAAACTGAGGCCGTTGACGACGCCCTCGCCGGTCGTGAGGACGCGGCCCTGCTTGGCCCCCAGCACCTGTGAGGTGTACGGGTCCCAGACCGCCCAGGCGTCCACCTTGCCGCCGGTGAACGCGGCCAGGGCGTCGGCCGGCTGCAGATATTTGACCTTGACGTCGTTCAGGCTCAGACCGGCCTCCTGGAGGGAGGCGATCAGCTGGTAGTGCGCGGACGAACCCTGCGCCACGGCGATCGACTTGCCCTTGAGGTCCTGCGGCTTCTTCAGCGGCGAGTCGTCGGCGACCAGGATGGCCTCGCCTTCGGACGAGCCGTGCGAGGCCGCCACGACCTTGATCTTCGAGCCCGCTCCGGCCGCGAAGACCGGCGGCGTGTTGCCGACGCCTCCGATGTCGACGGCCTTGGCGTTCACGGCCTCGAGGAGCGGCGGGCCGGAGGTGAACGTCGACCACTTGATCTTGTAGTCGAGGTTGTCGAGTTCGCCGGCGGCACGCAGTACGGCCTCGGAACCACCCTTCTGGTCACCGACGTTGAGCGTGAGGGACCCCTTGCCGTCGGTCCCTTGACCGGAGCCACCCGTGGAGGAGTCGGCGGACGACGAGCCGGAGCAGGCGGCGAGGAGCAGGGCGAGCGGCAGCAGCAGGGCGGGGGCGAGTCGGCGTCGCATGGTGTTTCCGTTTCGGTTCGGTACGTGGGGTGGTGCTGGGGACGGGTAGTCAGGCGCGGGGGAAGGCCGGGTACGGGGAAGGGCCAGGCGCGGGGAGCGGTCAGGTACGGGGAGCGGTCAGGCGGCGGACGGGTGCGCTTCGACGCCCAGGCGTTCGAGGAGCTGTCCGCGTATCTCGGCGAAGCGGGGATCGGTGACGTCGCGCGGCCGCGGCAGATCGATCCGTGTCTCGTGGGCGATGGTGCCGCCGTCCATGACGAGGACGCGGTCGGCGAGCAGCACCGCCTCCTCGACGTCGTGGGTGACCAGCAGCACGGCGCAGCCGCGGCGCTGCCACAGTTCGTCGACGAGCCGCTGCGCCTTGATGCGGGTGAGGGCGTCCAGGGCGCCGAAGGGCTCGTCGAGCAGCAGCAGATCGGGCTCGCGTACCAGCGCGCGGGCCAGCGACGCGCGCTGGGCCTCGCCTCCGGAGAGCGTCTTGGGCCAGGCGTCGGCGCGGTGCGAGAGACCGACCTCCTCCAACGCCCTTTCGGCCACGGCCCGTTCGGGCTTGCCGGGCAGCCCGAGGAGGACATTGCGCCAGACCTTCTTCCAGGGCATCAGGCGCGGCGCCTGGAAGGCGACGGCCTTGCGCCGCGGGACGAGAACCGTTCCTGCAATGTCCCGGTCGAGTCCGGCGAGGATCTTCAGGAGCGTGGACTTGCCGCATCCGCTGCGCCCGAGCAGCGCCACGAACTCGCCCGGCTGTATCTCCAGGTCGAGGAAGTCGAGCACGGCGCGCCCGCCGAAGGTACGGGTCAGCTCCTCCACGCGTACGACGGCGCCGTAGGGGTCGTGTACGGGCCGGTCCACGGGAGCCGTCTTCGAAGGGGCCGGCCTTCCGGTGGCCGCCTCGGCCGGGGTCACCGGCCCGTGAACGTCGGTCGCCATTGCAGCAGCAGCCTTTCGAGAGTACGGACGACGAAGTCGGCGAAGAGGCCGAGGAAGGCGTAGACGATCAGGCAGACGACGATGACGTCGGTCCGCAGGAAGTCGCGGGCCTGCACCATGAGGAAGCCGATCCCTGCGTCCGCGTTGATCTGCTCGGCGAAGACGAGGGCCAGCCAGGCGATGCCGAGCGAGTAGCGCAGTCCGGTCATCGCTCCGGGCAGGGCGCCGGGCAGGACCACGTGCCGGACCAGGCCCCAGCGGGACAGCCCGAGCGACTCGCCCGCCTCGATCAGCTGGGAGTCGACGCCGCGGATGCCCGCGTACACGTTCAGATAGAGCGGGAAGGACACGCCCAGCGTGATGATGGCGACCTTCGGCGCCTCACCGATACCGAACCAGATGATGAACAGCGGGATGAGTCCGACGAACGGCACGGTACGGAGCATCTGGACGCTCGCGTCCACCAGGTCCTCGCCGATGCGGAACAGCCCCGAGACCAGAGCCAGGGTCGTGCCGGCGACGGTGCCGAGCAGCAGTCCGGCCGCGACCCGCTGCAGTGACACGCCCATCGCGGACGGCAGCGAACCGTCGGCGATCAGACCCCACCCGACGCGTGCGATGGTCCCCGGCGAGGCGAGTATGTCGGATGTCAACACGCCCGTACTGCTCAGGATTTGCCACAGGACGAGCAGGAGGACCGGGCCGGCCGGGCGGCGCAGCCAGCGGGGGACGCGGCCGCGACGGGCGGAGGAGGGGACGATCGGCTCCAGCTCGGGCGGCTCGAAATCCGATACGGGGGGCATATCCGCCGAAAATTTCTTCGGCGGAGCATGACTGACACTCATGGGAGCTCCAGGGGAGGCAGGCGGGAGGCCCAGGGGGTGGGCGGGAAGCCCAGGGCTACGCCCAGGTGGCCGTTTGTGAGCCGCCAGGACGCCCTTGACGAGCCATCAGCTCATCGACACGTCGCCGATGCGTCATCCGATACGCGTGAGGGGCACCGCGGGCGCGTTACGGCAACGGGGCGCAGGAGAGAGATGCGAAGAGGGCGAAGAGCCGGGAGTGAGAAGGCGTCAGCAGCCGCGGCAACAGGCGGCGGAGGCCACCCGCAGCAGGTCGATGTGACCGCGCGTGGTGAGCATGACGGGACGCAACATGCGACTGAAAGTAGCCAGCTCGTCTGGGCACGGTCAATGGCGTCTCGGTGAGTGGACTGGCCGTATCGATCAACGAGACGGGCCCCGTGTGGGGGCCAAGCGGTGGCCGCCGGAAGAGCCGCGTTCAACGGGCCTTCCGGCGGCCGTGGTGCGGCCATCGCCGCGCAGGGCTCAGTGCAGCGCCAGCTCCACCACCATGGCGATCAGACCGATGGCGATCAGCACGGCGACGGCGAAAATCAGTACGAGGGGAACGGCTTCCCATCCCTTGCGCACCTCGACCGGTTCCCGGTAGGCGATGCCGTGAATGCTCTCCTCGGCAGGCGGGGTCTCCTCGGGCGGCGCGCCTCCGCCGCCCTTCTGTCCGGGCGTGAGCCCCTTCTGTCCGAGCGTGAGCCGCGGTTGTCCATGGTTGGCCGTGGTCATCTCCGGTACTCCTTTCACACGGTGCGTCGCCTCCGGGACGCGCCGCCGATCTGCACCAGGGCGACATCGGTGAAGCCCGCCTCCGCGTAGGGCCGTACGGCCTCGACGGCCGCGTCGCGGTCCTGGTCGTAGCAGACCGGCAGCCGGCCGATGGGACCCGCCTGCTCGGTCGTCATCGTGTATCCGAAATGCACCATGTCGGGCGGGTGCCCGGTCGGGGTCCCGGGAAACGGCCCGGGCGGCCCCACCCGCCTCGCCACGGCTCCGCGCGCCTGTGCCTCCGCCGCGCCGCGCCCCGCGCGCCTATGCCTCCGCGCGCCGCGCCTGGTCGGCCAGGAGTCTGCGGGCGTGGCTCAGTGCCTGCTGGGGGTCGCGAACGCCGGTGTACACGCAGACCGTGTACTGCAGGTCCTCCAGCCGGCGGTGCCCCTCCGGTGTCCCGGAGGCCAGCAACAGTCCGTCGGAGAGCTTGTCGTGCTCGGCGACGAGTTCGCGCAGGACGTGGAAGTCGATGAGAGGCATGAGACGCCCCTTTCTCGCCGGTGCCGGTTGGATCGGCACCCGCTCCCAAGATGGTGCAGCCTGTCACTGAAGTGCGCCAGCCGACTCCCGACTGGCACTCCGAGGCGCGTTTGACCTGGGCTTTTGACCTGGGCTTTTACTATCTCGCGGGCTGCCGTGCCGCCGTGGTGCCATGCCTTGCGGGGGCTACCGGTGGGTCCCGGCCTCGTTACTGGAAACAAGTGCCCACGGCGGTCGAAGCGCAATCTCCCGGCGCGGGCCGACGCCCGCGGCGCGCCCGCCGCCGCTGTGGGCAGTCGTGCCTCCCCCATTGCCTTAAGGGCCTGGGAGGTGCCCCCAGGGCGATGGGGGTACCTCCCAGGCCCTTAAAGCAATGGGGGAGGGTGGGCGCAGCGGCACTCCGCGACGGCAGGCAATGCGGTGGCGGGCCGCGGTCAGTCCGGCGGTTCGGGCACCGGTTCCTCGTCCGGGCCCGTGTGCGGCCCGGGGCCCGGATCGGGCGGCGGGTGCTCCTCCGGGGGCTCGCGGCCGGGAAGTTCCGGGCCGGGCGGTTCCGGGTCGTGCGGGACCGGCTCCGGCCGGGTGGGGACGGGACCGGGACCCTCGCGGCGGGGATGTCCCATGGCTGCTGCTCCTTCCTGCCCCGTGTCGAACCTGCCCTCGTGCCGAAACGGCCGTCGTCGCTTCGAGGGCGTTTCGGCGGGTCAGCCGCCGAACTCCTGGATGAACGTCGTGCAGAACGCCTTGAGATCGTCCGGCTTACGGCTGGTGATCAGCTTGGCGGCACCGGCGTCGCAGACCCTGACCTCCTCGTCGACCCAGGTGGCGCCCGCGTTGCGGAGATCGGTACGCAGACTGGGCCAGGACGTCACCGTCCTGCCCCGCACGACGTCGGCCTCGACCAGGGTCCAGGGCGCGTGACAGATGGCCGCGACCGGCTTGCCCACCTCGACGAAGCCCTTCACGAACGCCACAGCCTTGGGATCCATCCGCAGGAAGTCGGGGTTGGCGACGCCGCCCGGCAGTACGAGTCCGTCGAAGTCCTCCACCTCGCTGTCGGCGACCGTCCGGTCCACCGGGAACGTGTCGCCCTTGTCGAGGTGGTGGAAGGCCTGGATCCTGCCGGACCTGGTGGAGATCAGCTTCGGCGTGCCTCCGACGTCGATGACGGCCTGCCACGGCTCGGTCAGCTCGATCTGCTCGACCCCCTCGGGGGCCATGAGGAATGCGACCTTCACGGTCATCCCACCTTCGCGTGCCTGTTGCATGTCGTTGCGTACGTGTTGGGACCTGTGAGGGCCTGTACGTACGTCCGGTGCACGGACCGGTTTCCCCCGGGCAGGCCTTTCACACGGGTCACCCGGGCGTTTGCGGGCAGGGCGCGGGGGCAGCTGCCCACTGACCGCACCAGGCAGAAGGACCCCCCATGAACGGCCAGTCAGACGCCGCACGCGTCCGCGCAGAGCACCTGCGTGACAAGGCCGAGCAGCTGCTGCAGCGGGCGCAGCGCTCGACCGACCCCGCGGAGGCCGAGCGCCTGCGCCACGAGGCGAAGAAGCTGCAGGACCAGACCGAACCCGTCCTGCGCCACGAGCCGGGGCCGGAGATCGGCGATCTCCGCGAGGAGTACCCGGAGTAGCGGTACCGGCCGCGGATCGCGCGTGGTCATGCGTCCGGCGGCCGCGGCGGTCCCGGACGCGGGCGGGGCTCGGGACCCGGATCGGGCCGTGGTTCGGGGCGAGGGCCCGGACCCGGCTTCGGGCCCGGCTCGTCCGGGCGCGGGCCCGGCCGCGGGACGGGCGAGATGTCGGGGTCCGGCGAGACTGGGCCGGTCATGGCGTGCCGCCTCCCTGTACAAGGCTGCTGCGACCCTTTCGTCCCTGCCGCTGCCCCGGCAGCTGCCGCCCAATCATCGGGCACCGCCGGGCAAGCCTTCGGGCACCGCTCTGTGAGTCGGCCCCGAGTAGAATCCGAGGCGTCCGGCTGTAGAGAACGAGGTGCTCACGGCCCTCCTGAAGAGCCGGAGACGTCATGATCCCTCCCGTTCGCGAGCAGGGGCCGTCCCGAGGGCCTGATGCGGGACGGGAGGAGCTGGTCGCGGCCGTCACGGCTCTCACCGCCGAGGTGGCCGCCCTCCGTACCGAACTCGCCCGCCGTCATCTGCTCGACCTGGCGGCCGGCGTTCTCGTGGCCCAGTTGTCGCTGTCCCCGTCGGACGCCACCGACCACCTGGCCCGCCTCGCCGGATCCACGGGTCTGAGCCTGCATGATCTGGCGGCCGATGTGGTCAATGCGGCAGCGGGCACCGTCGTCACCGGCCGGCCGAACGCCGTACCGACCGGGGCGGCAGACGACGTACGCGGGCCGGCTCCGCCCGGCGAACCGGGCGCGGCCGGGGACGTCGGGGCAGGCCCGGCACAAGCCGGGCACCCGTCGCGTCCGGCCGCCGACGGCGCACAAGGCCGAGGCGCGGTCAGTGCCGCGAGCGGGCCGGCTTCCGGCGGCGGACCGGCCATGGCCGCGGAGCCGGGCGGCCCAGGCGGTGCACAGGCCGGTCGCGGGCCAGGTCCGGCCGACGGCGGCCACGGGCCCGGCACACCGCCGGGCGCCGGCATGTCGTCGCGTGCCGGCACGCTGCCGGGCGCCGGCGCGCCGCGCACGGCGGAGGACGTCTCCGAAGCCGCCGCGGCAGCCCGTGGTGGACGCGGCCCGGCCGCCCTGCGGAGGGTGCGGCAGGCCTCCGCCGCGGCGGAGGCGCAGGGCAGCATCGCCGCCGTGGCGGCGTCGCTGCTGGACGGCGGGCTGCGGCCGCTCGGCGTGCAGTCGGTGTGGCTGTGGCGGCGCACCGCGAGCGACTGTCTCCAGTTGGTGGGGCATGCGGGGCTCAGCCCGCTGGAGGCCTCGCACTGGCGGTGGCTGACGCCGGAGGCGCAGGGGCCCCTGCACCGGGCGCTGATCACGGCCGCATCGGCCTGGTTTCCGGCAGGCCCGCCCGACAGCGAGCGCCTCCCGGGCCCCGGCCCGCACGCGGCCAGGGCCGTCGTACCGCTGCGCCGTGCGGGGCTGATCGCCGGGCTGGCGCTCGCCGTCTGGCCCGGGACGGCCGAGCTGGACGAGACGGTGCGCCGGGCGCTACCGGGTCTGCTGGCGCCCGCGGCGCGGCTGCTCGATCTGGCCGGCCCCGATCCCGACGATCCGCCGGGGCTCGCCGGGCTCCTCGATCTGCTGGCCCACCCGGCGATGGTGCTGCGCAGCGGGCCGGGCACGCCGGAACCGGTCGTCGAGCATCTCAACGAGGCGGCGCTGCGCAGCAGCGACATGGTGCCGGACCCGGCCGGCCGCCCGCTGGCCCAGGTCTTCCCGTCCGTCCACGCCGATCTGGTGCGGCTGGTCGCGGACGCGCGCGAGCACGCGACCCCGCAGCGCACGGTCCAGCTGCCGCACGAACACCGGCCCGGCCGCCCGGCGCCCCTGCTCGACGTACGGGTGCTGCCGCTGTCCGCCGACCGGGCGCTCGTGCTCTGGGACGTCACCACGGACCCGGGCCCGGCGGTCGTACGGGTCGCGCGGCGGCTGGAGAACGTCGCGACGTTCGAGGACGACCTCAGCACCGGCGAGTCGCGGTGGAGCGACCAGGCGTACACGATCTTCGGCGTGCCACGGGGCGATACCCCGCTCCCGCTGCGCCGGCTGGGCGGACGGCTGCATCCCGAGGACGCGGTACGTCTCGAGGAGCTGCTCGGGGCGCTGAGGGAGCGTCTGGAGGGGGCGCACACTGTCGTACGGGTGACCCGCGACGACGGCGCGCTCAGGCATGTGCGGATCGCCGCCGAGCCCCTCCTGACCTGCGGCGTCCTCACCGGTATCACCGGCATCTACCAGGACGTGTCCGCCCAGCACCACACCGAGGTCGCGCTGAGCGCCACCTTCGACCAGCTGACGACCGTGCAGGCGGAGGCCGCGATCCGCCGCCGGCTGGTGCTGGAGCTGCAGCAGGCCATCGTCCCGGAGGTGCCGACCTTCGAGAAACTGCCGGGCCTGCAGGTCGCCGCGCGGTACCGGCCGGCGGCGGAGGAGTACCAGATCGGCGGCGACTGGTACGACGTGATGCCGCTGGAGGGCGGCGAGGTCCTGATGGCGGTCGGGGACATCGCGGGGCACGGCATCGACGCCGCGACCGGCATGATCGCGCTGCGCAACACACTGCGCGGACTGGCCGTCACGGGGCACTCCCCCGGCCGGCTCATGGCGTGGCTGAACGAGGTCACGCTGCACACCGACGGGCAGCCCACCGCGACGGCGGTGTGCGCGCTGTACGACCCGGACACGCGTTCGCTGCGCTGGGCCAGCGCGGGTCATCTGCCACTGCTCCTGCTGCGCGAGGGGCATGCGGAGCTGCTGGATCCGCCGCGGAACATCCTGCTGGGTGCCGTACCCGGCGCCGAGTACCAGGAGACGGTGACGCGGCTGCTCCCGGGGGACACACTGCTGCTCTACACGGACGGGTTCATCGAGTCGCACCACATGGGGCTGGACCAGAGCCTGGCGCTGCTGGGCCGGGAGGCGGAGCGGCTGGGCTCGGGCGAGATCGGCGAGCAGGCCGACCGGCTGCTCGGGGCCGTGACCGGCGACACGGACGACGACACCAGCCTTGTCGTGGTACGCGTGCTGTGACCCCGGTACGCGTGCTGTGACCCGGATCCGGCCCCACCGGCTCACCGGCTCACCGGCCCAGCCGGTTCCTCATCCTCGCCAGCAGGTCCCCCGCGTCCACGGGCTTCGACACATGATCGTCGGCGCCGGCGGCCAGCGTCTTGATCCGGTCGCCCGGCATGGCCTTGGCCGTGACCGCGATGACCGGCACATCGGCGTACCGCGGCATGCGCCGGATCGCGGCGGTCGCGGAGTACCCGTCCATGCCGGGCATCATCACGTCCATGATGATCAGGTCGACGTCGTCGTGCTCGGTCAGCAGCTCGATGCCGCGCCGGCCGTCCTCGGCGCGGAGCACGCGCATGCCGGCGCCTTCGAGGATCTCGGTGAGCGCGAAGACGTTGCGGGGATCGTCGTCCACGACGAGGACCAGGCGTCCGGCGAGCACGTCGTCGCCGGGCCGGCGGCCATCGGCTCTGCGCGCCCGTCCTTCGGTTCCGGCCTCGGACACGGCGACGGCGCCGCTGCTCACCGGCAGGAAGAGCGTGAAGCAGCTGCCCTCGCCGAGCGCGCTGTGCGCGGTGATCGCGCCGCCGAGGAGCTGGGCGACCTCGCGGCTGATGGACAGGCCGAGGCCGGTACCGCCGTAGCGGCGGGCCGTCGGCCCCTCGCCCTGCCGGAAGGCACCGAAGATGATCTCCAGATGCTCGTCGGCGATGCCGATACCGGTGTCGGTGACCCGGAACGCGATCGAGGGACGGCCGCGCAGGGCGGGCGTCAGCTCGTCGTCCGCGGCGTTCTCGACGCGCAGCTCGACCCAGCCCTGCTCGGTGAACTTGAGCGCGTTGGAGAGCAGGTTGCGCAATATCTGGCGCAGCCGCGACTCGTCGGTGGTGAGCTCGTCGGGCAGGTCGGGGGCCGTGACCACCCGCAGCTCCAGGCCGCGTTCGCTCGCCACCGGCTGGAAGGCCGCGTCGACGTAGTCCAGCAGCTGGTGCAGCGGGAAGGCGGCCGGGTGGACGGCCATCTTCCCGGCCTCGACCTTCGACAGATCGAGGATGTCGTTGATCAGCTGCAGCAGGTCGGAGCCCGCGGAGTGGATCACCTCGGCATAGTCGACCTGCTTCTCGGTGAGGTTGCCCTCGGGGTTCTGGGCGAGCAACTGGGCCAGTATCAGCAGGCTGTTGAGCGGTGTGCGCAGCTCGTGGCTCATGTTGGCCAGGAACTCCGACTTGTACATCGAGGTGCGGGAGAGCTGCTGGGCGCGGGTCTCGAGCTCCTGGCGGGCGCGTTCGATCTCGAGGTTCTTGGCCTCGATGTCGCGGTTGCGTTCCGCGAGGAGCGCCGCCTTCTCCTCCAGTTCGGCGTTGGAGCGCTGGAGCTCCTCCTGCCGCACGCTCAGTTCGGCGGTGAGCCGCTGGGACTGCTCGAGGAGTTCGTCGGTACGGGCGTGCGCGATGAGCGAGCTGACGTTGACGCCGAGGGTCTCGATGAACTGGTCGAGGAAATCGCGGTGGATGGCGGTGAAGGGGTGCAGCGACGCCAGCTCCAGGGCGCCGATGGCCTGGTCCTCGACGACGACGGGCAGGACGAGGAGCGCCGCCGGGTCGGCTTCGCCCACGCCGGAGGAGACGGTGGCGTAGCCGGGCGGTACGTCCTCGATCGCGATCGTGCGGCGGCTCAGCGTGGCCTGGCCGACCAGGGACTGGCCGAGGCGGAAGCTGCGGGGCGCGGTGTCGGGCGCTCCGTACGAGGCGATCATGTCGAGCCGGGTGCCTTCGGCGTCCGTCCGGGCGAGGAGGAAGGCTCCGTACTGCGCGGAGACCAGCGGCGGCACCTCGTCCATGATCAGCCGTGCCGCGGCGGTGACCTCGCGGGTGCCCTGGAGGAGTCCGGAGATCCGGGCGAGGTTGGTCTTGAGCCAGTCCTGCTCCTCGTTGGCGCGGGTGGTGGCGCGCAGGGACTCGACCATGGAGTTGATGTTGTCCTTGAGGTCGCCGACCTCGCCGGGCGCCTCGACCGTGATGGATCGCGTCAGGTCGCCCTGGGCGACCGCGCTGGTGACCTCGGCGATGGCGCGCACCTGGCGGGTGAGGTTGCCCGCGAGCTCGTTGACGTTCTGGGTGAGCCGCCGCCAGGTGCCGGAGACTCCCTCCACCTCGGCCTGGCCGCCGAGCCGGCCCTCGCGGCCGACCTCGCGGGCGACCCGCGTGACCTCGGCCGCGAAGGACGACAGCTGGTCGACCATCGTGTTGATGGTGGTCTTGAGCTCCAGGATCTCGCCGCGGGCGTCGACGTCGATCTTGCGGGTCAGATCGCCCCCGGCGACCGCGGTGGTCACCTGCGCGATGTTGCGCACCTGGTTGGTGAGGTTGTCCGCCATGGAGTTGACGTTGTCGGTCAGGTCCTGCCAGGTGCCCGACACACCCCGTACGGTGGCCTGTCCGCCGAGGTTGCCCTCGGTGCCGACGTCGCGGGCGACGCGGGTGACCTCCTCCGCGAACGACGACAGCTGGTCGACCATCGTGTTGATGGTCTCCTTGAGCTCGAGGATCTCGCCGCGGGCGTCCACGCGGATCTTCTGGGTGAGGTCGCCGCGGGCGACGGCGGTGGCGACCTTGGCGATCGAGCGCACCTGCGACGTCAGGTTGTCGGCCATCGTGTTGACGCCGGTGGTGAGCTCCTGCCAGACGCCGCCGGCCCTCGGCACCCGGGCGTGGCCCCCGAGGAGCCCCTGTCCGCCCACCTCGTTGGCCACGCGGGTGACCTCGGACGTGACCTGGGCCAGCTGGTCGATCATGCCGTTGTAGACGCCCGCGATCTCTCCGAGGAGCCCTTCGGCGTCGTCGGGCAGGCGCGTGCGGAAGTCGCCGTCCCGTACTGCGGTGAGCCCGGCGAGCAGTTTCCGGAGCCCCGCCTCGCTGAGCTGCACCGGCGGGCGCCCGGTGTCTTCGAGGGTGCGGACCGAAGGTGACTCTTTCATCGCTGACCTCGCGCTCTGCGGGCGTCCGGGCCCCGGGCCAGAGGAACCTCTCGCCGGGCGGGCGAGGGGCGGCCATGCCCCCACTGTCGCACGTGACCGTCCCGCATGGCGTGGTGCCCGGCACCTGCCTGACGGCGCCGGCAGGCCGCCTCCGGCACAGGCCTGTCGGACGGGCGGGCGCCACCCACGACGAGCGGTTCCGGCGGTGAGCCGCCAGACTCGAAGTGGCCCCCAAATGGAACAAATGCATCAAATCGCACCAAGCGGTAAAGTGCCGTGCGGGGAGCCCGACGGTCCGCCTCAGCGGGCAGCGCCCGCCATCCGTCGAAGGAGCGCCCATGTCCCCGCTCACTCGCCCCGTCCGCACCCATGGCACCGACCCCCCGGCCGCAGCCCCGCCCACGGCCCCGTCGGCGGCACCGCCGACGGCCGCGCGCTCGGCCCTGTCCGGGCTGCCGGAGATACCGGACCTGAGGACCATAGGCGCGATGGATGCGCGGGCACTGTCGTCCTCGCTCTTCAGACGGCTCCGGACGCTGGAGGAGGGCACACCCGATTACTCGTACGTGCGCAACACCCTCGTCGAGCTGAACCTCAGCCTGGTGAAGTACGCGGCGACCCGGTTCCGCAACCGCCGGGAGTCCATGGAGGACATCGTCCAGGTCGGGACGATCGGCCTGATCAAGGCCATAGACCGCTTCGACGTGCAGCGCGAGGTCGAGTTCCGGTCCTTCGCACTGCCCACGATCGTCGGCGAGATCAAGCGATTCTTCCGGGACACCAGCTGGGCGGTCCGGGTACCCCGCCGGCTGCAGGAGCTGAGGATCGACATCGCCAAGGCGGTCGACAGCCTGGAGCAGCAGCTGGGGCGCGCCCCGACGACGGCGGAGCTCGCCGAGGGCCTGGGCATCAGCGAGGACGAGCTCGAGGAGGGCCGCCAGGCCGCGAACGTCTACGCGGCACGCTCGCTCGACGCCCCGGTGGAGAGCGACGAGCCTCACGGCAGGGCCACCCCCCAGCTCGGCGAGGAGGACCCGGCACTCGACGTCGTCGAATGCCTGGAGTCGCTGAAGCCGCTGATAGCCACCCTCCCCGAGCGTGAGCGCCTGATCCTCTCCCTGCGGTTCTGCGACGAGCTCACCCAGTCGGAGATCGGCGCCCGCCTCGGCATCTCCCAGATGCACGTCTCGCGGCTGCTGGCCCGCACGCTGGACGTACTGCGGGCAGGCCTGCTGGAGGACCCCGAACCGGCCCTCGAGCCGCACGCCGCACAGGACGAGCACGCCGGACAGGGCGAGCCGGGTCCCGGCGGGGACACTCCCGGTGCAGCGGCCGCTACCGCGCCCCCGGCACCCGCGACGGGGCCCGCGGGACGCTGAGCGGCGGCGCCACCTCGATCCATACGGCCTTGCCGGCCCCCCGTCGCGTCGACCCCCAGGTGCGCGCCAGCCGCTCCACCACGACGAGTCCGTTGCCGCCGGGCTGCCCCGCGGGCCCCCGGGGGCGCGGACTCGGCGCTACGGGACTGGGGTCGGTGACCTCGATGCGCAGCCGTTCCGGGGTGCAGTTCAGCATCAGCTCCTGCGGCCCTCCGGCGTGCAGGCAGGCGTTGGTGACCAGCTCGGAGACGAGGAGCAGGACGTCGTCGACCACGGCCTGGCCGTCCTCGTCACCGGCGGGCAGCCACCGCCAGTCCAGGAGGCACTGACGGCAGAAGTCGCGGCACCGGCCGACCACGCCCCGGGTGCCGTACAGGGCGAGCCGGCGGGTCTGCCCCTGCGTGGGGAGTCCGTCGATCATGGCGCGCTCCGTCATAGCTGCGCTCCGTCACTCCTGCCTGCGCTCGTCACTCGCCGAGCTCCTTCGCTCGCCGGGTCTGGTCGCTCGCCGGCTCCGTCACTCCTGCGGCCGGCCGGTCAGCGCCTCGTCGAGGCTGTCGTACAGCCGGAAGACAGCGGCGGCTCCGGTGATGTCGAACATGCGGGCCACCGGCGGCCGAAGGGTTGCGAGCTCCAGTCCGACGCCGGCCTCCTGCGCGTCGAGCCGCCCGTGCAACAGCACGTTCAACCCCGTGGAGTCGCAGAACGTCAGGTCCTTGCAGTCCACCACGATGCGCGTGGCGGCCGTGCTCAGGCCCTCCGTCAGAGCGTCGCGCAGTACGCCGGCCGAGTCGTGGTCGAGCTCACCGCCGACAGCCAGGACCAGGGTGTCGCCCTCGACCCTGACATCGACGGTGAAACGTGCGCCGCCGGTCACTCCACCCTCCGGCTTCCCGTCAATCCCGGACATCATGCAGACTCTTTTCGTTTTGTCGGCGATGCAGTGAATGACCGTGCCTCACGGCTTCTGACACCTTCCGGTCGGGTTCCGGTCAGGCCGGAGACCCGGGCCAGAGCGCCAGTATGAGCATGACGGCACGCCCCCAAGGCAGCACGAGCAGTGAACCGGGATTTTTCGGGCACTCGGATGTCAGGAGGTGCCGACATGATCCCGCTTCTCGTGGTGCTGCTGGTCATCCTGATCCTCTTCGGAGCCGGATTCGCGGTGGACGTCCTCTGGTGGCTCGGGCTGGCCCTGCTGATCGTGTGGATCATCGGATTCTTCTCGACCCGTGCGGGCCCCGGAGGCGGGCGGACGCGCTGGTACCGGTGGTAGGGCGGGCAATCATGGCCATGACCGCCGCCCTCCCCGGCGTGTACGAGTCGTACTGGATGGCCTCGGCCGCGCTCCCTGCCCGTCCCCCGCTCACCGAGGACACGGAAGCGGACGTCGCCGTGGTCGGGGCCGGCATCGCCGGGCTCTGCACGGCCTGGGAACTGGCCCGCAAGGGGCGGAGCGTGGTGGTCCTGGAGGCGTCCCGGGCAGCCGCGGGGGTCACCGGGCACACGACGGCGAAACTGACGGCGCTGCACACCCTGGTGTACGACCGCCTGCGCCATGCCCGCGGCCCGGACGCCGCGCGCCTGTACGCGCGTTCGCAGTCCGACGCGATCGAGCACGCCGTGGCGGTCGCCGGCGAACTCGGCGCCGACTGCGATCTGGAGCGGGTCCCCGCGTTCACGTACTGCGCGGACCCGGAGCGGCTCGACGGGATACGGGCCGAGGCGGAGGCGGCACGCGAGGCGGGCCTCGAGGCGTCCTTCGTCACCGAGACCGGTCTGCCGTACCCCGTCGCGGGCGCGGTCAGGGTCGAGAACCAGGCGCAGTTCCATCCCCGCAGGTACCTGCTCGCGCTGGAGCGGGACCTCGAGGCACACGGCGGGAGGATCTACGAGGGCACCCGCGTCCTGCGTCTCGACGAGGGCGCGCCCTGCGTGCTCGGCACCGAGTCGGGGGCCAGGGTCAGCGCCTGGGACGTCGTCGTCGCCACCCACTACCCGGTCTTCGACCGGGCGTTGCTCTTCGGTCGCCTCTCCGTCCATCGCGATCTCGTCGTCGCCGGGCCCCTGGCGCCCGAGCGGGATCCGGGCGGCATGTACATCACGCAGGAGGAGAACACGCGTTCTGTGCGCACCGCCCCCCTTGGGGACGGACAGCGGCTGCTGATCGTCACCGGCGAGCTCGCCAGACCCGGGACGGGCGACACGGACCAGCGCTTTCGGAACCTGGCCGACTGGGCACAGGAGCGTTTCCCCGGTGTGGAGATCACTCACCGCTGGGCGGCACAGGACAGTGATCCCACGGACACCGTGGCGCTGGTCGGCCCCCTGCATCCCGGCGCCGCACACGTGCACGTGGCGACCGGGTTCGGCGGGTGGGGCATGAGCGGCGGCATCATGGCCGGCCGGCTCCTTGCGGACCTCATCACCGGTGAACGGCCGCCGTGGGCGGGACTGTACGACCCGCGCCGCATGCTGAGCCTGCTGCGCGAGGCACCGGCCTTCGTCCGCCACCAGCTGGAGACCGGCCGTCACTTCATCGGCGACCGGCTGCGGGCGGTGTCCGTAGAGTCCGTCGACGACATCGCTCCGGGCAGCGGGGCCGTGGTGCAGCACGGCGGGCGGCGCTCTGCCGTGTACCGCGACGAGGACGGGACGCTGCACGCCGTGTCCGCGCGCTGCACGCACCTCGGCTGCCTCGTGGACTTCAACTCGGCGGAACGGTCCTGGGACTGTCCCTGCCACGGATCGCGCTTCGGCATCGACGGCGAGGTGCTCCAGGGACCCGCGAACCGGCCGCTCGGCAGCCGCGAGGTGCCACCTTCCCGGCCGTGAACGACTCCCATGAACGACTCCCCGACGGCGTCGTGAACGGCCGGGCTTCTACGCTCGGTCGCTCCCGGCGGCTTGGCGGTGCCGGTGGTCCCGGTCGGTCCTGCCGCCGTCCTGAGCGATCTTGCCGTCCTGGGGGTCCTCGTCGCCCTTGCCGTCCCGGCCGTCGGCTCCCCTGCGCACCGGAAGCCCGAGCAGCAGCCCCAGGGTGATCCACACATAGGTGTTGCTGCCGAGGAAGCCGTCGATGCCGGACGCGCCGTCGTACCAGATCCACACCACGCTGCTGCACAGCACCACGTACACCGTGCCCGCCGTGGCGAGGAGCCGTCGGCGGGCGGGGGTGCCCGGGGCGTGGCGCAGTCCCGCGTCGGCGAGGACCGCGAAGGACGGCAGCAGCCAGACGAGGTGGTGCACCCAGGTGATCGGGCTGACCAGGCAGGCGGCGAGGCCGGTGAGGGCGAAGGCGGCCATGATGTCGCCGCCCGCGACGGCGCGGTACGCGCGCCAGGCCCATACGCACAGGACCGCCACCGCCGCCAACGCCCAGACGGCGCGGTCCGGTTCGGCCGGTGCGGCGAGCCGGGCGAGGACCCCCTGCAGCGACTGGTTGGACACATAGGCGAGCTGGCCGATGCGGTCGGTGTCGCGCAGCGCCTCGGTCCAGTAGAAGCGTGAGGCGCCGGGCGCGGCCCATGCGGCGAGCGCCGTCGCACCGGCGGCGACGGCCGTCGCGACGGCCGCGGCACGGGGCCGCCGCGCGAGCACCAGCAGGCCGATGAAGAGCGCGGGCGTGAGCTTCACGGCTGCCGCGAGGCCGATGCCGACGCCCGCCCACCGCGCCCAGCGCGCGCGTCGGCCGCCGCTCGACGCGCCCGTCAGCAGCCAGGCGTCGCCCAGCACGAGGGCCAGCAGCAGCAGATTGACCTGCCCGAAGCTGAACGTGTCCCGCACCGGCTCGAGCAGCGCCATCAGGCACCCGAGCACGGCGAACCCGAACCACCCGTACCCGCCGTGCCGCCGCAGTATCGGCGCCGCGAGTACGTACAGCACGGCCAGGGCCGCGGCGATGTTGAGCAGCAGCCCGAGGGCGATGGCGGTGCGCAGACCGAGCAGCGCCATGGGCAGCATGGCGACCGCCGCGAACGGCGGATAGGTGAAGCCGTACGTGGTGCCCGGGACCCGGTAGTCGTAGATGGTGCCGCCGTGGTGGACCCACTGGCCGACCGCGCCGTAGTACACGCGCAGGTCGAACCAGTCGCGGTGCAGGGGCACGGTGGCGAGGAAGACGCCGACGGCGGTGGCGAGCACCAGCACCAGCAGGCGGCGCCCGCTCTCGGTGCGCGGGGCTCGCAGGCCGAGGGCACCCCTTCCGCGGGCCGTCCCGGGGGTGTCGTGTCCGTGCGTGCTCATATCGACGGTTCCGGCTCCCGGTGCCCGGGCAGCCCGGCCGGCTGCCGTGCGGACTGGTGGACCTGCCAGAGGACGACCACCGCGAGCGCGCCCCCGGACACGGCCAGCGCCAGCTGCCCCCTGTCGACGGGGCCGCCGCCCGGCAGG
This sequence comes from Streptomyces sp. NPDC002577, assembly GCF_053594815.1. Lineage (NCBI taxonomy): Bacteria > Bacillati > Actinomycetota > Actinomycetes > Kitasatosporales > Streptomycetaceae > Streptomyces > Streptomyces sp. NPDC002577. The sequence continues at coordinate 47,372 of NZ_JBSFWK010000004.1, read as the reverse complement.
GCCGCCAGCGCCAGCACCCCGCTGACGGCGGCCACCCGGCGCCGTACGGAACTGCTGGGCGCCGCAGCGGCGATGAGGAACAGCCCCCACAGGACGTACCAGGGCCGGATAGCGGGTCCGAGGACGGCGATGGCGGCCAGGCTGAGCCCGACGGCGTAGACGGGGGCGGGCCGCGGGCGGCGCAGCCATATGACGAGCAGGGCGATGAGGGTTGCCGCGATGCCGATCGCGTGCCAGGCCGGCGCGGCGAAGCGGGCGAGGTCGCTGCCGGCATGGTCCAGGAGGTCGCCGGTGAGGCGCCCGAGCACGGTGGTGAGGGCCCAGTTCTGCGCCGACACGGGGGTCTTCAGTGCGCCGATCCAGCCGTATCCCGTGCCGGCCACGGCCGTTGCCGCGACCGTGGTCGCGAGCGCGGCCGCCGCGGTGGTCGACGCGGCCCGCAGCACCCGGTGCCGCCCGGTGCGGCCGCGCACCCGCAGGGCGACGACGGCGAGCAGGCCGAGCGCCGCGGGGGCCTTGACCAGGGCGGCGAGCGTCACGAGTACGGCGCCCAGGATGTACCACCGGCCGCTGGCGGCGACGAGCCCGACGCCGAGCAGCCCCAGCATGACGGCGTCGTTGTGCGCCCCGGCCACCAGATGCAGCAGGACCAGCGGGTTGAGCGCGCCGAGCCACAGTGCGGCGGCCGGGTCGGTACCGCAGTGCCGGGCCAGCCTGGGCAGCGCCGCCGCCATCAGCGCCACACCGAGCAGCGCGACGAACCGCATGCCCATCACCCCGGCGGGCACCTCCGCGCGGGTGAGCACGGCCGTGACCTTGGCCAGGACGAGGAAGACGGGGCCGTAGGGCGCCCCGGTGTGCCGCCAGACGGGCGCCACCTCGGACACCAGCGGCCCGCCGAGCCGGGCGGGCCCGTACGCGTACACGTCGATGTGTGCGTCCACCATCGCGCCCTGCGCGAGATAGCTGTACACGTCCCGGCTGAACAGGGGCGGCGCCAGCACGAGCGGGGCGGCCCACAGGGCGAGCACCATCAGCAGCGCGCGGGGCGACGGCGGCTCGGGGCCGCGTACCTCACGCCCCATCAGCGCCCATGCGGCGATCAGCAGGACGACCCCGAAGTACACGCCGACCAGCCCCAGCGCCGCGCCGGCCGCCGAGAGCGACAGCGCGTCATGGACCGGCAGCGCCCCGGCCGTCTTGCCGCCGGCAGCGAGGGCGGTGGAACCGATCAGTCCCAGCAACCGGCAACGGCGGAAGTCGACGGAGGCGGGTAGGAGCGGCACCCGGGCAGCCTGACAACGGCGGGTGACCACGAGGCAGCGGGCGCCTCTCGGTTCGGCGGCTGCGAGGTGTCCGGCCTGTTACGGAGACGGAACCGGCCAGGAGAACACGGATCCGGCCGGGAGAACGCCGGACCGCGTGCGCGGAGGTCCCCGGACCGGATCACCAGAGGAGGTGGAGGGCCTCCGGCGAGCGGTGGATCATCGTCGGCCGCATGGTGACCGGCCGCTCCTCCGCGAGCCTCAGGTCCGGGAACCGGAGCGTGAACTGCTCGAGCGTGATGCGCACCTGTTCCCGGGCGAGCTGGGATCCCGGGCAGGCGTGCGCGCCGAGTCCGAAGGCGAGATGGCGTCCGGGTGTGCGCGTGATGTCGAAGACGTCGGGCCGCGCGTGCCGCTGCACGTCGCGGTTGGCGGAGCCGAAGGCCACGAACAGGGAGGTACCGGCGGGCAGTCGCGTCCCCGCCAGAGTGACCGGCCGTGTCGTGATCCGGCGGAAGCCCTGCAGCGCGGTGTCGTACCGCGCGGCCTCCTCGACGGCGGCCGGAATGCGCTCGGGCTCCGCACACAGCAGCCGCCACTGGTCCGGGTGGCGCAACAGGTGCAGCAACGCGGTGCCGATGAGGGCGGTGGTGGTGAGATGCCCGGCGAGCAGGAAGTTCTGCAGATGGGCAACGAGTTCGTGACGCTGGTCGAGGGTGAGTTCGCCAGGACGCGCGTCGGGGGCAACGGACGCTATGAGCTCGGAGGCCACGTCCTGCCGGGGGCCGGCGTGGCGGTCGCGCACGAAGGCGTCCAGCTTGTGCTGCATGGCGACCACGTCGCGGGCGGCGGCGACCTGTTCGTCCTCCGGGAGCGGCCGGAAGAGCAACTCCTCGGCGCGGTAGCCGCCGTGCACCACCGCCGGTACGTCCTCGGGTTCCAGGCCGACGATCCGGCCGATCACGTCCCCGGGCAGCCGCTGCGCGTACGCCGTCATCAGCTCGACGTGCCCGTCCTTGGCGAAGCCGTCGACGAGGGCGGCGGCGCGCTCGACGGCGTACGGCAGCACGGCCTCGACCCGCGCGGGCGACAGGCCCCGGGTGAGGGGCGCCCGCAGCTGCCGGTGCAGTTCTCCGTCCGCGGTGACGACGACGGGGCGGCCGCCGAAACCCCCGCCGAGCACGGCGAGCGCGGCGGGAGACGGCATGACGTCGGGGCGCAGGGCGTTGGCCGACGAGAAGTCGTCCGGCCGCAGCAGTACCTCCCGCACGTCCTCGTCGCGCGCGACGAGCCAGGAATCGAGCTCGGCGACATACGTGAGCCCCTCCGCCCGCCTCGCCCTCGCGTAACCCGGATACGGATCGCGCTGCAACACGTCGAGGCTCTCGTGCAGTTGACGGTCCACGGCTGTCCCTCCGGGTGCGAATACCAGTACGGGGGCGAACGGTCCGGGTCATCCTGCCCGGGGCGGCGCCTCGGCCGGAAGGCGGTATCCGGACGCCCGACGGGTGCGCCGACAGCCCCCGGGGGCTGTCGGCGCTCGCGGCGTTCCGGGTGTCACCGCGCCTACGATCGCGCAATGGCCCTCATCCGCATCGAACGGGTTTCGCCCCTCTCCGTCGCCGAGGCATGGCATCGCCTCACCGACTGGAGACGCCATGCGGACGTGGTCCCGCTGACCCGCGTCACCGTCACCACACCGCCGCCCACGCGCGACGGCACCGTCTTCGTGGCCCGCACCGGCATCGGGCCGGCTGCGTTCGACGACCCGATGGAGGTGACGCTCTGGGAGCCTCCGGACCCCGCCGAGCCCGGCCGGCCCGCCCGCTGCCGCCTGGACAAGCGCGGCACGTTCGTCACCGGCTGGGCCGAGATCGAGGTCCACCCGAGCGAGGCGGGCTCCCGGGTCGTGTGGCGCGAGGAACTGCGGGTGCGCCGGCTACCGCAGTTCCTCGACCCGCCGCTGGCCGCGTCCGCGCGCCTGCTGTTCGGCCGGGCGGCGGACGGCCTGCTGCGCCGCGCCTGAGTACGGAGGGAATCACGCCGTGCCGAGCACGGGGGGAATCACTTCTCCGACAGCAGCGGCGGATTCGCGAACTGAACCAGTTCCAGGGCCTGTTCGGGGAACCAGTCACCCGCGTTCGGGTCCACCATCCCGCGCTCCGGATCCTCCGGGCCTGCCGTCCCGCGCAGGCACAGGCCGTCCGACTCGCCCGGGATCTTGATCCACAGCCGGGCGTCCTGGAGGGGGTCGCCGGTGCGCAGTGTCGGGCGAGCGCCGAGGCCCCGGCCGGGCGGGTTGCACCAGTCCTGCGCGTCCGTGTACTTGCCGGCGGGCGGAGTCCACGCTCCTTGGCCGTTGCGGCTGGAGTCCGTGACGAAGTGCTTCATACGGGATGCGGGCGTGTCCACGTTCTCGTCGAGCCACGCCTCGGCGTCCGCGTGCGACCACCACTGGTTGGGGCACGCGGCGCTGTCGCCGCCCTCCGCGACATAGGCCAGGCAGGACGAGATCAGCTTGCCGTACCAGGAGTTGGCGTCTTCGCTGTTGTAGTTGGAGGCGTTGGTGAAGAAGCCGGTGGCACGCGTGACGCCGCCCTTGACCAGGCGCGGCACGATGGAGTTCACCGAGTGCCAGCCCGGGTGCCCGGTGTCCAGGTAGACGCGGGTGCCGGTCAGCGGCTCGAGCGTGTCGACCGCGTAGTTGACCTCGGCATACCGGGCGGCGGTCAGGGAGCCCTCCGCGTCGTCCTGGCCGCAGTCGGCGGGCAGCAGGGCCAGCGAGTCCGGCTCGAGGATCACGATGGCCTCGCGGCGGCCGATGCCGCGTGCGACCGCGTCGATCCATGCCTTGTACTCGGCGGTGTTCGCGGCCCCGCCCGCCGAGTAGTTGGCGCAGTCCCGTCCGGGGACGTTGTAGAGCGCGAACACGGGGGTGGCGTCGTCGCGGTCGGCGTCGCGCACGACGTCGCGGGCGAGCCCCTCCACCTCGGCCGGGCTCTGGTCCCCGAACCACACCGCCTGCGGCGTGCCGGCCATCGCCACGATACCCGCCGCCTCGCGGTCCCGGCCGGCGCGGACCAGGTCCAGGGCCTGGGCGTAGGCGTCGGGGTTGGCGTCGGGTACGTAGAGGTGGGGGCCCCGGGATTCGGCTGACTGTTCGGTCGCAGTGGTGGCCGATTCCGCCGCTGTGGCCGGTGCGGCGGCGACCGGTCCGGCGGTCAGCAGGGAGGCCACGACGACCGACAGGGCGGCCAGCGCGGCTGGGACGCATTTCGTGCGTCTGATGGGTCTCATGGGGACTCCTGGTTCGCAACAGGTCACGAGGGATTTATGGGAGCGCTCCCACACGAGGGTCAAGGGAAGGTCATGTTCGCGTCAATAGGCGTGCATCAACAGAAACGTGTGAGGTACACCGGCACAGGGCGGGAGAGGGGTCCGCCAGCCCTTCGCGAGGGACCCTACCGACGGCTCAGGCGACCGAACCCATGCGCCGCGCCGTCGCCTGTGGCCCGTCGCGGTGAATCGGCGCATGCGCCCCGGTCAGCGAAACACCGCTGCCGCCGCGCCGGTTCGCGACGATCTCCGAGGCGATGGACAGGGCGGTCTCCTCCGGCGTACGCGCGCCGAGATCCAGCCCTATGGGCGAGTGCAGGCGGGCGAGCTCGAGCTCGGTGACGCCGACCTCGCGCAGACGTTCATTGCGGTCGAGATGCGTACGCCGCGAGCCCATCGCGCCGACGTATGCGACCGGCAGGCGCAGCGCCAGTTGCAGCAGCGGGACGTCGAATTTCGCCTCATGGGTCAGTACGCACAGCACCGTACGGCCGTCGACCTGCGTCGACTCCAGGTACGTGTGAGGCCACTCGACGACGACCTCGTCGGCCTCCGGGAAGCGGGCCGGGGTGGCGAAGACCGGACGGGCGTCGCACACGGTCACGTGGTAGCCCAGGAACTTGCCGATACGGGCCAGCGCCGACGCGAAGTCGATGGCGCCGAACACGATCATCCGGGGCGGCGGAACGGACGACTCGACAAGCAGCGTGATCGGTGCTCCGCATCGAGAGCCCTGCTCTCCGATCTCCAGCGTGCCTGTGCGGCCCGCGTCGAGGCAGGCACGGGCCTCTTCGGCCGCGGTGCGGTCCAGCTCGGGGTGCCCGCCGAGCCCGCCCTGGTACGAGCCGTCGCCCCGGACGAGCAGGGCGCGGCCGAGGAGTCCGGCGGGCCCCTTGGCGACCCGGGCGACCGCCGCCACCTCTCCTGCCGCGGCGGCGGACAGCGCGGACGCGAACAGCTCCCGGGCGGGAGAGTCCGCGTGTACCGGGGTGACAAGGATGTCGATGACGCCGCCGCAGGTCAGGCCGACGGCGAAGGCGTCGGCGTCGCTGTAGCCGAAGCGCTCCAGGACGGTCTCGCCGTCCTGCAGTGCCCGTTGGCACAGCTCGTACACCGCACCCTCGACGCAGCCGCCGGAGACCGAGCCGATCGCCGTGCCGTCCGCGTCGACGGCGAGCGCGGCCCCTGGCTGGCGGGGGGCGCTGCCGCCGACGGCCACGACGGTGGCGACGGCGAAGTCGCGGCCCTGCGCGAGCCAGCGGTTCAGCTCCTCGGCGATGTCGAACATTCCGGTCTCCTGTTCCCATTGTGGGCAGGCGCCCCGCCCCACTGTTGTGGGCAGGCGCCCCGCCACCCACCCGTTGTGGGCAGGCGTTCCGCAGGGCTGGGGCACCTCCCAGCGGTAGCTGGGGGAGGGTGGGCACAACCCACGACGGCGGGTTCCCTTGGGATGTACAGGTGCCCCGCGTCGAGGTTGCCCAAGCGAGTGAGGCGTGACCCGCCGTCGGGGTGCCGCTGCGCCCACCCGTGCCGCCCCAGCGGCACGATTGCCCGCAGCGTGGGGGCCGGCGCGCCTACGCCATCCCCATCAGATGCTCCGGCCGAACCGGCGTCCGTTCAAGCGCCAGCCCCGTCGCCGCCCGGATCGCCGCCAGAACCGCCGGCGTCGACGACAGCGTCGGCGCCTCGCCGACACCCCGCAGCCCGTACGGCGCGTGGTCGTCGGCGAGCTCGAGCACGTCGACGGGGATGGTCGGGGTGTCGAGGATCGTGGGGATCAGGTAGTCCGTGAAGGAGGGGTTCCTGACCTTCGCGGTCCGCGGGTCGACGAGGATCTCCTCCATGACCGCCATACCCAGGCCCTGGGTGGTGCCACCCTGGATCTGGCCGACGACGGACAGCGGGTTGAGGGCCTTGCCGACGTCCTGGGCGCAGGCCAGTTCGATGACCTTGACGAGCCCCAGCTCCGTATCGACCTCGACGACCGCCCGGTGCGCCGCGAACGAGTACTGGACGTGTCCGAAGCCCTGCCCGGTGCGCGGGTCGAAGGGTTCGGTCGGCCGGTGCCGCCACACCTCCTCGACCTCGACGGCCTCGTCCTCCAGGACGTCCGCCAGATCGGCGAGCGCCTCGCCTCCGTCGGTGACGACCTTGCCGCTCTCCAGCAGGAGTTCGGCGGTGGCCCAGGCCGGGTGGTACGACCCGAACTTGCGGCGGCCGATCTCCAGGACCTTCTCGCGGACGAGCTCGCATGCGTATCTGACGGCGCCGCCGGTGACGTACGTCTGCCGGGACGCGGACGTCGAACCCGCGCTGCCCACCTGGGTGTCGGCCGGCTGGATCGTCACCTGGGTGACGCCCAGCTCGGTGCGGGCGATCTGCGCGTGGACGGTGACACCGCCCTGCCCGACCTCGGCCATCGCGGTGTGCACGGTGGCGACGGGCTCGCCGCCCACCACCTCCATGCGCACCCGCGCGGTGGAGTAGTCGTCGAAGCCCTCGGAGAAGCCGACGTTCTTGATGCCGACCGCGTAGCCGACGCCACGTACGACGCCTTCGCCGTGGGTCGTGTTGGACAGGCCGCCGGGCAGCTGGCGGACGTCGGCGCCCTCGGTGGTCTCCCACTGGCGCTCGGGCGGCATCGGCATCGCCTTGACGCGGCGCAGGAGCTCGGCGACGGGCGCCGGGGAGTCGACGACCTGCCCGGTCGGCATGACAGACCCCTGCTCCATGGCGTTCAGCTGCCTGAACTCCACCGGGTCCATGCCGAGCTTCGCCGCGAGCTTGTCCATCTGCGCCTCGTAGGCGAAGCACGCCTGGACCGCTCCGAAGCCGCGCATGGCGCCGCAGGGCGGGTTGTTGGTGTAGAGGGCGACGGTCTCGATGTCGACGTTGTCGACGACGTACGGGCCGGCGCCCAGCGAGGCCGCGTTGCCGACGACCGCCGGGGACGAGGAGGCGTAGGCGCCGCCGTCGAGGACGATGCGCGCCTTCAGGTGGGTCAGCTTGCCGTCGCGGGTGGCCCCGTGCTCGTACCAGAGCTTTGCCGGGTGGCGGTGGACATGCCCGAAGAAGGACTCGAACCGGTTGTAGACGATCTTGACCGGTTTGCCCGTGCGCAGTGCCAGCAGGCACGCGTGGATCTGCATCGACAGATCCTCACGGCCGCCGAACGCACCGCCGACGCCGGCCAGCGTCATGCGGACCTTGTCCTCGGGCAGACCGAGGACGGGCGCGATCTGGCGGAGGTCGGCGTGCAGCCACTGGGTGGCGATGTACAGGTCGACGCCGCCGTCCTCGGCGGGCACCGCTAGCCCGGACTCGGGTCCGAGGAAGGCCTGGTCCTGCATCCCGAAGACGTACTCGCCCGCCACGATCACGTCCGCACGCGCCCGGGCCGCCTCGACGTCGCCGCGCACGATCGGCTGGCGGTGGACGATGTTCGGGTGCGGGACGTGGGGCGCGTGGTGGTCGTCGCGGCCCGGGTGGAGCAGCGGCGCGTCGGGCGAAACGGCCGACGCCTCATCGGTGACGACGGGCAGCTCGCGGTACTCGACCCTGATCTTGGCGGCGGCCCGGCGCGCGGTCTCCGGATGGTCCGCGGCGACGATCGCGACCGGCTCGCCGTGGTGGCGTACGCGGCCGTCGGCGAGCACCGGGGTGTCCTGGATCTCCAGGCCGTAGTTCCGTACGTCCGTGGGCAGGTCGTCGTACGTCATGACGGCGTACACACCGGGCTGGGCGAGCGCCTGGCTCGTGTCGATCGACACGATCTCGGCGTGCGCGACCGGGGAGCGCAGAATGTGGCCCCACAACATGTCCTCGTGCCACATGTCGGAGGAGTACGCGAACTCGCCGGTGACCTTGAGGGTGCCGTCCGGACGGAGCGTGGACTCGCCGATGCCGCCCGTGGTCCGGGTGCCCTGCGTGAGGTTGGCGGGCGTACCGCTGGTTCCCATGGTCAGGCCCCCTCGGACTGCCGGGCGGCCGCGAGGCGGACCGCGTCCAGGATCTTCTCGTAGCCGGTGCAGCGACAGAGGTTGCCCGACAGCGCCTCGCGGATGTCCGCGTCGGACGGGTTCGGATTGCGCTCCAGCATCTCGTCGGCGGCGACCAGCAGCCCTGGCGTGCAGAAGCCGCACTGCACGGCGCCTGCGTCGATGAACGCCTGCTGGACGGGGGCGAGTTCCGCACCCTCGCCGGTCGCGGAGTCGGTCGGCCGGGCCTGCCACCGCCGGGCCGCGTCCAGTGACGTCCCGGGCGCACCGGACGTACCGCGGGAACCAGCACCCGTGGCAGGGCCGTCCCCGTCCGAGCGCTGCTTGGCGTGGTCGGCGAGCCCTTCGACCGTCACGACGTCCCGGCCCTCCACCTGCCCCGCCGCGACCAGGCACGCGCACACCGGCACCCCGTCCAGGCGGACCGTGCACGAACCGCACTCGCCCTGCTCGCAGGCGTTCTTGGAGCCGGGCAGGCCGAGACGCTCACGCAGCACGTACAGCAGGCTCTCGCCCTCCCACACGTCGTCGGCCTCCTGCCGGCGGCCGTTCACGCGAAACGTCACTCGCATCACGCAGCTCCCTCGGTTGTGCGGGCGGTGCCGCGGTACGACTCCCAGGTCCAGGTCAGGGTGCGGCGGGCCATGACGCCGACCGCGTGGCGGCGGTAGCTCGCGGTGCCGCGGACGTCGTCGATCGGGTTGCAGGCGGCCGCGCACAGGTCGGCGAACTGCTTGGCGACCGAGGGGGTGATGATCTTGCCGTTGTCCCAGAAGCCGCCCTCGTCGAGCGCCGCGTTCAGGAACTCCTCGGCGGCCTTGGCGCGGATGGGGGTGGGCGCGGCGGAGCCGATGCCCGTACGGACGGTCCTGGTCTCGGGGTGCAGCGCGAGGCCGAACGCGCACACGGCGATGACCATGGCGTTGCGCGTGCCGACCTTCGAGAACTGCTGCGGCCCGTCGGCCTTCCTGATGTGGATCGCCCGGATGAGCTCGTCGGGGGCGAGCGCGTTGCGCTTCACACCGGTGTAGAACTCGTCGATCGGGATCAGCCGGGAGCCGCGCACCGACTCGGCCTCGACCTCGGCGCCCGCGGCGAGCAGCGCCGGGTGCGCGTCTCCGGCGGGCGAGGCGGTGCCGAGGTTGCCGCCGACGCCGCCGCGATTGCGGATCTGCGGCGATGCCACCGTGTGCGAGGCGAGGGCCAGGCCCGGTAGCTCGGCCCGCAGGTGCTCCATGATCCGCGTGTACGGGACGGAGGCGCCGAGCCGTACGGTGTCCTCGCCGGTCTCCCACTCGCTCAGCTCGCCGATGCGGTTCAGGTCAAGCAGGTACTCGGGCCGCCGGTGGTCGAAGTTGATCTCGACCATCACGTCGGTGCCACCCGCGATCGGGACGGCCGTGGGGTGCTCCGCCTTCGCGGCGAGCGCCTCCTCCCAGCTCCCGGGGCGAAGGAAGTCCATGGTGGCTCTCTTCCACGAATCTACGAATCTACGAATCTACGAATCTACGAATGCAGCTCGTTCATGTGGTGTTCACGCGGATCAAGGTCAGTACACAGCGCTGTACTCCGCCGGGGTCAGTCACGGAAACCATGAAGGAGTTGGCTGACCAGAGCACCGCTCTTGTAGATTCGTATGAACGGCGATCCCCGGTAACGCCGTCGTCTTCGTCAGGAAACGACGACCACGACAACCCACCGGAACCGAACCACACGCACCATCGAGAAAGATCGGCGGCGACAAGGAACATGCGCCTGCGCGCACTGCTGGACACCGACGCGCTGGGGCTGCGGCTGCTCGGCGGCGAGAGCGAGCTCGACCGCACCGTACGCGGTGTGATGACCACGGACCTGCGGGACCCCAGCCGCTATCTCTCCGGTGGCGAGCTGGTGCTCACCGGCCTGGCGTGGCGGCGCGGCGCCGAGGACTCCGAGCCGTTCGTACGGATCCTCACCACCGCCGGCGTCGCGGCGCTGGCGGCCGGCGAGGCCGAGCTGGGCGCCGTCCCGGACGACCTCGTCGAGGCCTGCGCGCGCCACCGCCTGCCGCTCTTCTCGGTCAACGAGTCCGTGGCCTTCGCCACGATCACCGAGCACGTCGTACGCCAGGTCTCCGGCGAGCGCGCGGGCGACCTGGCGGCCGTGGTGGACCGGCACCGCCGTCTGATGACGCCGGGCCCCGGCGGCGGCGGCCCGAACGCGGTGCTCGACCTGCTCCGCTCCGACCTGGACCTGCGCGCCTGGGTGCTCTCGCCCACCGGGCGGGCGATCGCCGGCTCGGACAACGGCGGAGCGGCGTCCGCACCGGAGGTGCGCGCCAGGCTCGCGGCCGAGCACCTGGCCGCGGTCCGCACCGGGCGGCGGGGCCCCTACCGGGTGACGGTGGGCACCACGACGTACTCGCTGTTCCCCGTCGGGGGCTCGGGCCACCGCCCGACGACGGCCTCAGGCGCGGCGGGCTCGCGCGATGTGCGCGAGACCGTGCTGTCGGACTGGCTGCTCGCCGTCGAGGCCGATGCCGGGGACTGGCCCGATGAGCGGCTCGACCTGCTGCACGGCGTCACCCAGCTGATCGCGGTGGAGCGGGACCGGCGGGACGCGGCGCGCACGGTACGGCGCCGGCTCGCCCAGGAGGTCTTCGAGCTGGTGCAGGCCGGGGCGGCACCGGCCGAGATCGCGGCGCGCCTGCGCGTCGCCGCGCCCGTGCTGCTGCCCGGACTCGGCGTCGCGCCGCACTGGCAGGTGGTCGTGGCGGGTGTCGAGTGGGAGGGCGCTGACGTCGAGGGCGGCCCGGTCGCGCAGGCGCTGCTGGAGGAGATCCTCGTCGACCCCCTGTCGGCCGGGCCCGAGCCGTCCGACCGTATCGCCGTCGCGCACACGGGTACGGAGGCGATCGCGCTGGTGCCGCTGCCCTCGGTGGCCGCCGAGCACGACGACGGGGGTACCTCCCATGCCCTCAAGGCCATGGGGGAGGAGTCGGGGCTGGCCGCGGAGACTCTGCTGGAGGCCGTGCGGGAGCCGCTGACGGCGGGCCTCGCCGGCGACGGGCGGCTCACGCTCGGCGTCAGCGCCGCCGTGCACTCGGCGGAGGGGCTGCGCGGCGCCCTGGAGGAGGCCCGGCACGCCCGTCGTGTCGCGGCCGCCCGCCCCGGGCGAGTGTGCGCGGCCGGCCACCAGGAACTGGCATCCCACGTCCTCCTCCTGCCGTTCGTGCCGGACGACGTGCGCCGCGCGTTCACGGCCCGCCTGCTCGACCCGCTGCGCGACTACGACCGGCGCCACCGCGCGGAGCTCATCCCCACGCTGGAGGCGTTCCTCGACTGCGACGGCTCCTGGACCCGCTGCGCCACGCGTCTGCACCTGCACGTCAACACGCTGCGTTATCGGATAGGGCGAATCGAGCAGTTGACGGGGCGTGACCTGTCCCGCCTCGAGGACAAGTTGGACTTCTTCCTGGCGCTGCGCATGAGTTGAGGACGGAGAGTTGACGGGTACACGGTCCGACCGGTGCCCGTCAATCCACGACCGGCCCCCATACTTTGTGAAATCCTTCACCCACCCCCTTGGCCGGGCACTCGGATTCATGCTGAGATGCCGCCACGACTCAACAGCTCAATGGTGTGCTCGGGGAGGGCAACGTGGCGCATACCGCCATGTCTGGTATCGGAACGACTGCCGGGGACGATCCACTCCAGACCGCGGTATGGCGGCTGCGCTCACGCGCCTGCTGGACCGATGCGGCCGCACTGCTCGAACCACGCGCCGGTGACGACGTCGAAGCCGCGCTGCAGCGGGTCGCGCTCCTGGTGGAACAGTGCCTCTACACCGAGCAGGGGTGGGCCGAGGCCGAGGACGCACTGCGCACGGCGGAGGCGCTCGCCCGCGACGACGACGAGCGGGGGGCGGCCGCGTGCGAGCGCGGGCACCTCGCGTACGCCGCGACCCTGCTCGGCGTACGCGACCGGGCCGACGAGGCGCGGGCCGCGCTGGGGCGCGCCGCGGCGCTCATCGCCCCCGGCGCGCCGGCGCGGGCGCTCCTGGACTTCCGGCGCGGCCTGATCGCCGAGAACCTGGCGGGCTCCCCGCAGTCCGCCCGGGCCGCCTACCGCCGCGCCCATGCGGGGGCCACCGCGCACGGCGACACGCTGCTGCTCTCCTTCACCTGGCGCCATCTGGCCGGACTGGCCCTGCACGAAGGCGAACTGGCCGAGGCCCGCCACGGCTTCGCCGAGTCCCTCCGCATCCGCGAGGAACTCGGCTACCTGGTCGGCACGGCTCCCGCGCTCGCATCGCTGGCCGACGCGGAGACAGAACCGGAGGCCTCCCGGCTGCGCGCGGAGGCGAAGCGCCTCTTCCGGCTGCTCGGCGGCGTCCCGACCTGGCTGGCAGGCGGGCTGACGCCGCCGGCTCAATCGAGCCCGTCCGGCGCTTGAGGACGAGCCCGAAGGGCGATACGGGGGTTCAGGGGGCGGAGCCGCCTGGTTACGGGAAGGGGCGGGGTGGGGGAAATCACCCCCCTCAGGACCCACCCGCGAAATGCTCCCGCACCAGGGACTGGACCACGGCCAGGTCCTGTGCGACCAGAGCGTCAAGCAGAGCCGTATGCTCCGCCGCGTCGGCGACAAGATCGGCGCGGCCCCGCGGTGACCGGCCGTCCACCGACGGCCACTGGGCACGACGGTGCAGATCGTCAGCGATCTGCACCAGCTGGCGGTTGCCGGCCAGCGCGAGCACGGCCCGATGGAAGGCCCGGTCCGACTCCGCGTACCCGGCGAAGTTGCCACCGACCGCCGCCGCGACCGTCGCATCGGCCAGCGGACGCAACTCCGCCCAGCGCGCCGCAGGCACGGTCCGGGCGAGCCGCAGCATCACCGGCACCTCGATCAGGGCCCGGATCTCGGCGAGTTCGGCCAGTTCCTCGGCGGTACGCCGGGTGACGCGGAACCCCCGGTTCGGTACGACCTCCACGGCGCCCTCGAGAGCGAGCTGCTGCATCGCCTCGCGCACCGGAGTCGCGGAGACCCCGAAGCGCTCGCCGAGGACCGGCGCCGAGTAGACCTCGCCTGGGTTGAGGTCGCCCTCGACGAGGGCGGTGCGCAACGCGTCGAGAACCTGTCCGCGCACGGACGACCGCTGCACCACCCGCGGCGCGGGCGCGCCCACCGCGGAGGGGGCGTCCAGCGCCGTGCGGGGCGCGGGCATGGGCGGTTCGCTGTGCGTGTGTTCGCCTCGGGCCGCGTCGCCGTCCCCGGAGGGGCCGGGCTGCGCCGAGGCACGCGCTGTCGTCGCCTCATCGGTGAGGGGTCCACGCTCCGCCTGCCGGGGCGACGGGACGGCGGGGCGCCCGGATGAGATACCGGGGCCGGGCGGCAACGGAGCGGAGGACGCCGTCACGTGCTCCGTCGAGGGGGACGCCGTCGCGGCAGGCCAGGCCCTGGGCGCAGCCGTCCCCTGGGCGCCCTCGGCAGAGTCGGCGGACAACCCGGTGTGGTCATGCCTGTCGCGCGCGTCGGCCTGCTCCACGAGGTCCTCCTGTTCCTCTTCCTACGGGGCTCCGCTGATCCGGCCGGCCCAGGACGGGCCGATCCGGTCCCTCCGGGCCCGCCGGTACGTCTCCTGACAGAGCGAACGGAACGGGTAACACCCACGCACCTTAGGACGAGCGGGCGCCAGTTCAAACTGCGATCACATCGGGTAAGGTAAGGCTTACCTGCTAACGATCGATGTGGTGGTGCCCCGCATGTCTCTTGTCGCCCCGCCCGCACAGGCCGGAAGCACCTCTCACCGCGGCACCGTGCACCCGGCGCGTTCGGCCGTCGCCGATGCGTACGCCCGGCTGACCGAGGTCTTCCCAGGGCTGGAGATCAGGGAGCTGCGGCCGGACGAGCCGACCCCGCGGGACGGCGGCTGGGTGTCCGCCGCCCGGCTCGCGGAGGGCGGCGCCGCCCTCGACGACTACCTCGCCTGGGACAACGCCCAGGTCCTGCGGGACTACGGACAGCAGGCACGCCCGGACGTCGTCGCCAGCTTCGGGCTGCACCGTTACGCCTGGCCCGCCAGCCTGCTCGTCACCGTGCCGTGGTTCCTGCACCGCCGCGTGCCCCGCTACCCCGTCGAGCACGTCGCCTTCCAGCGCACCCTCGGCCGGATGGCCGTCCGGACCGGCGACTTCGCCTGCCTCCCCGGCGACCCGGCGGCCGCACTGCCCGGCGCCCGCGTCGTCCCGGACGAGGAGGCCCTGCGCGCCGAGGTGCGTGCGGCGGTCGCCGGGCATCTGGAGCCGGTGCTCGCGGGCTTCGGGCCGCGCATGCGCCGCCGGGGCCGTGCCCTGTGGGGCATGGCGACCGACGAGGTGGTCGAGGGCCTCTGGTACATCGGACATCTGCTCGGCGAGGAGCAGCGCGCCATGACGGAGCTGGAGCAGCTGCTGCCGGGTGCCACCAAGCCGTACGTGGGGTCGGCCGCGTTCCGGGAGCTGACCGGACCGAACGGCGAGCCGCTGCCGACCCGCGACCGCGCCAGCTGCTGCCTCTTCTACACGCTGCGCCCGGAGGACACCTGCGTCACATGCCCGCGCACCTGCGATGCGGACCGCATCAGCAGGCTGAGCGCCACGGCGACCAGCTGACGCCACCCGGACCCGCCCGCGAGCCCCGGCCCGCACGCCCGCACCGGCACAAGTCCACCCCCTACCGCAACCGGTTCTGGATGAACCACTCTTTCCGGTGGAGCCGATTCGAACTCAATTCCCTTGTTTCAAGCGGTAGTTCGAGGAGAACCTGGATCTTCGCGGCCCCTTGCCCACCAATGGCGTTCTCTTGCCTCGAAACCCTCTGAGGGTCATCGGGATTGAGCCACTATGGCGCCCGAAATGCCGTACCGCGATGCAAGGGACCCCAGATGAGACTGACCGACATATCGCTGGACTGGCTGCTTCCGGGCGCCGTACTGACCCTGGGCATGCTGGCGGCGGTGGCGGTGCTCGCGCGCAACAGGCGCGCCGGGGCGAACACGTCCGCCGACGACTCGTGGGAGCGCAGCGAGGAGCGCCGCAGGCGCAAGGAGGCCGTCTACGGCACCGCCTCCTATGTGCTGCTGTTCTGCTGCGCCGCAGTCGCCGCCGCCCTTTCCTTCCACGGCCTGGTCGGCTTCGGCCGGCAGAACCTGAACCTCACCGGCGGCTGGGAGTACCTGGTCCCGTTCGGTCTCGACGGTGCGGCGATGTTCTCCTCCGTTCTCGCGGTGCGCGAGGCCAGCCACGGCGACGCCGCGCTCGGTTCGCGTCTGCTCGTGTGGACGTTCGCGGGCGCGGCCGCCTGGTTCAACTGGGTGCACGCCCCGCGCGGCCTGGACCACGCGGGTGCGCCGCACTTCTTCGCGGGCATGTCGCTGTCGGCGGCCGTCCTGTTCGACCGCGCACTGAAGCAGACCCGCCGCGCGGCGCTGCGCGAACAGGGCCTGGTGCCGCGCCCGCTGCCGCAGATCCGGGTCGTACGGTGGCTGCGGGCACCCCGTGAGACCTTCGCCGCATGGTCGTTGATGCTGCTGGAAGGCGTACGCACCCTGGACGAGGCGGTCGACGAGGTGCGCGAGGACCGGCGGCAGAAGCAGCAGGAGCGGGTGCGGCGGCGCGATCAGGAGAAGCTGGACCGGGCGAGGTTCAGGGCGCTCAGCCGGGGGCCCCTGGGGCTGAGCGCGCGCGGCGGCCGCCAGGTCGAGCTGCAGGCGGGGTCCGCGGGCGGGGCGCCGGCCGAGGTCGGCGCGGAACCTGCCATATTCCCGCCGGAGCAACGGCCTTCGCCCATCCCCTCGCGGTCCTCCCTGCAGCCCGTCAGGAGCGGTACTGATCCGGTCACGGTCGACCTCACCGCCGAGGACGACACGATGACCCTGCCGCGGCTCGACTCCCTCGAGCGGAAGCTCAAGGATCTCGAGCAGCAGTTCGGCTGAGCGTCTGGGACGGCGGTGTCACGGCATCACACCGCACCGCCGTCCAGCTCGAACCACACCGCCTTCCCCACGCCGTGCCTGTGCACGCCCCACGCGTCCGCGAGGGACTCCACCAGTAAGAGCCCCCTGCCGTGCGTACTGGTACCGTCACCGGCCTCCGGCGCCCGCAGTTGGGGTATGCGCCCCACGAAGTCCCTGACCTCCACCCGGAGCCGTCGGCCGACGGTGGCGGTGAGCACCGCCTCATGATCGGTGTGGACCAGCGCGTTGGTGACGAGTTCGGTGGTGAGCAGTTCAGCGGTCTCCGATGTCCCCGGTCTTCCCCAGTGCCGCAGCAGCTCCCGCAGGGCGCGCCGCGCCTCGGGTACCGCTTTCAGGTCGGACCGTCCGATTCTGCGTCTGAGGAGTGTCTGCTCGTGCGGTCGCGTCGGATCCCCCGTCTCCCCGTCGGTCGCCGTCTCGGCCGTGCTCGTCGGGGAGGCCCCGGCCGCGCCGGGACCCCCCTCTCGTACCTGCCTCGTCATGACCCCCGCCCGTACGACAGCTGTCGGTTCCCTCCAGGTCGAACGCCTACACGGGAATGCATGCCCCACGGGACGGACGGCACGCATGTCCATGCGTCGATCACCTGCGAGCCACGGTGTCGGCCGCGCCACTCTTCACGCTCCGCGTTCATCGATGAGCGGGCGGGGCGCTCACCGACGTCCACGAGGGGGCCAGACTGCGCGACGAGAGCCCCGGCAGGTCAGTCCAGGGCTCTCAACGGCGTCATCACGTCGTCACCTCAGAGGCTCGCCTGATGCCCCGTATCCTCCAAGGCATCCTGTCCCGGGTCGATGTGATGTGGCGTCACGAATTGCACACTCAGTCGCCCAGCGACGTCACGGGCGCCTCTGTACGTCTCCCCCACCGTCACGCGCATGCCGACGTCCAGCAGCATCTTGCGGCATTCTTCGACGTCGCCCCGGGCTTTGGCCTGCCTCCAGGAGTCCGCGTACGTGACGCCTGTTCGAACCTCCTCCGTGCGGGCCGGGATGATCGGCTGCGCCTCCAGTCGCTCCAGCTTGTCCGAGCGGCCCTGAAGCTGCCTGGCGACGGCGTCAGCGGCTGGGCCCCGCAGAGTGGTCAACCGCGCGGCCAGGGCGTCGACATCGAACCTCAGCTCTTTGATTTCCGCCGTGTGGTCCACGCCTGGAATGGTGATGATCTCCACGAGCTCCATTGCCCCGAACATGTCTAGGAACTGCTCTTGGACGTACGCGTCTACGGGCTCCGCCGTGACATACGCGGGCTTCCCGCAGGTGCGTCCGTGGGCTCGCGCAGCGCACCGGTACTGGCGCTTAGCCACCTTCCGGTTGGGGCCGGGTGCCATCCAGCCTTGGTACAGCCTGCCTTCGCAGGTGCCGCAGAAGAGGATGCCTAGCAGCGGGTGAGCGTCGCTCTTGTTGCGCTCTCCGGCCGGCTCCCGGGTGTCCATCTCCGCCTGCAGGCGACGCCACGTCTCGTCGTCGACAAGCGGTTCCCCCGCCAAGACGGGCTCTCCCACCTCGTCACGGACCGGCTCACCATCGAGCATCATCCACCCGCGGAGCGACGGCTGGCGAAGCAGGGAGCTGACCATTCCGGGGTTCCAGCGCGCGTTGGGGTCTATCTCGCGGGGCGGAGTAGCCACCATACGTCGGTGATTGGCCGGAGTGAGGCCGGGATGGTTGTTGTTCAGCCACGCCGCAATTACGTGGTAGCTCTTCTTCTTCAGAACGAGCGACACCATGTCGTCAACGATGGCTGCCGTCTCGTCGTGGCGTCCCAGCCACCACCCTTCATTCTCTTCCGGATGCGGTACGGGAATACGTCCGAAGGGAACTCGTCCACCCGACCAACGGCCAACATTGCGAAGATATTCGGCAGCTCCGGACGTGCGCTCCTGGATTGCGAGTACCTCCATCTGCGCCGCGAACGCGAGGATCATCAGAATCAGTTCTGACATGGGCGACGTCATGTCGAGTTCCAGGCGCCCCCCGCCCGGTCCTTCGGCAAAGATCAGCCGCTTCTTATGGTCCCGTGCCCAGCCCGCAAGCCACGCCATATCCCGCATACTGCGAACAGCACGGTCCAGGCGCCACCATGCGATGGCGTCGTATTCGTCAGGGCGCTCCAGCCAAGGGCCAAGCCCCGGACGGTCTTTGGGCGCCACCTTTGCCGCACTGACGTCGAGGTCGTCAGCCCAGTCGATTACCGTCCCCCCGATCGCATCCGCCATGACGTTGATCGCAACCTCCTGCCGATCGAACGACGTTGACGTGTCGGTTAGCCGACTGAGGCGCCTAGCGCCCAGTACGCGAGTCTGCATAGCTGCGAGCGTACCTACGCAGGTATCCCATGCAGGCGTTTCATACTGGATCCATTCCTTGCCGCGCAGCGCTTGCCCGACCCGGGACTTGATCCTCTCGGCGCACTCCGTGACCTTCGCGTGCGTCGCGCCGCACACGGGCCGGGTTACGCCTCCCACACGGCGGCGGCCGTACGGTCATCGGCGTAGCCCTTCACCCTGACCTGGGTGTCGGCGAGGAACGCGGCGAGTCCCGGCGGTTCGCCGTCCGCCCAGCGCGCCCTGAGGTGTTCGGCGAGGCGGGGTTCCCCGCGCAGGGGTTCGGCGAGGCCTCCGGTGCACAGCAGCAGCGTGTCACCCGGGCGGGCTACGGAGGCGCGGAACCGGAAGGGTTCGCGGGGCGGCTCGGGCGGGCTGTCGTAGGGGCTCGGCGGGGTGGTGATGCCCAGGTCCATGGTGAGCCGGTCGCCGTCCGGGGTCTCGTGCGGTGCGTCGGCGGGCGACTGCGGGGACGGCGAACCTCCCCCGGACTCCGGCCGGGGGGACCCCCATCCGACCACGGCGGCGCCCGTCGTCTCCGTCTCGCCGACGTGCGGCTCGATGTCCTGCCACTCGCCGCCGCGCAGCCGGAACAGACCGCCGCCGCCGACACCGAAGAAGACGCGCGTACGGCACTCGGGGTCGGCCGGGATCAGCAGGCAGCGCAGCGTCGCCGCGTACTCCTCGGGCTGGAGTCCGAGTTCGGTCGCGCTGGCGCGGAGCTTGCCGAGGCTGCGGTCGATGAGCCGGTGCAGCCCCGACTTGAGGTCGCCGCGGCGGGCGGCCCGGATGTCCTCGGCGAGCCGGACGTGGCTGCGTCCCACAGCCCGCCCGATCCAGTGGCAGGCGTCGGCCGCGGCCCGGTGCGCACCCGGCGTGGCGCGCGCGCCGGTGGCCATCGCGATCAGCACGAGCGCGTTCTCGCCCGTACCGAAGCGGGCGGTGAGCAGCGAGTCGCGGCGCGGCTCGCCCCGGAAGCGCGCGGAGTCGCCGCGCACCGAGGCGGCGCGCAGCGTGGAAGAGCCGTACCGGGCGCCGTCCAGGACGGTGTCGGCGACGAGGTCGTCGAGGTCGTCCGGATCGGCGGGCGGCAGCGCGGTGGGCTCGGCCTCGTAGGTGGGCGGGCCGTCGCCCACGTGGATCACGGTGGGGGGCGGCCCGGCAGGGACGGTGCCGGAGACTTCGGGGGCCGGTACGGGGGCTTCGCGGGGCGGGGGCTGGTGCGGCAACCGCGGGGAACGTATGTACGAGGAAGTCGGTTGTGGGGGTCCCGGGTCGGGTCGCTCTCCGGGCATCCTGGCGGCGGGAACGGACGCCGCGGCCCCGGGCGGTGCCGTCTGCCGCCCCGCCGGGACGTCCTTCGGCTCCGGCCACCCGGCGCCGTCCTCCGCCGGTTGTGCCTCGGCGCCCGGTCCGCGCGCGTCGGACAACTCGTCCGGCAACTCGTCCGGCACGGTGGGCATCCACGGTGCGTCCGACGGCGTGCCGGACCCCACCGTGCCCGCCGCCGAGACGAAGCGGTCCTCGAGGGTGTCGGCCGCGGCCGTGGGGCCCGTGTCCCCGGTGGAGTCGTCGTACAACTGCCCCCACCAGTCGTCCTCGTGACCGGTGTGCCTCTCCCCCTGATGGCTCATGCCCTTATTGTCCACAGCACGGGCTGTACGAAAACGGGGCATCCGGAAAATCCCGTACGCCCCCTGGCGCAAAGCCGCCGGACGGCCCCACCCCCCACGGGAGAACCGCCCGGCGGCGCCGGTGTGACCTGGGGCTACCGCACGTCGTAGGCCCTGGTCACGATCTGGGTGACGGAATTGCCGTTGGCGTCCGTCAGTTCGGCCTTCAGGGTGACCGGCTTCCCTGATGCGCCCGCGTGATTCACGGTCGCGGTCCAGGTGCCGTCCTCCTCGGCGGTCTTCGCCTCGGTCCAGGTCTGGCCGCCGTCGTAGGAGTACGACAGCTCGGCCGACGTGATGGCCCCGGGCGTGTAGCCCGCGTGGCCGGTGACGCCGAGGGTGATCCGCTGGCCGTCCTCGGCCGGCAGCGTCTTCATGCCGTCCTCGGGCAGTTCGTAGCGCGGGAAGAGGATCGGCAGCCCCTGTGAGTAGACGCTCTCGTCGAGCTTCGAGCGGAACTCCCAGGTCGTCTGCGTCATGGTGGAGCGCTTCCAGACGCGGCCGGGGGTGCCGAACTTGGCCGTGGTCAGGGTCATTTCATACGCGGCCTCTTCGGCCGGGACCTGCCAGACACCGGACGGGAAGGGGCTTGCCTCGGCCTCCTCGCCGTCGATCCGCAGCCGGATCGACCCGACGTCGCCGAAGCTGCCCTGCAGACCGGCGTGCTCGCTGTCGCCCCAGAAGGCGGGCGCGATGCCGATCAGGTTGCCCTGGCGTTCGGCGGCGAGCTCCTGCTTCCCCGTGTCGTCGAGCGGCGCGGTGGGCGCGAGGACCCCGCCGTACCAGCTCTCGGTGCGGCGCTCCCCCGCCTCGTACGTGTGCTGCGTGCCCAGCATGAACTCGCCCCAGGGGAAGCTGCTGCACACATACTGCGAGAACGCGGTGTCCCCCGCCGTGTAGTACTCGGTACGCGTGCCGGGCACGGCGACCAGGTCGTACACCGGGGTCACGAGGACATCCGCGTCGGGGCGGTGCGCGGTGACACCGTCCAGGTAGTCCGTGGCGACGCCCATCGCGTGGTACGTGGCCTCGGTGCGGCCGAGCTTGGAGTCGCGCACCCGGTAGGTGCGGTCGGAGTTGAGAGGTGCTTCCTCGGGGAAGGCGAGGTTGTAGACGTACGGACTGGCCGCCGTGCCCTGCCACGTGACGGTGACCGGGCCGGAGGCCAGCCGTTCGAGCACGGCCTGGGCCTCGTCCGCCGGGAGCGCCAGGACGGGCAGGGCGCCGTTGGTGAAGCCGACGGACGGGTACCAGCGGACCGTGGAAGAGTGGTGTCCGATGACGGCGATGGCTCCGGCCGTCTTGGCGTTCTGCGCCTGCTGGTAGAGGTACGTGTCGTCGTCCGCCACCTCGACCAGCGCGATCTTGCCCTTGACGTTCGCGGCGGCGAACTCGGCCGCCGTGCCGCTGCCCGCATCGACGACCTCGGCCGAGCCGGTGCCGTCGAGGTTGACCGAGCCCGTGCTCGCGGTGACCGGGTGCAGCTCCGGGCCGCCCTCGATCGAGAAGGAGTCGATCTGCGGGGCGTAGCGGCGCCAGTAGCTGCCGAACTCGAAGTCGCCGTCGTGGGCGCGGCCTTCGACGGCTGCGTAGTAGCCCTTGACCTGCCGGCTGCCGCTCATGGAGCCGGCGTGCAGCCAGATGTCGTCCCAGGAGCGGGAGAAGGCGAGGGTGGCGGTGCGGTCCTCGGTCGGCTGGTCGGTCTGCACCGTCAGCCGGTGCGCCTCGCGGGCGTCGAGGACGACGGTGGTGTCCTTGGTCAGCTCGAACTGCGGACGGGCGAGGTAGGCGAGGGAGTTCACGAGGGTTCCGTCGCTGTCCGAGGTCGCGACGAAGGCGGAGAGGAAGTAGCTGCCGGGGCGGAGCTCGTACGTCTGGTCGGCGGCGCCCTCGTTGTAGCGGCGCTCGCCGGTGGCGTCGTCCGTGCCGATCACATCGAGGGACGAGACACCGGAGGCGGGTTCACCGAGCCGGTCCACGAGCTTGACGCGGAGGCTGACGGTCTCCGGCTGGACGTACAGCGAGAAGGGCGTGGAGACGGTGACACCGTCGGCCTCCGCGATCACCCGGCCGGTGACGTCCCCGTACTGGCTGCGCGCCAGGTGCGCGGACGGGTCCAGGGTCAGCGGGACCTTGACGGTCTCGCCGGCCGGCACGGTGACGGAGTGCTGCCCGAGCCTGGCCACGGACGAGGCGACCTTCGATCCGTCGTTGCCGGTGACTCCTGCGACGGAGAGGTCCAGGGTGACGGGCTCGTCCGAGGTGTTGGTGTAGGGGACGTCGACGGTGGTGCGGTCGCTGCTGCTCTGCGGCCAGTCGAACGTGCCGCCCTGGACGGCAGGGGCGCCGAGGACGGTCTGGTCGATGGCGGCCTTGACGTCGAGGCGTCCGCCGCCGGTCTCGCGTACGTCGCCGGGGATGCCGCTGTCGGCGGAGGAGACCAGCGCGGCCTTGAGCTGCTGCGGGCTCCAGTCGGGGTGGCGCTGCTTGAGGATCGCGGCGGCGCCCGCGACGTGCGGGGTCGCCATCGACGTACCGGACATCGACCGGTAGGCGTACACGCCGCGTCCGCCGGCCGCCGCCGCGGAGATGGCGACGCCGGGAGCGGCGATCTCGGGCTTGAGGGTGTGCGTGTACGGCGCCGGGCCGGGGCTGGAGAAGGAGGCGGTGGAGTCGTCGCGGTCGACGGCGCCGACGGTCAGCACACTGGGCGTGCAGCCGGGCGACGAGACCATGTTGAGGGCGGGGCCGGAGTTCCCGGCCGCCACCACGAACAACGTGTCGGAGCTGCTG
This sequence comes from Streptomyces sp. NPDC002577, assembly GCF_053594815.1. Lineage (NCBI taxonomy): Bacteria > Bacillati > Actinomycetota > Actinomycetes > Kitasatosporales > Streptomycetaceae > Streptomyces > Streptomyces sp. NPDC002577. The sequence continues at coordinate 23,989 of NZ_JBSFWK010000004.1, read as the reverse complement.
GCGAGTTCCTCGGCCGCCATGCTCATCGGGTCCGTGCAGTCGGTGGGCTCGGAGCTGCCGAGGCTCATCGAGACGACGTCGGCCTTCTGGTCGACGGCCCACTGCATGCCGGCGATGATCCAGGACGTCTCGCCGTAGCCGTAGTCGTCGAGGACCTTCCCGGCGAGCAGCCGGGTGCCGGGCGCGACGCCCTTCTTCTTGCCGTCGCTCGCCGCGCCGGAGCCGCCCACCGTGGACGTGGTGTGGGTGCCGTGGCCCTGGAGGTCGTCGGTGGTGTCCGAGTCGGTGAAGTTCTTGGCCTCGGCGATACGGTTCTTCAGATCCGGGTGGTCCGCGTCGACCCCGGTGTCGAGGACGGCGACCGTCGTGCCCTCGCCGTCATAACCGGCGGCCCATGCCTCAGGAGCGTTGACCTGCTTCGTCGAGCGGTCGAGGGTGGCCTCCACCTTGGCGTCCAGCCACAGCTTCTTCAGGTCGCCGGCCGCGCGGGAGCGGGAGTTCGTGACGTCGGCCCAGAAGTCGGCCGCCTTCTCCTTGTCGGCCTTCAGCGCGACACCGCCGACTGCGGCCAGGACCCGCTTGCGCTCGGCGCCGCGCGGGGCCGCGGGCGCGCTGCGAGCGACGTCGACGGACGTGTCGTACGTCGCGATGAGCGGCACCTGGTCGGTGTGCGCGTCGTCGTAGCCCTGACGCACCAGGCCGGTGACATTGAAGAGCTGCTCGTCGGCCTTGCCGGAGGCGATCGCGGGGATGGCGGACTCGGGATAGACGTACAGGTCGTCGCCCGACTGGCGGGTCTGTACGAGGGGTTGGGTGCCGTCCTCGCGCGGCAGCACCGTGGCGGTGCTGCGGCCTTCCTTGTCCGTGATGACGACGACCCGGTCGCCGGTGACCAGGGTGACGGTGGCCTGTCGGGTCCCGTCACCCTGCCCTGCCGCCGCCGGGCTGCCGACCAGGGGTCTCGTCTCGTCGGCCGCGCCGTCCCGGGGTTGTGCCCCTGACGGTGCGACCGCCGTGACGGCCAGCACTGCGGTGATCGCCGCCGTCACTGCCGTACGCCGTATCGAGCGCATCGCTCTCCCAAATCTTCCGAATCCGCCCAGGTCAGGCATGTCAAATCCGCAATACACGGCGGGTGTTGGTACTGCGGTGGCGCCACCTTGGCAGAGGGACGGGTGGTGCGGCGATGATGTCCGTGGGCGGGTTTGCGCCGTGGCTGTTTCCCGCCACCGCGCCCGCCGGAGTCGATACCTGGGGAGGGGCATCGCCGCATGCTGGCTGTGATAGGTCTGGACGAGATGCACGAATCGGCGTACCGCGCACTCGTGTCGGTGGGGGCGGCCGAAGTGCCCGATCTCGCACGGCGGTTGACGCTGGGCGAGTACGACACGGAGCGCGCGCTGCGCCGCCTGGAGCGCCACGGCCTGGCCGCGCAGTCGTCGGCACGGCCGGGACGCTGGGTGGCGGCGCCACCCGGAGTCGCGCTCGGTGCGCTCCTCACCCAGCAGCGGCACGAACTGGAGAAGGCGGAGCTGGCGGCGGCGCTGCTCGCCGAGGAGTACCGCGCCCAGGCCGCCGAGCCCGCGGTGCACGATCTGGTGGAGGTGGTCATCGGCGCGGCGGCCGTATCGCAGCGCTTCCTGCAGTTGCAGCTCGGCGCGAGCGAGGAGGTCTGTGCGCTCGTGACCGGCAAACCGATCGCGGTCTCCGGCGTGGACAACGACGCGGAGGAACAGGCCGCCAACCGGGGTGTCTCCTACCGCGTGGTGATCGAGCGGGAGGTGCTGTCCCTGCCCACCGGGCTCACCGAGCTGTCAGCCGCGCTCGGCCGCGACGAGCAGGTACGGGTCGTGGAGGGGGTGCCGACGAAGCTGGTCATCGCCGACCGGTCGACCGCGATGGTGCCGCTCACCTCACGGGCCGCCGAGCCCGCCGCGGTCGTGGTCCACGCGAGCGGGCTGCTGGAGTCGCTGACCGGCCTGTTCGAGGTGGTGTGGCGGGAGGCGCTGCCGCTGCGCCTGGGCGAGGACGGCGAGGCGACCGAGGAGAAGCCGGACGCGCCCGACGGCACCGACCTGGAGATCCTCTCGCTGCTGCTGGCCGGACTGACCGATGCGAGCGTCGCCAAACAGCTCGACCTGGGCCTGCGCACGGTGCAGCGTCGGGTGAAGCGGCTGATGGAGCTGGCGGGCGTGACCACCCGGCTGCAGCTGGGCTGGCACGCGTACGAGCGGGGGTGGGTGGCACGGCATGCGCGGGTGACGCAGGACTGACCGGCGCCGACTGACCGGCGCTGACCGAAACCGACCGAATCGGCTCGGGTGCGGGATCACGCGGACGCGACACGACGAGCGAGACCTGCAGGTCCGTCCGGTCTCCGGCACGCTGGGCAGATGGGAGTCTGGGAGCTCCTGCTGGTCGGCGTCGTGATGCTGCTCGGCCTGTGGGGAGTGCTGGTGCCCGGGGTGCCGGGATCGTGGCTGGTGTGGGCCGCGTTGCTGTGGTGGGCGTTGCTGGATCCCACGGGCCTCGCCTGGGCCGTGCTCGTGGGCGCGACCCTGGTACTGCTGGTGTCCCAGGCCGTCCGCTGGCAGCTGCCGCCCCGCCGGCTCGTCCGGCGGGGCGGCACACACCGGATCGCGGTGTGGGCGGGGGCGGGAGCCCTCGTCGGGTTCGTCGTGGTGCCGGTGATCGGCGCCGTCCCCGGCTTCGTCGGCGGGATCTATCTGTCGGAGCGGCTGCGGCTCGGCCGGCACGGCGACGCACTGTCCGCCACGCGTACGGCGATGCGGTCGGGCGGCTGGAGCGTACTGACGGAACTCTTCGCGTGCCTGCTGATCCTGGGCGCGTGGATCGGGGCGGTCATCTGGGGCTGAGGCTCGGGGCGGTCGTCTGGGGCCGAGGGCTCGGGGCGTAGGTCCATGAGCCGATGCGGGGCCGCCTGGGCGCGTGTTTGGCTGAGGCCATGACCGAATTCAGCTTCAGCGAGGCCGAGCGCACGTATCTGCGGTCACAGCGGCTGGGCCGCATGGCCACGGTCGACCCCGGTGGGCAGCCGCAGGCGAACCCCGTCGGGTTCTTCCCCCAGGACGACGGCACGATCCTGATCGGCGGCTACGCAATGGGTACGACCAAGAAGTGGCGGAACCTGCAGGCGAACCCCAAGGTGGCACTCGTGGTCGACGACATCGCGAGCCTCAATCCGTGGCGCGTGCGGGGCGTGGAGATCCGGGGCGAGGCGGAGCTGCTGACGGGACCGCACCACCTGGGATCTCACCTCAGCGAGGAGCTCATCCGCATCCACCCGAAGAGGGTGCACAGCTGGGGGCTGGACGGACCGGCAGGCTGAGACGTGACCGCTGGGCCGCCGCCTGAGACGTGACCGTCACATACCGCTGCCCGTCAAGTCCCGCTCGGCCCCGAGGTGTTGGCAGGCGTACGTGCGCCATGGCCGCCATGCGTCCGGTACCGGCTCATCGGCCAGGGCCACGTCCGGGTCGCCGAGGGCGCGCATCCGGATGAGGGCGACGGTGCGGGCGTCCATGCCGGGCAGGGCGAGCAGCGCCCGGGCGGCGTCGTCCCGGTCGGCGCCGGCGTCGAGACGGACGGTTCCGTCGGCGAGGGCGGAGGCCAGCGCGCCCAGGGTGCCGCCCTCCGCCCCGGCGAGTACGCCCGGTTCGGGGAACACATGGGTGAGCGTGCCTGAGGGTGTGTCGAGCACCTTGCCGTACTGCTGCACGAGCCGCTCGGCCTCTCCCCGCCCGGCCAGCGTACGCACGGCGAACTCCGCGGGATCCGCGGCACCGGGCGAGCGCAGCCCCGGCCGCGCGGCGACCAGGGGGCCGAGCCGGGGGTCTGCGCCGAGCCGCTCGTCGACGGCGTACGGGTCGGCGTCCAGGTCGAACAGGCGCCGCAGCCGCTGCACGGCGGTGGTCAGATCCCGGAGGTCGGTCAGGTGCAGCCGCGCCGGGAGCCAGCCGCCGCGGGCGGCGACGGCCCTGCGCCCGGGGATCCTCTCGTCGACGGCCACGACGCCGGTGCCGTACGGCAGGCGCAGGGTGCGCCGGTAGACCCGCGCACCGGGGCTTCCCGAGACCTCCTCCACACCCGGGACAATCTCGCGTGCGAGCGTGTCGAACACGGCTCCTGCCTGGTACGGGCCGCGGTAGGCGAGCCGCAGTGGAACGCCCGCGGAGGGCGTGGCCGCCTGTCGTACGGATGTGCCGCGGCGGCGGCCCTCGGCACGCAGCTCGGTCGGTGTGGCGGCGTAGGCGCCGCGGATCGTGTCGTTGAACTGCCGGATGCTGGCGAAGCCCGCGGCGAAGGCGATCTCGGTGACCGGCAGCCCGGTGGTCTGGAGCAGGACCCGCGCCGTGTGCGCCCGCTGTGCGCGGGCGAGCGCGACGGGGCCCGCACCGACCTCGGCGGTGAGCTGGCGCTGCACCTGGCGGGCGCTGTAGCCGAGGTGCTCGGCGAGCCCGCCGACGCCCTCGCGGTCGACGACGCCGTCGGCGATCAGCCGCATCGCGCGGCCGACCACGTCGGCGCGCACGTTCCACTCGGCGGAGCCGGGCACCGCGTCCGGGCGGCAGCGTCTGCAGGCCCGGAATCCGGCGCTCTGGGCGGCGGCCGCGGTGGCGTAGAAGCGGACGTTCTGCCGCTTCGGCGTCACGGCGGGGCAGCTCGGGCGGCAGTAGATCCCGGTCGTCTCGACGGCGAAGAAGAACTCCCCGTCGAAGCGGCCGTCGCGGCTGCACACCGCCTCGTACCTGGTTTCTTCATCGGTCACGTCATCCAGTGTGGGGGCGGCCGGCCGCGGGCGGCTGGCGGGAATCGGACGTGACGTTCTGCCTCCCGGGGGCAGGGCGCGGACGGCGCGCCCTGCCCCCAGCGGCGAGGCTCAGCGCAGGCGCCCCCGCTTCGCCTCCATCGCCGCGCGCCCCTCCGCCCCCTTCCGTTTCCAGTCGCGGCGGATCTCGGCGCGCAGCCGTGCGTCCGTCCTGGCGGCGATGCGCTGGTTCTCGCGCAGCAGCTTGCGGTAGCTGTCGAGGCGGCGCTCGGACAGCGTGCCGTCCTCGAGGGCCGCGAGCACGGCGCAGCCGGGTTCGGCGATGTGCGCGCAGTCGTGGAACCGGCAGTTCCCGGCGAGTTCCTCGATCTCCGTGAACACCTGCCCGACGCCGGCCTCGGCGTCCCACAGGCCCACGCCGCGCAGCCCTGGTGTATCGATGAGGACCCCGCCGCCCGGCAGCACGAGCAGATTGCGGGTGGTCGTGGTGTGCCGGCCCTTGCCGTCGGCGTCGCGGATGGCCTGCACCTCCATCACGTCGTCGCCGAGGAGCGCGTTGGCGAGCGTCGACTTGCCCGCACCCGACTGCCCGAGCAGCACACTCGTGCCGCCCGAGACCACGGCGGCGAGCACCTCGACGCCGTCGCCGGTCGCGGAGCTGACCGGCAGCACCTGCACCCCCGGAGCGGTGGCCTCCACGTCCTGGACGAGATACGCGAGCGTCACCGGGTCCGGCACCAGGTCGGCCTTGGTGAGGACAACGAGGGGCTGGGCGCCGGACTCCCAGGAGAGTGCCGGCTCATGCAGCAGTGCCTCACCGCTCGAACAGGACATGGCAAGCGCCAGGAACCGCTCGATCCGCCCGAGGTCCAGTTCGGCCGCGAGCGACACGCAGATGATGTTGTGATCGATGTTGGTGGCCAGCACCTGGCCCTCGGACCGCTTCGACGACGTCGAGCGCACGAAGGCGGTGCGGCGCGGCAGCAGTGTCCGCACGTACCGCGGGTCGCTGCCTTCAGGGTCCACGGCGACCCAGTCCCCCGTGCACACCACCTTCATCGGGTCACGGGGAACGACGAACTCGGTGTCGGCGCGGACGATGCCGGCCGGGGTGACGACGTCGCACAGGCCACGGTCGACCCGCACGACACGACCGGGCAGGAGACCCTGCCCGGCATACGGAGCGAACTCCGCTTCCCATCCCTCGTCCCACCCGTAGGAGGCCAGAGGGTGCGACGAAGCGGAAGAAGCCGAAAGAGAAGAGAGATTCAAGGGAAACCCTTCACAGGGCGGCCCCGGCCGCGCGCACTCGCAGGCGCGAAGAAGACAGGAAAGATCAGCCGGAGACCACGGAGGTGGAGTGGATGAACTTCTGGTTGCGGGCAGCGCCCATCACAAAGACAGCCATCGGTCACACCTCCCGTTCCTCACTCGGCCGACTGCGGCGGCCAACAGCCGCCGCGAGAAAGCACGCCCAACATAGAGGCGCGCACGCTCAGGCGCCACCGCATTTCCGTCCGTGTCGCCTGCACGGCCTCGCCTGCGGGCGATGTCGTACCGGGCACGGAATGATTGCGGCTTGGGCTTCCCGGCACGATGGCGCCAGGGCTGCGCCAGCATGACGGCCCATGAGCAGAGACCGCTACGTCGACTTCCTGCGCGCGTGGGCGATCATGCTGGTGGTCCTCGGCCACTGGCTGATCACAGCCCTGGTCCGGGAGCCCGGTGGAAAGATCGCCGCCCCGGAGCTGTTGGCGACCGTTCCCTGGACCCAGTGGTTGACCCTCGCGTTCCAGATCATGCCGCTGTTCTTCTTGGCCGGGGGCCATGGCGCGGGCGGTTCCTGGTCGCGCGCCATGGCGGCTGGGGATACGGCCGCCGGGTGGCTGGGGCGGCGGGCGCTGCGGCTGCTTCTTCCGGCGGGCGTCTACAGCGGTCTGGTGCTTCTCGCCGTCGGTATCTGTTCGGTGGCCGGCGTGGACGCGGGCACGCTTGCGCTGGTGGGATGGGCGATGGCGATGCAGTTCTGGTTCCTTCCGGTGTATCTGCTGCTCAGCGCCCTGACGCCGCCGCTGTATGCGGCGCACCGGCGCTGGGGACTCCTCGCCCCGCTGTCGACGGGGGCATGTGCCCTGGCAGTCGACGTGCTCGTGGTGACGGTGCACGCGCCGTATGTCGGACTGCTCAACTACGTGCTCGTGTGGGGTGTCGCCTATCAACTGGGCTTCTGCTGGCGGGACGGTCTGCTGACCAGGCGTCGGCTCGTGCCGCTGGTGATGGCGGCGGGCGGCGGGGCGGCCTTTGCCGCGCTCGTGGCCCTGGGGCCGTTCCCGGTCAGCCTGATCCTGGTAACCGGGCAAACTCCCAGCAACACCAATCCGCCGTCGGCTGCGATGCTGGCGTGGGTTGTGGCCCAGGTCGGGCTGTGCCTCCTCGCCGCGCCGCCGGTGCGGCAACTGCTGGACCGGGATCGGGTATGGCGCGTGGTCCACCCCGTGAGCGCGGCCGGCATGACGCTGTATCTGTGGCACATGCTGCCGGTGCTGGCCGTCGCCGCCGCGTTCTACCTGACCGGCCTCGCGCCCGAGCCGGCCCTCGGGTCCGCTGCATGGTGGGGGCTGCGAGTGCCGTGGCTGCTGGTGCTCGGCGTCGTCCTGGCCGGCGTCGTGTCCGCGCTCGGGCCACTGGAACGCGGGCTGGTCGTGCTGTACGAACGGACCAGCCCGAACGCCGGCCTGCGCCACGCCTGGCCGCTGTGGCTCGGCCTGGCCATGAACGTCGCCGCTCTGGGCCGCTTGGCCGTGCAGGGCTTCGCGCCGGGCGGCCGGCTCCCCGTGCTGCCGGCGATCGGCCTGGCGCTGGGCACGGCGCTGGTGATGCTTACTCGGTGGACGGCGGCACGCCGGCTCGAGCAGCCCGAGGCGGTTCGGGCTCCGGACCGTGTGTGAAGGCGGCCAGTCGAACGTCACGTCCTCACGGAGGAGGGGCAGCGACCGCCGTCGGACACCTGGACGACGGACTCGACATGCCGCTCCGTAGCGATGGTGTCGCCGTCGGCCACGGTGATCGGGGACGCCTCGACGGTCACGTCCTTGCTGATCACCAGCTCGATGCACGGCTGTCGGAGATGTTCATGGCCGTGGACGAGCGCTCGACACCCGGTTGACCCGGCTGCGGCCTGGGAACAGCGGAAACGTGTGTCAGAGTGGAGGAGTGAGACAGGAGAGGGTGCCTGTCATGTCCACATATTTCGAACCTCGCAGTTCGGCCACGGCCCACTCCGTCACCGTCTACCGACGGAACGAAGAGTACGCGGACCTGTTCGACCAAGCCCCGGTGATCTTCGCTGCGCTCAGTGGCCCGAGACATCTGCTGGAGGCGGCGAACTCAGCGTTCTTCGAGACTGTCGGGTGCGACCGCGGCCGCGTCGGCGAGCCGATCGCAGAGGTGGTTCCGGAACTGGCTCCGCAGGGTGTCCTCGACCGGTTCGATGAGGTCTACCGCACCGGCGTCGCCTACCGGGCCCGAGACGGGCGGCTCCTGCTGGGCGGGCCGGACAGGCAGCGGGAAGGGTTCTTCGATTTCACCTACGAGCCCCGCCGGGATGCGGTCGGCCGGACAGACGGGGTCGTGGTGATCGCGGTCGAGACCACCGCTTACCACCACGCCCATCTACTGGCCGCCGAGCAGCGCGTGCTGCTGGAGCAGATCGCACGCGACGCCCCGCTGGACGAGATCCTTTTCCGCATGGCCACGGCCATCGAGGCACTCTCCCCGGACATGATCGTCTCGGTACTGCTCGTCGACGCCGACGGACAGCGCCTGCGGCACGGCACCGCCCCGCGCCTGCCCGACTTCTACAACGAGGCGATCGACGGGACGCCCATCGCTGAGGGCGCCGGCTCGTGCGGCACGGCCGCCTACCGGCGCCGGCCGGTGACCGTCACCGACATCGCCACCGATCCCCTGTGGCAGGACTACCGCGAATTGGCGTCGCGGGCCGGGGTAGCGGCGTGCTGGTCCACGCCGATCCAGGACGCGGACGGCCGGCTGCTGGGCACCTTCGCGATGTACCACCGCACCCCCAAGGCTCCCGCGGACAACGATGTGGCGCTCAGCGCGGCGTTCGCCCGCATTGCCGCACTGGCCGTCGAACGCCACTCCGCGGTGGAGGCGAGCCACGCCGCCCAGGAGCGCGAGAGGGCAGCCCATGAGGATCTGGCGTTCCTGCTGGAAGCCAGCACCGCCATCACACGCGAGACACACTATTCCGACAGCTTGCAGCGCATGGCGCGACTGACCGTTCCGGCTCTGGCGCCGCTGTGTTCCGTCCACGTGGTCGAGCACGGCCGGGCGCAGCGTATCGCCATCGCTGCGTCGACCAGGGACGGGGAAGAGCTCCTCTCTTCCCGCGCACTGCGTGACGAGGTCGACGCCGCGGTTGCCCGCGTACTGACCTCCGGCACCACCGAGACCGCCCACACCGGCGGCCGCCGCGAGCAGCTCGGCGTCACAGGTTACGTGTGCGTGCCACTGGCCATCCGGGGCCGCGCCTTCGGTGTGCTGACTCTCCTGGCCACCGACCTGCCCCTGGGCGACCGCACGACCGCCCTGGCGCAGGAACTCGCCCGCCGGGCTGCTTCGAGTGCCGACAACGCCCACCAGTTCACCGACCGCGTCCGGCTGGCCCGCGATCTGCAGGCATGCCTGCTGCCTCCCGAATTGCCCAGGATTCCCGGCGCCACCCTGGCGGCCTCGTACCATCCGGCAGGTGCAGGACTCGACGTCGGCGGCGACTTCTACGACGTCTTCCCGCTGCCCGACGACCGCTGGGCGCTCATGATCGGCGATGTGTCCGGGCGCGGCGCGCTGGCCGCCACGACCACCGGCATCGTCCGCCACACCGCACGCGCCGCCGCCCGTCTCCTGAACGACCCGGCGGCGGTGGTCGCCGCCATCAACGACGCGTTGATGGGGAGCACCGCCGATGAGGACCAGTTCGTTTCGCTCGCTTACGGTGAGCTGCGGCACACCCCGTCCCACCTCGCGCTGAACCTGATCCGAGCCGGCCACGTCCCGCCGCTCGTGCGCCGCACCGACGGCACGGTCATGGAACTCGCCGAACCAGGCCTGCTGTTGGGCATCAATCCCGACCCCGGCTTCTGTCCGTGCGGCATCGAACTGCACCCTGGCGACAGCCTGGTCCTGGTCACCGACGGCATCACCGAGGCTCGTTCGGCCGACGGCGAGTTCTTCGGAGAGGACCGCTTGGCCGACGCGCTTGCCGCCGTCCGGACCACCACGCCCACCGCCGCCGCCCTCATCGAGTCCGTCACCGCCGCAGTCACCACGTTCGCAGGCAATGCCACCCTCGACGACCAGGCCGCACTGGTTGTCACCGCCACCTGATGGTCCATCGAGGTCCAGGGCGATGCCGACGAGCTGTTTGTGGGACGGCATCACGGTGTCGCGCCCACTGAGGCCCTCGAGGCCGCGCTCACAGGGCCGCACCGGCCCTGATGAGCAAGACCCCACATGCCGTGGATCGGTTCGCCGAGAAACGGCACTCCGGCTACGGGGCGGACGCCGGGAACTACGAGGCGTTCTCGGCCTCGGCTCGCCCTCACCGCATGGCGGCTGCTCGACGACTGAGGAAGATCCGCCTGGTCACGACCGTGTGGCGGTTCCGCACCCCGCGTCGCCGGCCTCCCGCATGCGCGCGTCCATCGACGTGCTCCGGTCGTACGGGTCGACCTCGCGGCCGTCTCCCGAACCGGTGGCCGCTCGTTCGGCGCCGAACTCGGGGGTGAGGTAGCCGGTGAAGGTGTCGCAGCCGCCGTTGGTGATGTCCGCCTTGTAGGAGACGAGGGAGAACGTCCCCGGCTCGATGACCACCTTCGCCGGATCGTCCCAGCTCATCACGACCTCGCGGCGCACGATGGTGCGCACGACCTCGTCGCTTCCCGCCGCAGCGCGGACGACCGGATAGACGTAGGTGACATCGGTGGTCACCTCGACCGCACCGCGCGTACCTTCCTGGAACGTGATCCGTCCTCGTGTCTTGATCACGTCCCCGGCAGGCCGCACCTTCGTCTTCTCGAACCGGCTGAACAGCAGCAGCGGATCGTTCTCGCGGCTGGGCGTGCGGAACGCGGTGGCCAGGTAGTCCTGGACATCCTGCTGATGCGGATTGAGCAACGCGATCGCCGTCTTCGGCCGCTCCCCGCGCAGCACACCGGAATCCAGACTGGACGCGGCAAGAAAGTCCCGCGTCCGGTCGAGCGCCTGCGCGACCTGCTGCTTGCTCATCCAGCCGGTCGCCCGTGCCTCGGGCACGTGGATCCCTGCCGTCCCGTCGCTCCACCGCTCCGCGGGCGAGCCCCTGAACGGCTTCTCGACCGTGGGCAGTTGGGACGCCTCCGTCGCCGGCGGCTGATCCGGGCGTTCCGACTCCGCGGCGAGCGGCGTACTCTCGCCGCCTCCGCCTCCGAACCAGCCGGCCACCCGCCCCGGATCCAGCGCCACGACCAGCAAGCCGACCGCGACCAGCAGACCGACCACGTACCAGCCCTTGCCCCGTCGCCGCCGGGCCGGCTGGTACGTCCGCCACCCCTCCGGCGGGCCGGTCTCCTCCCGCAGCCGCCGCGCCACCATCCGGGCCCGCGCCGACGGCTCCTCGGGCGCGCCCCGAGTCCCGGCCCCGGCCTCCTTCAGGAAGCGCTCCCACTCCTCGTCCGATATGGAGGCCCCACCGTCGCCCACGTTGCGCTCCCGTCCCTTCTCAGGTAACCGGCCCCTCCCCAGGGCCGGTTGTTGTCCGTGCATCCTGCATCATCACAAGCTCAGCAGCACCATCAGGGGACCCAGGTCCCGGTATGACCTGCCCGGGAACCCCGCCGGCTCAGCGCGTCACACCGGTCATCCGCCGGAACCGTCCCGGGTCGGGGTGACCGTCCCCAACGGGCGTGCGAGGCCCCTGCCCTTGGCCGGGCGCGAGGCAGCGGAGCGCGCCTGGAGGCGTTCACGGTCGGTGTCCGGGAAGGACGCGGTCAGCAGCGGCCCGTCCAGCGTCGGCCGGTCGACAACGCCGCCATTGCGGTAGACCACGAAGTCGTCGGGCAGCAGGCCCCCGCCCTTGTCGCGGTAGGGCACGTCGTCGGACTGCACCATCCCGGCCGTGCCGTACACCCCGAGGAGGGGGACTTTAGACCATGTGGACACGGTCTTGGCCAGTTGGCCCTTCTGCTGGTTGCGTGCCAGGCCGGTGGTCAGGCCGGGTCACGTACCAATTACCTCGTCGGCGCTATGCGGCTCTGTGCGCGGCTGCTGGTTGAGCTTGTGGCGCTCGATGGAGGATCGCCGGTAGACCTCCTTACGGGCCCGCATGATGTTGCCCAGGGGGGCGTGCTCGGCGGTGACCCGCCAGGGCGTGAAGGACAGTGAGTCCATCCTCTCCAGATTCTCCGGACCGGAGATGTCCTGCTGCGGCAGCCGCAGCTTGGCCACGGTGACGGACGGCGAGAGCTGCTCGGGCCACTCCACGGTGGTGTCCTCCACCGGCATCCGCTCCAGGTCGGTGCAGAGCTGTACCTGGATGTCGAAGGCGTAGGGCCGCTCCTGCAGCTCGGCCTGCAGGGCCGGTCGGAACACCTCCGCCGCCGAGGCCGGGTCGATGTCGCGCCGGACCACCGCGGCGGCGGAGAGCGGATCGGGGGTGATGCGTACCTTGGCGATGTAGTCCCCGTGCCGGACGGCGCCCATCGTCCAGTAGCTCGACAGCAGCACGTTTGCCGGAGGGGTCTTCGACAGGCGCAGGAAGGCCAGGAACTCGTCCCACGCCCAGTTGTCCTGGTCCAGCGTTCCCTTTCCGGTCACGAATTCGGTGAAGAAACGATGTGCGCCGGGTCGGCCCTGGGAGAAGTAGGCCGGCGCGTTCAGGAACAGTTCCTGGATGAACAGGTAGTGCTCGACTGTGTTGCAGAAGAAGATCGGTCCGTTGATGTTGGCGTAGTCGAATGTGCCCGTGTCCGGTTCGTCTTCCAACAGGGTCGGGCCGGGGATGTCGAACATCTTCAGGGCCAGTCCGGTGGCGGCGCCCAGTCGCGCGTCGGCTCCGGCGTGGGGCGAGCCGTTGGAGAAGCGGATGAGCGCGTCGTGGGTTCCCGGGGTCGCGTAGATGCCTTGGGCGTATTCGGGGGGCAGCCCGGCCAGAATCTCCACTTCCCCTCGGGCCAGCCCGTAGCCCTTGGCATGGGCGTCGCGAAGGGCCCGTCCGGTGCCACCGGCCTCGACCGACTCGGCGATGTAGCTCTCGGTTTTTTCGATCACCGTCTGCACGTGGCGGTCGAAGTCCGGGTCGTCGTCTTCGACGTCAGGCGTGTAGCGGACGAACTGTGCTGCCATGACTTCGACCTCTCCTCGGAGAGCGTGATCAGACCTCAGGGGTGGGAATCGCCGTCAGTCCTCCAGTTCGGCAAGCCAGCGCAAGGCACGCAGCCCCGGCACGAAGCAATACTCACCGCCCCGGGTGACCACGAAGCTGGGCAGGTTCTGCAGGCGACGCCGGACCGGCTTCTCCGGGATGGTGACGCTGCCTGTTCCGCCGTGATGCCCGGCTACCGGGTCCTTCTCGCCGGGGTAGCCGATGAAGTTGCCGTCGTTGACCCACTCGGCCTTGATGAACTCGAACTGCCGTTCCAGATGGGCTCCGAGGAAGACTCCGACCAGGCCCCGGTCGGCGCCGTCGTCCTCCAGCACACCCTCGGGCAGCGGCGGGCCGTAGGTGGTGCCACGGCGGATGAGGCGGTGCATCCGTGCGTCGCCGATGATGGTGGCATCGCGGGGGTTGGTGCGCCGGATGTGCGCACCGGCGGGACACCGGTACCCCCGATCGTCGTTCGCCCGGTACAGGAAGTTGTTGACGCGGTGCGGATCGGCCGCCAGCTCCGGATCATCGCGCTCCGGCGTCAGCGTCAGCGGTGCTCCGCTGGGCCAGCGCCCGACCATCTTGGCCGCCAGGAGGGCCTCCTCCTCGGCGCTGGAGGTGTTCGCGCGCAGGTACTGCCGCCAGGCCGCCACGTTGGTGTGGATCTTGCGAACGGCCGCGTAGGTCCCGTTGTGCCCCAGCACATCGGGGCTGGGCATGGGCGGCAGGCTGCCGGTTTCGTCGGGGTAGCCGAGGATGAACTCGCCGGCCTTGATGGGGGCTTCCTGCGGGTTGGAGCCGGGCAGTCCGACGCCCTCGATGTTCGGATGGCTGATGCCGTCACGGAAGCCGAAGGTGGTACGCCCGGTCGGGAGCTGGCGGACCTCCTGCTGCCAGATCACCTGGACACCGGGCGTGTCCTCGTAGGCGACACGGGCCCGCTCCAGCTCCTTGTCCAGCTGCGCCGTATCCGAGGAGAGGGCGCTCAACGCGATGTGGACATCGCCCGTTCCGAACGGTGCCTCCCAGTGGGCCGGTGCACTCTCGCCCACGTCGCCGATCAGCTCCGCCCGAGCGGCCATGCCCTCACGAAACGCCCGCGGGAAGCTGTCCAGCGACTCCTGGGGGACCCCCAGGGCCCTCAGCCCCTGGTAGGTGAGCGCCACAGCCACCCAGGCATCCTGGCTCCGGTCCGCGCTGGGCAGGCCACCCGAGGTCACCGGGAGGAGCCGGCGCAGCAGGGCGCGGCCGGCGTGGCGGTCGTCGACGCGCAGGAAGACGAACTTTCCCTCGTAGGGCACGGGCCGTGGACGCAGGGCCCCGCTCTGGACGTCGTCGATCTCGACGCGCACGCCGGCCGCGCTGCTGCTGTCCGCGGTGTTCATGATCGCTTGTGCCTCCACATCGGTCTCTGCCTGGACAGCCCTGCAATGGCCGATTCGCACCAGCCGACGCGGTCCACCGATGGTGGGTGGGCTCCGAGGGTTGGCTGTGTCCGGGTTCTAGGCCGAGGCTTCCTCCAGCAGCTTCTGGAAGGCCGGCGTGGCCACCAACTCCGCGTTGGCCGGGTTCTCCAGCGCCGCCCGGAACTCGGGGGTGTCCAGCACCTCCTGGAACGCGTCATCCACGCGCTGGTCCTTGTAGATCTGCTGAACGGTCAGGTCGGGATAGGCGCTGACGAAGACGCCCGCGGGCTCCTGGTGGGCGACGAACCAGTCCTTCACCGCTGGATCGGTGACGCCGGGGAACCCTTCGCTGTGCGAGAAGACCTTGTCGAAGCGGGCCCCGACCACCGTCTGGGCGAAGTCGTCGATGTACGTGTCCCAGGAGCCGTCGAAGACGCTGGCGAACATGAACCGGGTGTCATTGTCGAAGATCACGTGCCGTGCATCATGCAGGGTGCCGATCTGGCGCACCGCTGCATGGACGCGTTCGTCGTCCGCCGCGGCGGAGAGCATGGCGAGATCCTCACGCAGTGCGTCGGCCTCGCCCGGCTTGATCTTGGTAAAGACGGTGAACTCGCTGCAGACCCCATCCGACCTGCCCGGGCGCTCGGGGTGAGCTGATTGGGCTGCACCTGTCGTCGCAGTCATCGTGAGATTCTCCTGCCACGGATCGGTGCGAGGGTCGCCAGGCGCCCGAACATGGGGCACCATCGCCCTCACATATCAATCCTCACTGCGGATGCACTGCCTCGCATCCCGGGCCCTGGGCATTGTGGTCACCTGAGGCGGATTCCCGGGAAACTCCGGCACTGCGGGGTCCAGCCCGATCCCTCCCGTCCCGAGAAGCTCCCGAGGACAGATCCGGCCGGGCGCAGGACGATGGAAACGGTGGGACGTGCCGAGTACGTCGTCGTCGCCATTCTCGGGCAGCCACTTCCGCACGGCCGTGAAGACAGTGGCGCAGCCGATCGCACACCAACCCGTTGCGCCGTCGAGGCGGTCGGGGCAGCCTCTCGCGCCAAGCCCTACTCAACTGGATCGCCACCCTGACTCCACACGGAGGCAACCATGGGCGCAGTTCTCGGTGACGTACTGGGTTTCGCGGCCGCCGTCGCGGTCAGCCCGCTCCCCATCATCGCCATCATCCTCATACTCGCCACGCCTCGGGGACGTCTCAACGGAGTCCTCTTCACCGTCGGCTGGATTGTGGGACTCTCGGCACTGGGCGCGGTGATGTTGGCGATCGCTTCCCCCGCAGGTGCCTCCGCCCACAATCACCCGGCCACCTGGGTGGGAGCCCTCAAGCTGGCCCTGGGCGTGTTTCTCGTTCTCTTCGGCGCCCGGCAATGGCACCGGCGCCCGAAGGACTCCTCGCAAGCCCAGCTGCCGAAGTGGATGGGCGCGATCGACCGTCTCACGCCGGTCAAGGTCTTCGCACTCGGACTGGCCCTGGCCGCGCTCAACGCCAAGAACGCCCCCCTCACCATCGCCGCGGGCGCCGCGATCGGCTCAGCCGGAATACCGGTCGGACAGCAGATCGCATCGCTGGCGATCTTCGTCCTCATCGCCACCCTCGGCCTGCTGGCCCCACTGGGAGTCTTCCTCCTCGGGGGAGAGCGAGCCAAGACCACGCTCGGCAACTGGAAAGACTGGGCCGCGCGACACAACGTCGCCGTCATGGCGGTCCTGTTCTTCGTCCTCGGGTTGAAACTGCTCGGAGACGGCATAGGCATCCTCACCTCCTGACAGGTTCACCCACGCCTGACGGTGTGGTCCGAAACCTCGGTAATGCGGTTCCATCCGGCGGATACGGAGAGGTCCTCGTCGACCGCGATGCCGTCGCTTCCGGCGTGGCGGCTGGCGGCTGGCGGCTGGCGGCTGGCGGCTGGCGGCCAGCCTTGGCCACCTTGCGACATGTGCTGCGGCTGGTACACCCACGCCATCGTCACCGTGCTACCCAAGGGTGCGCGGCAGCGGTACGCCGGAGCGATCGGGGCGATGCGGCCGGCCGATGGACAGGCCGAGTGGGAGGCGGCACGCCCGAACGCCGGAACGGCGAAGCTCCGCGGACTGCCACACTCAGGCGGTTAGCATCACGGCATGATCACGGCCCGGCCGCCATTCGGAGCACGACGCACCTGCCGCCGTGCGGGTGCGCTGCGCCTGTGCTGGCTGGGCGTGCTGCTCCTCGGCGTGCTCTATGCCCACGGCATCGGTGTGGAGGGCGGGTCGGGGCACCTCTCCCCCGAGACGGTGACCTCGTCGGTCGCCGTCGCCCGGACCGTCGACCGGACCCCGTCGCCGGGTGTCGCATCCGCCCACGACGCCGATGCGGCCGGTGAGGATGCGTCCGGTGACGATGCGTCCGGTGACCCCGACGGCACGGGCCACCGTCACGGCGAGGGTTCTTCGCATCCGGGAGGCGAGTGCCTCTCGGTGCAGCCGCAGGACGGTCCGTGCCTCGCCGCTCCCGCCATGTCCTGCACCCTGGACTCGGCCGCGGCGCACGGCCGGCGGGCCACGAGCGGTACCGGGTTGCCCGACGGTGCCTGGCGGGGCTCCCACGGTCCGCCGTGTTCAGGTGGGACGGCAGTCCTCCGGATCTAGATCCGACGGCTTCCCCTGCCCGTACGACCGTTGCTCACCCGTACGACCGCCGACGCACCCGTACGGCCTCGACACCCGAGCCCTCCCTCTTCCCGCACCACCCGCGGACCGTCGCACGAGCCGCAGCCGTGTGAAGAGGCGGCTTGCCCTGCCCTCAGGCGCCCTCAGGCGCCCCAGGTGCCCTCAGCCCAGCCGCAATTCCCGCAGCGCCATCGCGTCTGCCGACGAGAGCGAAACGATGCACTCTCTGATCACCACCGCCGTAGAACCGGCATCCGCAGACCCCGCACCCACAGACCCCGCACCCGTAGACCCCACCGCCCCGGCCTCAACCGATGCGAACCGCGCCGCCGTCGGACGGATGTCGAGCGCGGCCTTCGCGCACACCACCCCCTCCTCCCTCGTCGGAAACACCCCCCTCCTCCGTATCGCCCGGCCGTTCGTCCCGGACGGCCACGGTTTCTGGGCGAAGCTCGAGGGCTTCAACCCGGGAGGGATGAAGGACCGTGCCGCACTGCACATGGTGGAACGCGCCCGTGCCCGCGGCGACCTGCGGCCGGGCTGCCGGATCGTCGAGTCGACCAGCGGCACGCTGGGGCTCGGCCTTGCCCTGGCCGGCATGGTCCACGGACATCCCGTCACCCTCGTCACCGATCCCGGTCTCGAACCGCCCATGACGCGGCTGCTCAACGCCTACGGTGCCGAGGTCGACCTCGTCGCCGAGCCCCATCCGAAGGGCGGGTGGCAGCGAGCCCGCCTCGACCGGGTGGCCGAACTCCTCGCCGAACACCCCGGTTCCTGGTGCCCCGACCAGTACAACAACCCTGACAACAGGGCCGCGTACACCTCCCTGGCCCTCGAACTCGCCGCCCAGCTAGGCCATATCGACGTCCTCGTGTGCAGCGTCGGCACCGGCGGCCACTCGGCCGGGCTCTCGCGGGTGCTGCGACAGCTCTACCCGGGCCTGCGCGTCATCGGCGTCGACACCGTCGGCTCGACGATCTTCGGCCAGCCCGCGCGGCCACGCCTGATGCGCGGCCTGGGGTCGAGCATCCATCCCCGCAACGTCGCCTACGGGATCTTCAGCGAGGTGCACTGGGTCGCGCCCGCCGAGGCCGTCTGGGCCTGCCGCCGGCTGGCCGCCGCGCACTACGCCACCGGCGGCTGGAGCGTCGGTGCGGTCGCCCTCGTGGCCGGCTGGGCGGCCCGGACCCTGCCGGCCGGCACCCGGGTCGCGGCCGTCTTCCCGGACGGGCCGGAGCGTTATCTCTCGACGGTGTACGACGACGAGTACTGCGCGGCACACGGGCTGCTCGGGGCCGCGCCCGCCCCGGAACCCGACGAGATTCCCCGGACCGACGGCCACGAGGTCACCCGCTGGACCCGGTGCGCGACGGTCGTCGACCCACTGTCGGTCACCGCCTCCGACGCGGCCCCGGATGCCGAGGGGGCCAAGTGAAAGTGACGCTCCAGCAGTTCAGGACGTACGAGCGCAGTGTGCGGCTGCTGATGGTGAATCAGTTCACGATCAATCTGGGCTTCTACATGCTGATGCCCTATCTGGCCGCGCATCTGTCGGGCTCGCTCGGTCTCGCCGGATGGGCCGTCGGACTGGTCCTCGGCGTACGGAACTTCACACAGCAGGGGATGTTCCTGGCGGGCGGGGCCCTGGCCGACCGGCTCGGGTACAAGCCCATGATCGTCGCCGGGTGCGTGCTGCGTACGGCCGCGTTCGCGGCACTGGGGCTCGTGCACTCGCTGCCCGCCCTGGTGGGGGCCTGCGCGGCAACCGGGCTGGCCGGGGCGCTGTTCAACCCGGCGGTCAGGGCCTACGTGGCGGCGGACGCCGGCGGGCGGCGGGTGGAGGCCTTCGCACTCTTCAACGTCTTCTACCAGGCCGGGATCCTCGTCGGACCGCTGGTCGGCATGGCGCTGACGGCGGTGGACTTCCGCGCCACCTGCCTCGTGGCCTCGGGCGTCTTCGCGCTGCTGAGCGTCGTCCAGATCAGGGAACTGCCGCCGCGAAGGGCCGCGGACGGCCGCAGTACGCAGAGCGGCACCACGCACAACGGGAGCGCGAAGGATGTGGTCGACGCCCCGGCGGCGGCCGGCATGGCTGCTCAGGTGCGGACCGTGGTGTCCAACCGGCCCTTCCTCCTCTTCTCGGCCGCCATGATCGGCTCGTATGTCCTCTCCTTCCAGGTGTATCTCGCGCTGCCCCTGGAGGCCCGCCGGCTCGGTGGCGACGGCGCTGCCGGTACGGCGGCCACGGCACTGCTGTTCGCGGTGTCGGGGCTCAGCACCATCCTGTTCCAGACCCGGGTGACGGCGTGGTGCAGGCAGCGGACGGACCCCGGGCGGGCCCTGGCATGGGGCCTCGCCACGATGGGCGCGGCGTTCCTGCCCCTGCTGGTGGTGGCGCCGCTGCCCGTGCCGGACTCCGTCCCGGGGCGGTGGCTGCTGGCGAGCGTGCCGCCGTCACTGTCGGCCCTGCTGCTGGCCCTCGGCACGATGATCGCGTACCCGTTCGAGATGGACACCATCGTCCGTCTCTCCGGGGACCGTCTCGTCGCCACCCACTACGGGCTCTACAACACCATCTGCGGAATCGGCATCACCCTCGGCAACCTGCTGACCGGCGCCGCGCTGGACGGGGCCCGCGCGGCGGGCCTCCCGGCGCTGCCCTGGCTCGTGCTGTTCGCGCTCGGCGTCGCGTGCGCGGGGGGCCTGCACGGCCTGCACCGCAGCGGCCGGCTCGCCGCGCACGCCCGTCGCGAGGCGGTCACCGTGTAGACCGCTGGGCCCTGTCGGTGCTACGCCGAGATGCTGTCCATGAAGGAACTCACGGAGAACACCGCGCGCCCCGGCCCGGCGGGACCGTAGCCGGGCGGGGGCGTCAGGCCGTACTCCTCCATCGTCGCGGCGTACGCCTCCAGCAGGCGGATGTGGTACTCGAGCGGCGCGCCCTGCGGGTTGGCCTTGCCCAGCGGGGTCGTCGGCTCGGGGCACCACGTGGTGAACCGGGGGGTGATGCCGTGCGACATGAAGAAGCGCAGGCCCTCGGTGGTGGAGGCGATGGCCTCGTCGACCGTGGTGAAGCCGAACGGCTCGGCCATCTCCACGCCCGCCACGAAGTTGGGGATGACGTTGCGGGCGCCGAAGACGTCGGCGGAGTCCAGGATGCGGCGGTGCCACTCGTCGCGGCCGATGTAGCGCTCCTTGCCCGGGCAGTACAGCTCGAACAGGCGGCGGTCCCACACCTCGAAGTTGGGGTGGTAGATCTGCACGCCGTAGTCCTTGAAGCGCTGGACGTCGGCCTTCGGCAGGGCCTGGGCGACGACCTTGCCGATCCAGCGGCCGGGGAAGCGCTCCTCGATGGCCTTGGCGTAGTGCCCGTAGAAGTCGGCCTCGTCACGCCCGCCGATGTGCGAGGTGATGGCGCCTCCGGTGAGGGTGTACGCCGTGGAGGCCTTGGCCGTGTCGTACTTGTCGATGATGGCCAGCGCCTCCAGTACCTCCTCGACGTCCTTCACGCCGGTGTAGGGGCGGCCGGCCGCCTTGTGCTGGCGCCAGTTGTGGTTGATGTCGCAGTACTGGCACTCCTCCTTGGCGCCGAAGTACTGGCAGACCCGGAAGACCGTCAGATAGATGAGGTAGCCCCACTGGATGGTGGGGGCGACCTCCATGACGGACTTGCCGTTCTCGAGGGTGTGCCGGTAGTAGTCCGGCATCGGCGGCAGCCCGACGTCGGCGATCCGCGCTCCGTCGAGGTAGAGGCCGAGCATCCCGTCGTCGTCCGCCGCGACACGGTACGGCGACGCAGGGTTCACCCGTACCGACACCACCGTGCGGCGCAGGTCGTACGGGCCGCCCGTGAGGACGATCTCCTCGGGCGGGCGGCGCAGCGCGGCGGCGCCCAGCTCGGGCAGCGTGCCGTGGTCGAAGGAGAAGATGAAGTACGACTTCGGCTTGACGTCGCCGGACGCCTCGTTTGCCGTGTCGCTGAGCGCGGACTCGTCGAAGGCGATGCCGCCGCGGAGCAGGTCCTCCTTGAAGACGGCCTCCCGCGGCACGTGCGGAAACCGGTCCAGCAGGTCCTCGACCAGCGCGGTGCGGCTGTCGGCGGTACGGCTGCCCATGTCTCTCCTCAGCTCGTGAGTCCCCGTCTGCTCGGGTCCTCACGTTACGCGGCGGCGGCCCGGGGGCGTCGTCAGGGGTTCTTCGCCGGCACACCGGGAGGAGAGGTTCGAGCGCCCCTGGGCGACGATCCGCTCGTGGTGTGCGGTGGCGTGGCGCAGGGCTCGGCACGCCGGCACCAGGCGGCTGACGGCTGACGGCTGACGGCTGACGGCTGACGGCTGACGGCTGACGGCTGACGGCTGACGGCTGACGGCTCGTCATCTCGGCGCATCGAATCCACGCATGAGAGCTTCTGCGCCTCTATCAGAAACGCGGTAAGAAAGAAAGGACCGGCGATCCTCCGCCGTGTCGCCACATCTGGGGACGGCATCAGCTGACCGTCTTTCACCGCCTACGAGGCACCCGGATTACATGAGGGGCTGACCGGGAGAGTGACAGTTCGGGGCGAGTCACCCAGGCAGTCCAAAATACAATCGGACACCCCCGATTTTGCTGGCCCTTGACGGGAGACCAGGCAATGAGAAGGGCGCGTGACACGCCCTCAACATGCGTCCGGTCGGCCCTTTCCTGATCACACCTTGGCCCTGCCCGAGATGACAGCCAAAAACGCGCTCAGTACGTTCATTCACGGGTCGGCTTTTCTCGCCGATGCCGACATCTCTGAGATCAAGGAGAAAGCGAAATGAAGAAGCGCACCGTCGCCGTGACAACCGCCGCCGTTGGCGTCGCGGCCCTGACGCTGACCGGAATGACCTACGCCTCCGCCACCGGTACTCCCCAGGCCGCCCCGCAGGCCGCGCCCGTCTCCGCCCCCGTCTCCGCCCCCTTCGGCGGCGACACCGGCGGGAAGGGCGGGGAAGGGAAGGGCGAGGAAGAGGGGAAGGAGTACGGCAACAAGGGCGGCTACGAGAACAAGGGCGGCTACGAGAACAAGGGTGGCTACGAGAACAAGGGCCACGGCAAGAAGGAGAAGCGCCGCGAGAAGGGCAAGATCATCGTCAACGGGCAGAAGTACCCGGCCCACAAGTGGCAGTGCACCCCCGTCACCAGCGTCCAGGTCCACGGCCACAAGCACGACGGCCCCGTCGCCGCCAAGACCTTCAACGTCGAGAACCTCAGCAACAAGATCGTCGAGTTCTTCGACACCGTCAACTGCAGCGACACTCCGGAGGCCATTCTCTCGCCCAAGTCCTCCCAGTTCGTGGTCGACGCAAACGTCGAAGGCGATGTGATCGTGGGCAGCTTCAAGGTGATCGACGGCAAGTACGGCAACAAGGGCTACGACGACGACTACGACGACGACTACGACGAGGACTACGACTACTGAAACCAGCCGAAAGGGCAATCCACGAAGAAGCAGTGACACAGAAGGGCAACACCGCCGCCCACGCGGCATTGGAAACCCCGGCCCGCCGGAATCGGGCCGGGGTTTCCGGCATGGATCACCCCGTCGAGAGCGCCCAGCTCCGGATGGCTCCAGCACTGTGCGGCCAATAA
This sequence comes from Streptomyces sp. NPDC002577, assembly GCF_053594815.1. Taxonomy (NCBI): domain Bacteria; kingdom Bacillati; phylum Actinomycetota; class Actinomycetes; order Kitasatosporales; family Streptomycetaceae; genus Streptomyces; species Streptomyces sp. NPDC002577. The sequence goes on along the minus strand of NZ_JBSFWK010000004.1, from coordinate 1,086 downwards.
CCCATACGCCTCACCACTTCACTATGCGATCAGCCACACATGATCGCAAAGACACGCAGAAGAAAATCCACGCCACCCGGACGCCACAGCATGCCCTGCACAGTTTCGAAGCCGTGAAACTCGCGGTCGACTTATCGGCTGACGGGGGCACTCGACTGCTCTATGCGGGTCAATTATCTGGTAATAGAACCGTCAATGCCGGGAAGCATGCCGCTCAGCAGTCACTGTTTCAGGAACCGTCCTCCTTTCGTGAGAGTGCCATGAGGCTTCTGTCGAAGATTTTTCGAAGGTCGAAGAACTCGCCTGACGCGGTACTGTCACGGCGACTCGAACAATGCATCGGAGGCGCTGGCTACTGGGCGACGAGAATGCCCAGGGAAGCTGTTCACCTGCTGCAACTGGTCCAGCTGCACAATGTTGTGGCGGCGTCGATCATTTTCACCACAGGACTCCTCGCGTGGCCCCTCATCTCCCACGCCTCGCCACTCACCGCACAGGTGATCCTCTCCGTACTCACCGGGATCTCCGCCCTCGTGATCGCTGTCCCGTACGTCACCGGGCTGAGTGAACGGACCGAAGAGAAGATCAAACTGTGCGGCTCCTACGCGACAATCTACGGCGAACTGCTGCGAGCACAACAAGGCCTCGACAACGGGTCCGCAGCACACAGAACACACACGGCTGAGCTCATCCGCCAGTACGAAAACGTCATGGCACGCAACGACGCCCTCCCTCTTTCCGGCCGCAGAGGTGCGGTACGGCTCCAGGTGACCGAAGGTCAGGGGTCCCGCGACATCGCACCTCGCCGCCCCGCGCCCCGCCGGCTCGACCCGCCCCGGTTCGACGAGGGCTGACTCCCCCAGCAAGATCCGTACGCCAGGCACGGGAGATAACCTGCACGGCGACGGCACATCGTGAACAGGGGAGGACTACAGTCCGTGACCGACACAGCGGGATACGACGGCGGCACCGTGACCAACTGGGCAGGCAACATCACCTTCACGCCGAACGAGGTGCACCGCCCCGGCTCCCTCGACGAGCTGCGTACCCTGGTGGCCGGCAGCCGGAAGGTGCGGGTCCTGGGCA